>NZ_JBSKJQ010000003.1:0-396924 GCF_053709655.1 Enterobacter sp. UPMP2060
GTTGCCGTGAATGATCCACTCGGGGCGCAGCTCCACGCCCGCCTCTCGCAGACCTTGCTTAAACCCTTCCAGGCGGTCGCGCGTCGGAGAAAGGCGCGGCTGGCCGCCGAGGAAGTAGAATTCATCAGGGTGCTGGCGCGCAATGTCGGCCACCAGTTCCGCCGTTGGAGTAATCGAATCGGTGATGACCAGCGGCAGCGCGCTGTCGTTGATGTGGCGGTCAAACAGGACAACGGGCAGCTGCTCGCTCAGCTTGTGGTAGTCCGCATCGTTAAGCATGCTGGAGGCCACAATCAGCCCGTCAACCTGACGCGCCACCATGTTGTTCACCACCACCGTCTCCTGGCCCGGGTTTTCATCGCTGCAGGAGATCAGCAGCTGAACGCCCGCCTCGCGGCACAGCGTCTCAAGCTCGTGAGAAAACACGGCAAAACCGTAGTTGGTGATCTCCGGGACCACCAGACCAACGGTGTGGCTGCGGTTATCGCGCAGCGACCGGGCGTGAATGCTGGGCTGATAGTGGTGCTCTTTTGCAATCGCCAGCACGCGCTCGCGCGTCTCTTCCGCCACGCGAAGCTCTTTGCTGCGCCCGTTCAGGACCAGACTGGCGGTGGCTTTTGACACACCCGCCAGCTCCGCGATGTCTTTAATGGTGACGCGTTTTGTTTTTCTCACAACGACTTAGATCCGGCTGCCAAAACCCTCATTCTATCATGCAGGCGCGCAGCGACCAGTAGCGTAATGTGATATCGGACGCACCTTCGAATCGCACCCGGGCCGGATGGTCAGGAAAATAGCGGCTGCTCATCACCCCTTCACCGTGATTGATGAAGATTTCAACGCTGGAGCGGTCGCAGAGAACGCGTAAATGAGTGACGTCGCCCTGCCAGTAGCGGGTCAGCGTTTCACCGGTTTTCAGGCTCGCGCGTTCAAGACGTATACCCTGCTCATCGACCGTGAGGCGCAGCGCGCCGCCAAAATCGACATTCACCTGCGATGCGCTCAGCTCAAACTCCAGGCGCGTCGCGTCCAGGTCCGGCGCCTCGCTGGCGCGCCCCTGCCAGCGCTGCTCATCTTCACGCAGCGCCGCCAGCTCGCGCGCCGGAGTCTGCCAGAGCCTGCCGTCGCGATAGCGTAATTCGCGCGGGCAGGTCATCTGGTGCATCCAGCCGTGTGCCCGGGTTGGCTGAAACATCTCTTCCCCGTCCGGTACGCCCATCCAGCCGATCAGAATGCGTCGGCCGTCTTCCGCCAGCGTCGTTTGCGGAGCGTAAAACTCAAAGCCCGCGTCCAGCTCGTGCAGCTCGCCGTGATCGAACGCGGCGTTTGCATAGTCAAACGCACCGCTCATCCAGGTCGCCGGATAGGTGTTGAGATAGCGATGCGGCTCGCGCGCCAGCCCCTGCGGACAGCTAATCAGGATGTGCGTTCCGTCGAGGGCGAACAGGTCCGGACACTCCCACATATAACCCGCGTCCGTCAGGCCGTTGACGCCGTGACCGGCGATTTCCCCGCATGACGTCCAGGCGTGCAAATCGGCTGACTTAAACAGCAGCACCTTGCCGCGCTTTTGCAGATCCTGCGCGCCGAGCACCATGTACCACATCCCGTCGTGCTGCCACACCTTCGGGTCGCGCACGTGGCCGGTATAGCCTTCCGGCAGCGCCAGCACCGGCCCCAGCTTCGTAAAGGTCCCGTCCGGCTGTTCCACCGCCAGGCACTGCCAGGCGGTGCGGCTGCCGTCATCGAACTTGACGTTGCCGGTATAGCACAGTGTTAAAACGCCATCGTTATCCACGGCGCTACCGGAGTAGCAGCCGTTGCGGTCATACTCTTCATCCGGCATCAGCGCCAGCGGCTCGTGCTGCCAGTGCACCAGGTCCGCAGAGCTCCAGTGCCCCCAGCATTTAAACCGATGCTCGCAGTCCAGCGGGTTCCACTGATAGAACAGGTGGTAGCGGCCGGCAAACCAGATAAACCCGTTGGGATCGTTCATCAGCCCCGTCACCGGCGCGGGGTGCCACTGCGGATAGTGGCTATCCGCCAGCGCCCGCGGCTGGCCTTTCATAACGGCCTGCAGGATCGCAGGCCAGCGGGAAGGTAACGTCATTATTCAGAGTCCGTTTTATATTTCAGCAGCAGTGAGACGGTAAACGCCACGCCGAAGGCAATCACCATACCGATAATATAGTTGAGCAGCGAGCTGGCCTGCACGATGGCCATGCCCGGAATGGCGGTTAACCCAACGGCGGTCATGTAGACATGGACTGAGACCACCCAGGCCCCGCCCACCGCGCCGCCGATCAGCGCGGCGATAAACGGCTTAACAAAGCGCAGGTTGATACCAAAAATGGCCGCTTCGGTGATGCCCAGCATCGCAGAAAACGCCGACGGTAAGGTAATGGCTTTGATTTTGGCATCTTTGGTTTTGAACCACACCGCCAGACAGGCGCCGCCCTGCGCCACGTTCGCCATGGCCCAGATAGGCAGCAGGAAGTTAACGCCAATCGACGGATTACCCAGCAGCCCGGCTTCAATCGCGTGGAAGCTGTGGTGAATACCGGTGATCACAATCACCGAGTAAAGCCCGCCGAACAGCAGCCCGGCCAGCCAGCCCGCGTGTTCAATTAACGTGCTCAGGATAAAGGAGATGCCGTCGCCCAGCGCGCGCCCCGCCGGGCCGATAATCAGCAAGGCGATAAAGCCGGAGATAACGACGGTAAGGAACGGCGTCAGGATCAGGTCTAACGCGTCCGGGATCGCGCGGCGCAGGTTTTTCTCGACGATGCTCATAAACCAGACGGCCAGCAGCACCGGGAACACCGTGCCCTGATAGCCAATCATCGCAATCTCAAGGCCGAAGAAGTTCATGGTGTGGAAGCCGGAGGCCACGCCCCAGGCGTTGGTCAGCGCCGGGTGCGTCAGAATGCCGCCCAGCGTCGCGCCGAGATACGGGTTACCGCCAAATTCCCGCGCGGCGGTAAAGCCGATCAGAATAGGCAGAATGATAAACGCCGCGGAGCTGCACATGTCCAGCATGATGTAGATGGCGTTATCCGCATTGACCCAGCCGTAGGTTTTCACCATGCCGAGCAGGCCCATCAGCAGGCCGGATGCCACAATCGCGGGAATGATCGGGACAAAGATGTTGGAGAGCAGACGGGCAATGCGCTGGAACGGGTTCAGCTTGCGCGCCGCCAGATCCGCAGCCTCAGATTTACTGGATTCGCTAATCCCCGCCGCCTGAATAAACGCGGCGTAGACCTTGTTGACCACGCCCGTGCCAAAAATCACCTGCATCTGTCCGGCGTTACGAAAACAGCCTTTTACGCCGTCGACCTTGCCGATCGCCTGCTGATCCGCAAGCGCGTCATCGACCAGCACCAGACGTAGACGCGTTGCGCAGTGCGCCGCGCTGGCAATATTTTCCTTGCCACCGAGCAGCGGAATAAGCTCGCGGGCGATTTGATTAAAATCCATAGATACCTCTGCCTGACTTCTTTTTATGATGTGCGAAACGCTCCCGCAAAGCGGGAGCGTGATGGGTTAAAACCAGGTTTCCATCTGGACCCCAAAGTTCCATTCCCCGCCGGCGTTGAAGCCGCTGCTGCCAAAGGCATCATCGCTGGCGTAATGATCCAGTTTGCTGCTCCAGTCCATCCAGGTGGCAAACAGGCGCAGCTCCGGACGGCTGAAGAAATCGCCGATTTTGCTCGCTTTTAACGTCGGCGCAAAGGTCAGCTTGTAGAAACTGCCGTTGACGGCGTTGCGGTCCTTATAGCCTTCCGGATTTAAATCCATGTACTGATAGCTTCCCTCAAACGCCAGGGCGAAGTTCTGCGTCACTTCTTTAATCAGGCGGGTGTTAAGCGTCACCCACTCATAGCTGTCGCCCTTGACGTAGCGATCTTTACTGCTCTGCGCCAGTACGGCGGGCGCAACGCTCCAGCCGCCGCCGACTGGCGTGACACCGTAACTTGCGAAGCGCCAGGTATCCGCCTCAGACAGCAGCGCGCCGTCGGATCCGATGCTTTTCACTTCCGCACCCAGCCCGTGACCGTACAGCAGCGCCGTTTTGGCTGTCCCTTCCCGCAGGCCGTAGAAGCTCTCGTTGTGCAACCCGACCAGCGCATGAACGCCTGTATTGGCGGCGTCAGTTTTGATGAGATCGCCGTTGGTGTCTTTACGGTCGTCGTTATCCTTCGCCCGCAGGCCGCTCACCATCAGCTGGAACGGTCCGGCGAAGTGGTTCATGCTGAGAATATAGTTCTGAACGTTATTGTCGGTCTGCTCCACGCTGCCGAAGTTGCGGCCGTAGATGGAGAAGTTGCTGCGCAGCGACTCGTTCCATTTCACGTCGTAGACGCCGCCGCCGGTACCGGCCAGGAACACCACGTCGGAGTCCAGCCAGTGAATATCAAAGTTGTCGCGGTCGAAGCGTTTACCCGCCCAGAAGGTGCTGCCCTTCAGCGCGCCGGTAAAATCAGGCAGGTTGCCCAGCTCCGCGAAGGCCTGGCGAATATTAAGATCGCTGGTATCGGCTGACCAGTCGTTATAGGTCCGCTGACCGTCGGCCAGCATCGCTTTAAAGCGCGTGGTGGCGCCATTATCCAGAGTTTGCTTGTGCTCCAGGTTCAGCTCGACGTAGGTGTCGGCTTCGTTACCCAGACGCCCTACCGCGCCGCCGGTTTCTCCGGCCGGGGTCAGATAAGGACCGCTTTTGCTGCTGGAGGCCGCATCGTTCATCAGCAGACCCGAACGGGCGTAGCCGTGGAACTCAAATCCGCTGCTTTGATCCGCCTTCTTCTCCAGCGCGGTGGTGCGCTGCGCCACCGCCTGGGCTGTCGTTTGCGTCTGCTGCTGGGCGGCCACCAGCTGCTGCGTTTTTTGTTCCGCATCCGTGGCGCGTTTCTCAGCCACCTGCGCACGCGTTTCCGCAGCCTGGAGGCGCTGCTCCATCGCGGCAAGACGCGCTTCGATACTTGTCATATCCGTCTGGGCAAAAACAGAGGTACTTCCGGCCAGCATGCCTATCATCACGGCAAGTCTGCGTTTTTTATACATTTTGTCGCATCCCTAAAAGAAGTCATTAAACGTGCTAAATAGCTAAACCGGTTTAGGTTGCTGATACTAAACCTATGAATTTTGGATCGGCAATCTTTTTTGCTAAACTGTTTTAGTAAGTGTGATCGAGGCGACAATTCAGGCCGCCGGATGGCGGCCAGTGAAGGAGGGAATTACAGATCGTGCTGCCAGGGCAATGCGGTCATTGCCCCTTTGGCCGTGGTGGCTAATGCGCCGCAGCGCTGGGCTAAGGCGATGACCGGCGTCAGGTCCTGCCCGGCGGCCAGTCCGAAGAGCAGTCCGGCGACGAAGGCATCGCCCGCGCCGGTGGTATCGACACACTCGACGGGCGTTGCCGGATAGTGCTTCACTGCGCCGTCATGCCAGGCGATCACCCCCTCTTTTCCCTGGGTGACCAGCACCAGACGCGCCGGACAGCGCGCCATCAGCGCGTCCAGGCCGACGTTTACCTCTACATCTCCGGTTAGAAACGCCAGCTCTTCGACGGAGAGTTTCACCACGTCGGCACTCTGCAGGGCCTGCTCCAGGCAGCGACGCAGCGCGTTCTCATCCGGCCAGAGATCCGGGCGAATATTGGGGTCGAAGCTGACGTAACCGCCCGCCTCGCGAATAGCGGCCATCGCCTCAAACGTCGCAGAACGGCTCGGCTCTGCGCTTAATGCGATGGAACAGACGTGCAGCCACTCCCCGGCGCTGAACGTCGGCAGATCGGCGGATTCGAGAAACAGATCGGCGCTCGGGCGCACCATAAAGGTAAACGAGCGTTCGCCCTGGTCATCCAGATCGACCACCACCGTTGAGGTGCGGTGCGCCGGATCAAGGCGCATAGACTTCACGTCAACCTTTTCGTCAGCGAGAGTTTTCGCCATAAAGCGCCCGAAGGGATCGTCGCCAACCCTGCCGATAAAGGCGCTCTGGCCGCCCAGCCGGGCAATACCGACCGCAACGTTTGCCGGTGCGCCGCCGGGACACTGCAGCAATCTGCCTTCTCCATCGGGCAGCAAATCCACCACCGCATCGCCAAGTACCCAGATTTTTTTCATGTGATCCTCGTAGCTAAACCATGTTAAACCGTTTTAGCTATTTAAGCACAGGCAGGACGAAGGGGAAATAACGCGGGAGGAAAATTGGCTAACGCACCAGATGCGGCCAGTAAATATCACCGACGCCATTAAGCTGCGGGCGGGCAAACAGAAAGCCCTGGAAGCGGCGGATCCCGGCAGACTCGAGCCAGCACCACTCCTCTATCTTCTCGATTCCTTCGGCCACCAGGGTAATTTCGAGATCGGAGCAACAGCTGACGATGGAGCGCACAATCGCCTGCTTCGGGCCGCTGAGGTGGATATCGCTGACTATCTCCCGGTCGATTTTAATTTTATCCGGCTGGAAACGAGTCAGCAGCGAGAGACCGGCATAGCCGGAACCGAAATCATCGATCGCCAGGCCAATCCCCTCACCGCGAAGCTGCTTGATGGCGCTATTGAACTGGTTGAAGCCGGAGATCATCTCGTTTTCCGTCACTTCAATGACTACCTGCTCCGGCTGCAGCCCATGTTTTTTTATCTCGCTGACCAGGAATTCCACGGCGTTGGGAACATTCACCAGCGACATCGGCAGCAGGTTTACCGCAATCTTATGGCTACCAATGCCCAGCTTTTCCGCGAGAGCAAAGGCATACGCCTTCGTCTGGAGATCGACTTCGTAGATTTTGTCCGGGTCGAGGGTGCTGAAGAAATGCTCCGGGCTGCCGCCGTCGTTGCCGCGAATAAGGGCTTCAAGTGAACTGATCTTCCCTTCCGAGGGCTCAACAATGGGCTGGAGCGCAAACTGACAGGTTTGGTTGGCCATCAGCCCCAGGTGTTCGCCAAAGGGCAACGCCTCGGGTGAAAGCGTCCATTTTTCAGGTACGTAGCGTGCACCCGACAGGGCCGGACGTTTACCCGTGATAAACGTCTGGATAAATTTGAACACCCGGTCATCGGATGTGAGATAGCTGTCCAGCTTGCTGTAATTCAGAACCGACTGCAGCACCTCTTTCGGTGACTGCCTCTGCAGATCGAACAGCAGCATACCGACGTTTTCAAAGCGTCTGCGCGGGCCATAGTCCCGCATCAGCTCTACCACTACACTGTGACGCTTGTCGTCACGGATTCTATGGAACAGCTTAAGCACGCTCTCTTCCGCCCCTTCGAGTATTTGCAGCACGTCACTGCCTTTTGCAAGCAGAACCCCGGTGATATTCAGATTGGCATTGCGGATCCGGGCGCGCTCCACCAGTTCCCGCAGCTCGGTGGAGGGGCGGGATAAATTCAACTGGCTTCGGTAGATCAGAGTCGTCAGCACAAAAATGGGTTCCGATGAGAAAGAGAGGTGCCTTGAAGCTACTATTTAACATACTTAATCAATGCGACCTAACATATTCACACCGCAGGGGAACGTTACTTTTCCCCGCTGCCAATTCGGCTGTCTATCCTCTCCTGAATATAGTCGTAAAACGGGTTCGAGGTGACCCGCATAAGCGCCTCTTTCCCGACGCTCAACACGGAGGTTTCGCCCCAGAGCGCAATTGTCCCCAGGCTGATGCCGTAGCGGTTTTTCACTCCAGGCTCACGGCCATAGAGATCGTCATCCGGCGGGAACGGCACCGCAACGTGCGACAGGGAATAGACATCCTGCGGCCAGGCCTGCGCGAGCGGCACGACCGTCTCCCGGGTGCTGCCTGCCGGAGTGATTTTCGCCACCGTCGAGAAGCTGTGCTCGCTGGCATTGGTAATAATTGTGACACCGTAACGCCTCTGCACAACCGGCAGCAGCGCCGAGGTTGCCGTCCACGACGACGGTTTGAACAGCGGACGGAAGCTGGCTGCCTGATTGATGTCAAACACCACCAGCTCGCTGCCGTTTGCCGGAAGCTGGTCAAACAGGCCGGTCACCACCGCGCGGGTGCTGACCGTGGAATCCATGACCGACTGGAACGCCAGGATCGGCGGCAAATTCGCCAGCCTGTTCTCCCGCGCCTCGCGGCCGATTTGCTCCTGCAGGGCCTTCGTCAAAAGCCATGACTGGCGGGCGGCGTTCACCGGGAACGAGTTATATTTGTACGGGTTATATTCCGGAGAGATATTCAGCCACGCCGCTTTGGCAAACGCCGGCAGCAGCGCCGGTAACCCGGCGAAACCGGCAAAGCGCGCAAAGGCCGTCACGCCGATCATCGGTGAGAGCAGTATCACCTGCTGCGGTTTACGCAGCGCAGGCGCGTCCAGCGCATCGAGGGCGTATTTCATCGCCAGCGCCCCGCCGTTGGAGTAGCCCACCAGATGCAGAGGCGCAGCCTCGCCCGCCAGACGCGTGGCTTCCCGCACCGCAAGACGCGTTGCCGCGAGCCACATCTCCCAGTCGACGTCCGTCAGCGCGCCGGGCGCGGTGCCGTGCCCGGGCAGGCGCGGGACCACGGCCACAAAGCCGTGCTGTTGATAGTTCACGGCAAGCCGCCGGACGCTGTAGGGCGAGTCCGTCAGACCGTGCAGCAGCACTACCGCGCCGCGCGGCTTTCCGGCAGGCATCAGCACAAAGGAGCGGTTGGCATCGGGCGTAAACTGTCCCGGCCATACCAGGCTCTGGCGATAATAGCGGTTTAACGGCGTGCGTTCCTCGCCCTCTGTTTTCGCCGTCACCGTATTATCAAGATCGGCGAAAATGGCGTTTTCCCGGGCGATATACCGGGCAAAATCGGCGTTATCCATCTCGCGCACGGACATCTCATCGGCCCGCCAGGTATGCCACAGGTGCAGTTCCGGTCCCTTCTGCGAGAGATAGACCCGCACCGCCAGCAGGACGACCAGCACGATCCCTACGACCATCCCTATTTTCTTTGCAAGCGCCATCAGGCGCACGCTGACTCGCCAGGGCAGATTTGCCATGCCGGGATCCCTTTTATATTCACAGTACATCTATCTTATCAAAAATGTGAACGGACTGACGTATTCACCAAATTCATACCTGCCGCGTCAGACAGTGCACCAAAAGTGAACTACGCTGCACAAATGTTGATCATTGGTTAAACAAATATTGCATGAAGTTTACTGCACAGCGGGTTTCACCCGCCCTGTGAACATGGCACGCGTCATGCATTGTTAACCAGGTAACAAAAATTCGGCCATTGACAGCCTGTTAACAGCGAGGCGGTATGACGACGAAACCCGAGATGTTGAGCCGTATCGAAGCGACGTTCAGCCAGCTCACGCCCAGCGAAAAGCGGGTCGGAAGCTGGCTGCTGGCGCACGCCGCGCAAATCCCGTTTGAAACGGCTGAGAGCATCGGTCAGGCGAGCGGGACCAGCGGAATTACCGTCGGACGCTTCCTGCGCAAGCTGGGGTATCGCAACCTGGAAGATGCCAAAAAGAGCCTGCGCGATCCGTATCAGCCCTGGGGCATGAACGAGCGGCTGGACTCCTGGCAGCAGCAGCGCCCCCTTTCCAGCCGCCTTCAGCACGCCCTGTCGCTGGAAGTGGATGCCATCACGCAGGTGTACCAGCTGGCGCAAACGGACGCCTTCCGTCAGGTGGTGCACAACCTCGCCCACGCCGACGCGGTGTTCGTGCTGGGGATCCAGTCCACGCGCGGGATTGCCAACGCCTTCTTCAGCCACCTCGAGTACCTCCGCCCGCGCGTGAGCTATTCGGAGGGCGCTTCCGGCAGCTGGGTGGAATCCCTCAACTCGGGGTTTTCGCACCCGTACGTCGTGCTGACCGATACGCGCACCTACTCCGCGATGGCCCGCCAGTACTGCCGCGTCGCCAGCGAGAAAGGCATTCCGATGGCCTTAATCACCGACATCTGGTGCCCGTGGGCGCGGGATTACCCGATGGATTTACTGCAGGTGAAAACCGATACCGGTCACTTCTGGGATTCACTTGCCCCCGTGAGCTGTCTGTTCAACCTGCTGCTGTCGGGCGTGGTGGAGGCGCTGGGTGAGGCGCTCCCGGCGCGTCTGGCGGTAAACCGGCAATTACAACAAGAGTTTGGTCAATTCGAACGCTAAAGGAGCGGAGCTATGCCCGAAGAGAGTGAACTGATTGATGTGGCGAAGACGTTTCCCACGCTGCATATCGATCTGAAGTACGCCACCGCCGACAACATCACCGGCCATCCGATCTATCAGGAGGCGCTGTGCCTGCTGCATACCGACGCGGCCACCGCGCTGGCAAAAGCCATCAGCATTGCCTCGCTGGCCGGGCTGAAGCTGGTGGTGTACGACGCCTATCGGCCGCAGCAGGCGCAGGCTCAGCTGTGGGATGCCTGCCCTAACCCGGAATACGTGGTCGACGTGGCGATTGGCTCCAATCACAGCCGCGGTACGGCCATCGACGTCACCCTGATGGATGAACATAACGCCGTGCTGGATATGGGGGCCGGTTTTGACGAAATGCACGACCGCTCGCATCCGTATCACCCCTCCGTGCCGCCGCACGCCCAGCGCAACCGTCTGCTGTTGAACGCCATCATGTTCGGCGGTGGTTTTGTGGGTATCAGCAGCGAATGGTGGCACTTCGAACTGCCGAACGCCGCCAGCTACCCGCTGCTTGACGACCGTTTTGCCTGTTTTCCCCTGACGCACACTTCTCTCTAAACCTGGAGCACTGCCATGAAAACATCGCTTCTCTCGACGCTGATCGCCGCTACGCTGGCCCTGAGCGCACCGCTGGCGCTGGCTGCCGTCCCGAAAGATATGCTGGCGATCGGTAAAGCCGCCGACCCGCAAACGCTCGATCCTGCCATCACCATTGATAACAACGACTGGACCGTCACCTATCCGTCCTACCAGCGTCTGGTCAAGTACAAGCCAGGCTCTACCGAGGTGGAAGGCGATCTGTCGACGGGCTGGAAGGCGTCTGAAGACCAGAAAGAGTGGACCTTTACCCTGGCGGATAACGCGAAATTTTCCGACGGCACGCCGGTCACCGCCGAGGCGGTAAAGCTCTCCTTTGAGCGCCTGCTGAAGCTCGGCCAGGGGCCGTCTGAAGCCTTCCCGAAAGACCTGAAAATTGATGCCGTCGATGACCATACGGTGAAGTTCACCCTCAGCCAGCCGTTTGCGCCGTTCCTCTACACGCTGGCAAACGACGGGGCGTCCATCATTAACCCGGCGGTGCTGAAGGCCAACGCGGCAGACGATGCTCGCGGTTTTCTGGCGCAAAACACCGCCGGTTCCGGGCCGTTTATGCTGAAAAGCTGGCAGAAAGGCCAGCAGCTGATCCTGGTGCCTAACCCCCACTGGCAGGGTGAGAAGCCGCACTTTAAACGCGTATCGGTGAAAATTATCGGTGAGAGCGCCTCGCGCCGACTGCAGCTTTCCCGCGGCGATCTGGACATTGCCGACTCCCTGCCGGTCGACCAGCTTGCGGCCCTGAAGCAGGAAGGTAAAGTCGCCGTCGCAGAATACCCGTCCCTGCGCGTGACTTACCTCTATCTCAACAACAGCAAAGCGCCGCTCAATCAGGTGGATTTACGCCGGGCCATCTCCTGGGCTACGGATTACCAGGGGATGGTGAAAGGTATTCTGAGCGGCAACGGCAAGCAGATGCGCGGCCCGATCCCGGAAGGCATGTGGGGCTTTGACGCCACGGCAATGCAGTACAGCTTTGACGAGGCCAAAGCCAAAGCGGCGCTGGAGAAGGTCAAAGACAAACCCGCCAGCCTGACCTTCCTCTACTCGGACAACGATCCGAACTGGGAGCCTATCGCCCTCTCCACTCAGGCCAGCCTCGGCAAGATCGGCATTAGCGTCAAGCTGGAAAAACTGGCCAACGCCACCATGCGCGACCGCGTCGGAAAAGGCGATTACGACATTGCCATCGGCAACTGGAGCCCGGACTTTGCCGACCCGTACATGTTCATGAACTACTGGTTCGAATCGGACAAAAAAGGGCTGCCGGGCAACCGCTCGTTCTATGAGAACAAAGAGGTTGATTCGCTGCTGCAGGCCGCGCTGAAAACCACCGACCAGGCGGAACGCACCAAAGATTACCAGCAGGCGCAAAAGGTGGTTATCGACGAGGCGGCCTACGTTTATCTGTTTCAGAAAAACTACCAGCTGGCGATGAACAAAGAGGTCAAAGGCTTCACCTTTAATCCGATGCTCGAGCAGGTGTTCAACATCGCCACCATGAGCAAATAACGGTTCTCGCCGGGGGAAAGCGTATGACGTTCTGGAGCATAGTGCGCCAGCGCTGCTGGGGGTTAATCCTGGTGGTGGCCGGTGTCTGTATTATCACCTTTATTATTTCACACCTGATCCCCGGCGATCCGGCCCGTCTGCTGGCCGGCGACCGCGCCAGCGACGAAATCGTGCAGAACATCCGCCAGCAGCTAGGGCTGGACCAGCCCCTGTATGTTCAGTTTGGCCGCTACGTGGACGCTCTGGCGCACGGTGATTTAGGCACGTCCATCCGCACCGGACGCCCGGTAGCGGAAGACCTGAAGGCCTTTTTCCCCGCCACGCTGGAGCTGGCCTTTTGTTCTCTGCTGCTGGCGCTGGTCATCGGCGTGCCGCTGGGGATTTTGTCGGCGGTGTACCGCAACCGCTGGCTGGATCACCTGGTGCGTTTAATGGCGATGACCGGGATCTCCACGCCGGCCTTCTGGCTCGGGCTGGGCGTCATCGTGCTGTTCTACGGGCACCTGCAGATCCTGCCGGGCGGCGGCAGGCTGGACGACTGGCTCGATCCCCCGACGCACGTCACCGGATTTTATCTGCTGGACGCGCTGCTGGAGGGCAACGGTGAGGTGTTCTTCAACGCGCTTCAGCACCTGATTTTACCCTCGCTGACGCTGGCGTTTGTTCACCTGGGGATCGTGGCGCGCCAGGTCCGTTCGGCGATGCTGGAGCAGCTTAGCGAGGACTACATCCGCACCGCGCGCGCCAGCGGCCTGCCCGGCTGGTACATCGTCCTGCGCTACGCCCTGCCCAATGCGATGATCCCGTCCATTACCGTCCTCGGGCTGGCGCTGGGCGATCTGCTTTACGGCGCCGTGCTGACCGAAACCGTCTTTGCCTGGCCGGGCATGGGCGCCTGGGTGGTGACGTCAATTCAGGCGCTCGATTTCCCTGCCGTGATGGGCTTTGCCGTCGTCGTTTCGCTGGCCTACGTGCTGGTTAATCTGGTGGTCGATCTGCTTTACCTGTGGATTGACCCGCGAATCGGGCGCGGAGGTGCCGAATGATGTTAACGCAGGAAACGCCCGTCCCGGCTAAAACCGCCGGACAACGCATCAACTGGGCAAAGCTGTTCTGGATGCTGCGTCAAAGCCCGCTCACGATCGTTGGCGGCGTCATTATGATTGCGATGCTCTTTCTGATGGTGGCCTCACCGTGGATTGTGCCGCATGACCCGAACGCGCTGGATCTGACCGCCCGCCTGCAGGCGCCTTCTGCGCAACACTGGTTTGGTACCGATGAGGTAGGACGCGACCTGTTCAGCCGCGTGCTGACGGGCAGCCAGCAGTCGATTACCGCCGGGCTGGCGGTCGTGGTGATTGCGGGCGGTATTGGCTCGCTGCTGGGCTGTTTGTCCGGCGTGCTGGGCGGGCGCGGCGACGCCATCATCATGCGGGTGATGGACATTATGCTCTCCATTCCCTCCCTGGTGCTGACTATGGCGCTGGCCGCCGCGCTCGGTCCGAGCCTGTTTAACGCCATGCTGGCGATTGCGATTGTCCGCATCCCGTTTTACGTCCGCCTGGCGCGCGGGCAAACCCTGGTGGTGCGCCAGTTTACCTACGTCCAGGCCGCCCGCACCTTTGGCGCGTCCCGCTGGCATTTGATCCGCTGGCATATCCTGCGCAACGCCCTGCCGCCGCTGATTGTGCAGGCTTCGCTGGATATCGGCAGCGCCATTCTGATGGCCGCCACGCTGGGGTTTATTGGCCTGGGCGCGCAGCAGCCCACCGCCGAATGGGGCGCGATGGTGGCCGTGGGCCGTAACTACGTGCTGGACCAGTGGTGGTACTGCGCCTTTCCCGGTGCGGCGATTTTGATTACCGCCGTGGGCTTTAACCTGTTTGGCGACGGTATCCGCGATCTGCTGGATCCGAAATCGGGAGGAAAACAGTGATGACCGAACCGGTATTACGTATTGAAGACCTGCACCTGAGCTTCCCGGTTTTTCGCGGTGAGGTCCACGCGCTGAACCACGTCTCGCTGGAGATCGGCAGGGGCGAAATCGTCGGCGTGGTGGGCGAGTCGGGATCGGGCAAATCCGTGACCGCCATGCTCGCCATGCGGCTGCTGCCGGAAGGGAGCTACCGCATTCATCACGGTCAGGTGAAGTTACTCGGCGAAAACGTCCTGACGGCGTCCGAGAAACAGCTTCGCCAGTGGCGCGGTGCACGAGTGGCGATGATTTTTCAGGAGCCCATGACCGCCCTCAACCCGACGCGGCGGATTGGCAAACAGATGGTGGAGGTGATCCGCCAGCATCAGCCTCTTTCGCGGCGCGAGGCGCAGCAGAAGGCGATTACCCTGCTGGAAGAGATGCAAATCCCGGACGCGAAGCAGGTCATGGAGCGTTATCCGTTTGAACTGTCCGGCGGCATGCGCCAGCGGGTGATGATCGCCCTTGCCTTCTCCTGCGAGCCGGAGCTGATCGTCGCCGACGAACCGACCACCGCGCTGGACGTTACCGTCCAGCTCCAGGTGCTGCGCCTGCTGAAGCATAAGGCGCGGGCCAGCGGGACCTCGGTGCTGTTTATCAGCCATGATATGGCCGTGGTGTCGCAGCTTTGCGACAGAATGTACGTGATGTATGCCGGGAGCGTGATCGAGAGCGGTGCCACGCAAACGCTGATCCACCGACCCGTGCATCCCTACTCCATCGGCCTGCTGCGGTGCGCACCGGAAAACGGCCAGCCGCGCGACCTGCTTCCCGCCATCCCCGGCACGGTGCCCAACCTCAGCCAGCTTCCGCAGGGTTGCGCCTTCCGCGAGCGCTGCTTTGCCGCCGGGGCGAAATGCAGCGAAACGCCGCGCTTAGCGCCCAGTGGCGCAGAAGGCCAACAGGCCGCCTGCTGGTATCCGCAACGGGAGAAACACCATGTCTGATGTACTGCTGGAACTGGATAGCGTGCACGTGAACTTTGCGGCGCGCAAAAACTGGCTGGGCCGCGTAACGGAACAGGTCCATGCCCTCAACGGGCTCGATCTCCAGATCCGTCGCGGGGAAACGCTGGGCATTGTCGGTGAGTCCGGCTGCGGGAAAAGCACGCTGGCCCAGCTGCTGATGGGCATGCTTAAGCCCAGCACCGGCGCGTGTCAGCGGGCGCACCACGCGGGCGGCATGCAGATGGTGTTTCAGGATCCGCTCTCCTCGCTCGACCCGCGATTGCCGGTCTGGCGCATCATCACCGAGCCGGTGTGGGTGCAAAAACGCAGCAGCGAGCGCGAACGCCGCCAGCTGGCAGAAAACCTGGCGCTGCAGGTTGGCATTCGCCCGGAATATCTCGACAGGCTTCCGCACGCCTTCTCCGGCGGGCAGCGCCAGCGCATTGCCATCGCCCGGGCGCTGTCGTCCGACCCCGATATTATCGTGCTTGATGAACCCACCAGCGCGCTGGATATCTCCGTGCAGGCGCAAATCCTCAACCTGCTGGTGAACCTGCAGCAGCAGCGTAATCTGACCTACGTGTTAATTTCGCATAACGTCTCGGTGGTCAGACACATGAGCGACCGGGTGGCGGTGATGTACCTCGGGCAGATTGTGGAGCTGGGCAGCGCCGCGCAGGTGCTTGGCGAGCCGCGCCATCCCTATACCCGTCTGCTGCTCGACTCGGTTCCCCGCACCGGTGAACCGCTCGATGAAAATCTGGCGTTACGCAAAACGGAGCTTCCCGGCAATCGTCATCTGCCCGAAGGCTGTTTTTTCCGCGACCGTTGTCCGATGGCAGCGCAGGGGTGTGAACGTCCCCAGCCGCTACAGCCCTCACGCGAGGGCCGTAACGTGCGTTGCTGGCGCAGTCTGGATTAGATTTGCGCCATCCCGCCGTCCACAAACAGCTCGGTGGCGTTAATAAAGCTGGCCGCGTCGGAGGCCAGAAACGCCACCGCTTTCCCCACCTCACCCGGCGCGCCTAAGCGGCCGAGCGGTACCTGCGCGGCCAGCGCGTCGTACAGCCCCTGACGATGTTCTTCCGGCACCAGATCGCCGAGACCTGGCGTTTTGATCGGGCCCGGGCTCACCACGTTGACGCGGATCCCGCGGCCCTGCAAATCCAGCGCCCAGGAGCGGGCAAAGTTGCGCACGGCGGCCTTGCTGGCGCTGTAGACGCTGAAGTTGGCCGTCCCTTTAATGGACACCGTCGAGCCGGTCAGAATAATCGACGATCCGGCGGACAGCAGCGGCAGCGCCTTCTGCACCGTGAACAGCACTCCGCGGACGTTGGTGCCAAAAATCCGGTCAAACTGCTCTTCGGTGATCGCGCCCAGCGGCAGCATATCGCCGCCACCCGCATTGGCGAACAGGATATCAAGACGGCCTTCTTCTTTGGCTATCCGGGCATAAACCTCATCCAGATCGGCAAGCTTTGAGGCGTCCGCGCGAATGCCCACTGCGGTTGAAGCAATTTCCGCCACCGACGCGTCCAGCTCGGCCTGACGACGACCGGTGATGTAGACCTTCGCGCCCTGCGCCGCCAGCTCCTGCGCCGTGGCAAGACCAATACCGGTGCTGCCGCCGGTGACCAGTGCAATTTTTCCTGAAAGAGTCGTGTTCATGTCATTTACCTTTTGTTGGGTTTGCGTTGGACAAACTTTAGCCCTTGCGGCATTAGTGAAAAACGGGCAAAAATGAAAATGACTATTCACAAACAGAAATAATCCGAGGTCATCATGGACCAGCTCATGGCGATGCGCGCCTTTACGCGGGTCGTGGAGTCAGGCAGTTTTACCCGCGCGGCGGACTCGCTGAATATGCCGATCGCCACGCTGAGCAAGCTGGTTAAATCGCTAGAGTCGCACCTGGAGATACGCCTTCTGCACCGCACCACTCGCCGGGTGGTCGCGACGCCTGAAGGGATGGAATACTATGAAAAAGCGCTCAGGGTGCTGATTGATATCGAAGATATCGACACCTCGTTTCGCGTTTCCCGCGCGACGCCAAAAGGGCATTTGCGGGTTGACGTGGGCGGATCCACCGCCCGGGACGTGCTCATCCCCCTGCTTCCGGAATTTATGCAGCGCTACCCGGAGATCCGCATCGACTTAGGCGTGGCCGACCGGCCGGTCGATCTCATCAGCGGTAACGTAGACTGCGTGATCCGCGGCGGTCCACTGGACGACTCGACCCTCATCGCCCGTCATCTCGGTAACGCCGAAATGGTCACCTGCGCGACGCCGGGTTACCTGAAAAATCATGGCGTCCCGGCCTATCCGCAGGAGCTGCGCAACGGCCACAAGCTGATTAGCTATCTCTCGCCCGTCACCGGACGGCCGTTTCCGTTTCGCTTCCGGCAGAACGGCGAGGCGCTTGAAATCAACATTCCGCACTATCTCGGCGTCAATGAAAGTAATGCCCATCTGGCAGCTGCCGCGGCGGGGCTGGGGATCGTTCAGACCTTTGAGTATTCGGCAAAGTCGTATTTACAGGCGGGCACGCTGGCGGCGATCCTGGGCGACTGGCGCCCTGCCGCGTATCCGTTTCATGTAGTTTACCCGCAGAACCGGCATTTGACGCACAGACTGAAGGTATTTATCGCCTGGCTGGCGGAGGTGTTCCCCGCCGCGCTGAAGGGGTAGCCGGGCGCGAACCCGGCTGTGGCTTAATTGAGCTTATAGTCCAGCGTAATCTCAGCTTTCAGGAGCTGCGAGACCGGACAGCCGGCTTTTGCTTTCTGAATAATGCCGTCGAACTGCTGCGGGGCGATGCCGGGAACGGTCACCTTGCTTTTCAGGGCAACCTTAGTGATGGCAAAGCCGCCGTCGGTTTTATCCAGAGAGACGTCCGCGGTGGTATCAATGGAATCGGCGGTATAGCCCGCTTCGCCGAGCATCAGCGACAGCGCCATTGAGAAGCAGGCCGCATGTGCCGCGCCAATCAGCTCTTCGGGGTTGGTCCCCTTTTCGCCCTCAAAGCGGGTATTGAAACCATAAGGCTGCTGATTGAGAACGCCGCTCTCGGTGGAAACCGTTCCTTTTCCGCGCTTAATGTCGCCAGACCAGTGTGCCGAACCGTGCTTATGAATAGTCATTCTTGCTCTCCTTTTGGCTTACAAAGGGTTAAGTATAGACTACGCATCTGACCCACCCTGGAACACAGACAATTCCAGGACTTTCACCTGCTGTACCGACAAAAAGGATAATGATATGGCGCTAAAAATCAGGATGGCCGTTGCCGTAACCACGCTGGCTCTGTCGCTCTCTTCACTGGCGAAAACGCCGGAGAACTTTATCTATACCAGCTCGGGCGATCTCGACGCGGCGTTCCCGCTTGTTGCGCGAAGCGATATCGGCGGCGTGCAGATCGTTTACAACTGGCGCCTGCTGGAACCCGAGAAGGACAGCTATGACTTCTCGCGGATTGAACAGGATCTGGCGCGCGTTAAGGCCGCCGGAAAAAAACTCTTTATTCAAATCCAGGATCGTTTCTTTGAGCCGGACGCCCGCTACGTTCCGGACTATCTGATGCGCGACACGCATTACGGTGGCGGGATTGCGCCGCAGTTCGATAACCCCGGCGAAGGCAAGCCGGTCGGTTCAGGGTGGGTGGCGCGTCAGTGGGATCCCCCCGTGCGCCAGCGCTACCAGGCGCTGCTGGCCGCCCTCGCGAAACGCTTTGATGGCGAGGTGTACGGGGTAAACCTGCCCGAAACCGCCATTGATATCGACGAAAAAAATCCGCCCGTCGGGTTTACCTGCGACAGCTATTTCGCGGGTGAAATGGAAAACCTGGCCTTTGCGCGAAAGGCTTTTCAGAAATCACACGTGGTGCAGTACGTGAACTTCTGGCCGTGCGAATGGGATAACGACCACAACTACATGGGGCGTCTGTTTGCGTATGCCAGCGCCAACAACGTCGGCCTGGGTGGGCCGGACATTGTTCCCAACCGCAAGGCACACATGAAGAATGCCTATCCCTTCTTCCATAAAAATAAACAGACGCTGCCGCTCATCGCCATGGCGGTTCAGGAGCCGACCCTGACCTATAAGGATCCTCAGACCGGAAAACCGTTCACCAAAGCGGAATTTGTCCGCTTCGGCGAAAGTTATCTCGGTGCCGATATTATTTTCTGGAGCACGACGTCTCCCTGGCTAAAGGCGAAGTAATCCTTTCTTATGCCAGGTAGCGCGACAGTTCGTCAAGGAACACGCGCAGCGCGGCAGGCTGGTATTCCCAGGACTGATAAATGCCATGGATGGCAAGCGGTTTCGGCTCAAGCGCCTCCAGTACCGGCACCAGCAATCCCTGTTCCAGCGCGGCAGACGCTTCGCGCTCCGGCAGCATGGCGATACCGCAGTGCTTAATCGCCGCGTCCATCAACAGCGAAGAGATGCTGGCGCTCAGGTTGCCGCTGACGGCCACGCTCAGGCTTTCCCCTTCCGGCGTCACGAAGTGCCAGGACTGCCCGGCAAAAAAGCTGTAGTGCAGACAGTTGTGCTGCGCTAATTCTTCAGGGCTGACGGGGATACCGTGCTGTGCCAGGTACTCCGGCGAGGCGCAAAGCACCGAGCGACACTCCCCCAGCCGGCGGGCAATCATGCCGGGTTCGGGGTTGTCGGTAATGCGCACGGCGACGTCAATGCGCTCTCCCACCAGGCTGACCGGGTGGTTATTCACGTCCAGCTCGATGCGCAGCTGCGGGTAGCGCGAGAGCAGCTCAGGCAGGACCGGCGCAATCAGGTGCATGGCGGTAAAATGGGCGCAGGCCACCCGCAGCGTGCCGGACGGCAGATCTTTCTCCGACTGGCCTTCGATTTCCTGCGAAATCTGCGAGAGCGTCCGCGTTTTTTGCAGCACCTTTTCCCCTGCCGCGGTCAGCGTCAGCTTGCGCGTGGAGCGGTTTACCAGCCGCGTTCCCGCCCACTTCTCCATTTGTTCAAGGTAGCGGCTCACCATCGGTCGGGAAATGCCCAACGCGCGGGCCGCCGCGCTCAGACTGCCCAGCTCGCATATCCGGTTGTAGACCTGAGCGGCGATAACGCGATCCATATAAGCTCCATTTGCTCGATTTATGAAACTAAGCATGTCTTGTTTCAGGAATTCTGGCAAATGCGAATATCCGTACAATAGAGACATTCCTGAACAACAGAGACAACAGCATGAAATTCACTCACCTTGCCCTGCTTTCCACCCTTTTCACTCCAGCTGTTTTTGCCGCACCGTTAACCATTGATACCTATAACCCGCAGGAAAAAGGCATTTTCCCGGTCTCCTCCACGCTGGTTTCCGGCCCGAAAGAGGCGGTGCTGTTTGACGCGCAGTTCAGCGTGAAGGATGGCGAAGCGCTGGTAGAAAAAATTCGCCGCAGCGGTAAAACCCTGAACAAGATTGTGATCACCTCCGGCGATCCGGATTTCTTTTTTGGCCTGCAGCCGCTGGTCAAAGCCTTCCCGAATGCCAAAGTGGTGGCCACACAGCATGTGGTTGACCATATTAAAGCCACCAAAAACGCCAAGCTCGCCTTCTGGGGGCCGCAGATGAAGGACGGCGCGCCAACGGAGCTGGTTGTCCCGCAGGTGCTTGCCTCAACCACGTTCATGGTTGACGGGGAAAAGGTCGATATCGAGCAGCCAGACAGCTACGCGGCCTATGTGTGGATCCCGTCGGCAAAAACGATCCTCGGCGGCACCGGGGTAGCCTGGGGTATTCACGTCTGGACGGCAGACACCCAGACGCCGGAAAGCCGCAAGCAGTGGCAGGAAACGCTGGAGAATATGGCCGCGCACAAACCTGAGCGCGTGATCCCGGGCCACTACCTGGGCACCCCGCCAGCGGGCACTGGCGCGATTGAGTTTACCCGCGACTATCTGCAGCGCTTTGAAAAGGCTTTAGCCGCGCATAAAGATTCCGCAGGCGTTATCAGTACCCTGAAAAAACAGTATCCGGGCCTGGCGGATGAAAGCTCGCTGGAATTAAGCGCCAAAGTGAATACTGGCGAAATGAAGTGGTAATTTAAAAACGGCTCCTGCTATATTTCCGCGATAGCAGGAGCCCCGCCAAAATATCCCCGCCGTTACCCGTCGATATAGCCACACCTTTTAAAAGTGCATAAAAGCATGCACTTATGTCATTTTTATTTCTAAGATGAATCTGAACCACAACCGGGAAAATATTTGCCATTCTGTTTATGAATTAAATTTTTTGCGAGCCGTACCATTAAACAGACAACGACACGGAGGCAGCATGTTTACTTATTACCCGGCTAATACCGCAGCAGCACAACCTGAACTCGTTAACGCGATTGCGCAGGGTCTTCACGCCGAGCACGGTGCTGTGACTGAAGATGACATTTTGATGGAACTGACCAAATGGGTGGAATCCACGGATAATGACATCCTCAGTGACATCTACCAGCAGACTATTAACTACGTCGTTAGCGGGCAAAACGCACCCTTGTAAAAACCTGCTAAGCTGGATCTGCAACCTAAGGGGTTACATTTCGTTTGCGTAAGCAAACTGGTCCTTAAAACTATCAACAGGATTGAGGAGTTAACATGAAATCGAACCGTCAGGCACGCCATATTCTGGGACTGAACTACAAGCTTTCCAATCAGCGTAAAGTGGTGATTGAAGGCGACCACGAAACGCAGGTCACTCACGCCACCGGCAGAAAACGCCACGCCGGCAAGTAAGTTCCAGACTGAGATCCAGAACACCATCGGTAATCCCGATGGTGTTTTTGTTTATGTGTTGCGGTAATTAATATTTAGCTCCTTTATAATACCGCATGACCGCACCCCATCGCACAGGCCAGAAAGATGACAAACAGCAGTGTCAGGGACGGATCTTCATAAAAAGAGTGAGTGACATGGACAACAAACTGAAAAAACATCGTTCCTTATACATCCCATACGCCGGACCGGTTTTACTCGAATTCCCCCTGCTCAACAAAGGCAGCGCCTTCAGCATGGAAGAGCGCAGCAGCTTTAACCTGCTGGGTTTACTGCCCGAAGTGGTTGAAACCATTGAAGAACAGGCGGAGCGCGCGTGGATCCAGTATCAGGGTTTCAAAACCGAAATCGACAAGCACATCTACCTGCGCAACATTCAGGACACCAATGAAACCCTCTTCTATCGCCTGGTGCAGAACCATCTCGAAGAGATGATGCCGGTGATCTACACCCCGACGGTGGGTGCGGCCTGCGAGCGTTTCTCAGAGATCTACCGTCGTTCACGCGGGGTTTTCATCTCCTATCAGAACCGTCACAACATGGACGATATTCTGCAGAACGTGCCAAACCACAATATCAAAGTGATTGTGGTGACTGACGGCGAACGTATTCTCGGCCTCGGCGACCAGGGCATTGGCGGGATGGGGATCCCAATCGGTAAACTCTCTCTCTACACCGCCTGCGGCGGCATCAGCCCGGCGTATACCCTGCCGGTGGTGCTGGACGTCGGGACCAATAACCAGCAGTTGCTCAACGATCCGCTCTATATGGGCTGGCGCCATCCGCGCATTACCGACGACGAGTACTATCAGTTTGTCGACGACTTCATCCAGGCCGTGAAGCACCGCTGGCCGGACGTTCTGCTGCAGTTTGAAGACTTCGCGCAGAAAAACGCGATGCCGCTGCTGAACCGCTATCGCGATGAGATCTGCTCCTTTAACGACGACATCCAGGGCACCGCGGCCGTGACCGTGGGTACGCTTATCGCTGCCAGCCGCGCAGCCGGCAGCCAGCTGAGCTACCAGAAAATCGTCTTCCTGGGCGCAGGCTCTGCGGGCTGTGGTATCGCCGAGCAGATCATCGCCCAGACGCAGCGCGAAGGCTTAAGCGAAGAGCTGGCCCGCTCCCGCGTCTTTATGGTTGACCGTTTCGGCCTGCTGACCGACGCTATGCCGAACCTGCTGCCGTTCCAGAACAAGCTGGTGCAGAAGCGCGATAACCTGAAAAACTGGGATACCGACAACGAAGTCCTTTCCCTGCTGGACGTGGTGCGCAACGTGAAGCCGGATATTCTGATCGGCGTTTCCGGGCAAACCGGTCTCTTCACCGAAGAGATCATTCGCGAGATGCACAAGCACTGCGAACGCCCTATCGTAATGCCGCTTTCCAACCCGACCTCCCGCGTGGAAGCGACCCCGCAGGACATCATCGCCTGGACCGAAGGTAACGCGCTGGTCGCGACCGGCAGCCCGTTCGACCCGGTGGTGTGGAAGGATAAAACCTATCCGATCGCCCAGTGCAACAACTCTTACATCTTCCCGGGGATTGGTCTGGGCGTGATCGCCTCCGGCGCGTCCCGCATTACCGACGAAATGCTGATGTCGGCGAGCGAAACCCTCGCGGGCTACTCGCCGCTGGTCAACAACGGTGAAGGGCTGGTGCTGCCGGAGCTGAAAGACATTCACAAGGTGTCGCGCGCTATCGCGTTCGCGGTAGGTAAAATGGCGCAGCAGCAGGGCGTGGCGGTGAAAACCTCTGCCGACGCGCTGCAGCAGGCCATCGACGACAACTTCTGGAAACCTGAATACCGCAGCTATCGTCGTACCTCGATTTAATTCGCTTTGACCGTTCCCTTTTCCACAGGGAGACGCAGTGCGGCCCAATCGCCCGGTGGCGCTTCGCTTACCGGGCCTACGGGCGGGGTGTTTTCCCTCTCCCTGTGGGAGAGGGTTAGGGTGAGGGCATCAGACCGCACCATTGAATACCCACTAGCCAAACCCCCTTTCCCCCGCTACACTCCCTTCATCCATTAACCTACTGAATATATAAGGAGGCCAATTATGCTGTACTGTGAAATTTTCAATGTTTCACATACATTTGGTGATCGCACCAGCTCAAGCGTTATCGGTATCGTGCTGCGATAACTTCTGCTTGAGCGAAGACACCAACCCCTGAAATCCCTTCTCTCGGGCTTACTGAGTTATCGTCAGCGATGTTTGACGAGGCATAAACATGCCTGTAACTCTTGGGTAAGCAACAATGAGCACTTTACTCACTGCACAATCTTTACGCGTTGATACGGCGTTTGGCACGCTCTTCGACTCACTCTCCTTTACGCTGAAAAAAGGCGACCGCATTGGCCTGCTGGGCGACAACGGCTGCGGCAAAAGCACGCTGCTGAAGGTGCTGGACGGCACTGACTCCCCCGCCGCCGGAACGGTTTCGCTGGCCGGGCACTGCCTGATGGCGCGCGTGGAGCAACATCTCCCGGACGCCATTTTCCCGTTGACCATGCTGGATGCCGTACTCGCACAGCTGCCTTTAGCCGAGCGCGATAGCCTGCGCTGGAAAGCCGAAACGCTGCTGGCAGGCATGGGCTTCACGCCGCAGGATATGGCGCTGCAATCCGCCACGCTGAGCGGCGGACAGCACACGCGCCTGCTGCTGGCGCGGGCCCTGATTCACGAGCCGGATCTGCTCCTGCTCGATGAACCCAGCAACCACCTTGATTTGCCGACCATGCTCTGGCTGGAACACTTTCTGCAGAACTGGTCAGGCAGCTTCGTGCTGGTCTCGCACGACCGACAGCTGCTGGATGCCGTCACTAACGGCAGCTGGATCCTGCGCGATAAAACGCTGCACTACTTCGCCCTTCCCTGCACGGCCGCCCGCAAGGCGCTTGAAGCAAAGGATGAAAGCGACGCGCAGCGCCACAAGGCGGAGCAAAAGGAGATCGACCGCGTGTCCGCCAGCGCGAAGCGGCTGGCGACCTGGGGCAAGGTTTACGACAACGAAGATCTTGCCCGCAAAGCCAAACAGATGGAAAAACAGGTCGAACGGCTGAAGGAGAGCCAGACGGCGCTCACGGCAGGCAGCCCGTGGACGTTAACCCTGCGCGGCGACGCGCTGCGGGCCGACCGTTTGCTGGAAATGGAGAATCTCGACGTTCCTCCTGCACCTGGCCTGCCGGCGTTATTCAGCATCGAAATGGCGCGGCTAAAAAGCGGCGATCGCGTGGCGATTGTCGGTCGTAACGGCTGCGGCAAATCGTCGCTGATGAGGCTTATCTGGCAACAGTTTGCAGATGAGACCGCAGACTACGGGTTGAAAATCCATCCGCGCGTGTCGCCAGGCTATTACGACCAGACGCTTCACCAGCTTGCGGACAACGCCACGCTGCTCGACGCGCTGGAGCCTTTCGCACCGGATCCGCAGAACCGCAAAATGGCGCTGATAAGCGCGGGTTTCCCGTGGTCGCGTCACGGGCAAACGGTCAGCACGCTCAGCGGCGGCGAGCGCTCGCGCCTGCTGTTCGTTGGCCTGACGCTTGCCCGCTACAGCCTGCTGATGCTGGATGAGCCGACCAACCACCTCGACATGGAAGGCAAAGAGGCGCTGGCGCAAACCCTTCAGCAGTTTGAAGGCGGCGTTCTGCTGGTCAGCCACGACCGTCAGTTAATTAGCCAAAGCTGCAACCGTTTCTGGCTGATTGAAGAGGGAAAGCTGAGCGAGTGGCACGATGCAGAAGCGGTGTTTGAGCGCCTGCGTGAAAGCGCGGGGCTGGCGACATCCACCGCGCCCGCCATCGACGCGGCGACGGTTCAACCCTCACCGTATGACGATCTGCTCGAACGGCTGGTCGCGCTGGAAGCGCTGCTGGAAGACGATCTGGCGCGTAAGCCGAAGCATCAAAAGCCGCAGCTGCAGGCGCAATGGCGTAAAGAGATTGAGGAGATAGAGGCACAGCTGTAAGTCTGCGCCCGGCGAGTCTCTCGTCGGGCCAGTATTTTCCCCCTAAATTATTAGAGGAACGCCGTATTCTTATTCTGAAAATGGATTAAATAATGACATTATGTTGCCGTTGCCTTGCATTACAGCGCCAAACCACTAATCCTTGAGGAGTATTACACCTGCTATGCAGATACTCATCATGAACAAGGAGATACACATGAAGGCTGCTGTTGTCACTCAGGATCATCAGGTCAATATCACCGAAAAAACCTTACGCCCGCTAAAGCACGGGGAAGCCCTGCTGAAGATGGAATGCTGTGGCGTATGCCATACCGATCTCCACGTGAAGAACGGTGATTTCGGCGATAAAACCGGGGTTATCCTGGGCCACGAAGGGATTGGTATCGTAAAAGAAGTCGGCCCCGGCGTGAAGTCGCTGAAAGTCGGCGACCGCGCAAGCGTGGCCTGGTTTTTTGAAGGCTGTGGCCACTGCGAATACTGTAATACCGGCAACGAAACCCTGTGCCGCGACGTGAAAAACGCCGGTTACTCCGTTGACGGCGGCATGGCGGAAGAGTGCATCGTCACCGCGGATTACGCCGTAAAAGTGCCGGACGGTCTGGAATCCGCTGCGGCCAGCAGCATCACCTGCGCCGGCGTTACCACCTACAAAGCGGTGAAGGTGTCCGGAATCAAACCAGGCCAGTGGATCGCGATTTACGGTCTGGGCGGTCTGGGCAACCTTGCGCTGCAGTACGCCAAAAACGTCTTTAACGCCAAAGTCATCGCTCTCGACGTTAACGACGAACAGCTGAAGCTGGCGGCCAGCATGGGTGCGGATTTAACCATCAACTCCCGCAGCGAAGACGCCGCGAAAATTGTGCAGGAGAAAACCGGCGGCGCGCATGCCGCAGTCGTCACTGCCGTCGCAAAAGCGGCCTTTAACTCCGCCGTTGACGCCGTGCGTGCCGGTGGCCGCGTGGTCGCGGTTGGCCTGCCGCCGGAAGCGATGAGCCTCGACATTCCGCGTCTGGTGCTGGACGGCATCCAGGTGGTGGGTTCGCTGGTCGGCACCCGTCAGGATCTGCAGGAAGCCTTCCAGTTCGCCGCTGAAGGTAAGGTGGTGCCGAAAGTCACGATGCGTCCAATCGAGGACATCAACGCCATCTTTAAAGAGATGGAACAGGGCCAGATCCGCGGCCGTATGGTCATTGATCTCCGCTCGTAAAAAACTATCGCCGGGTAGCGGCTTTGCCCTACCCGGCCTACTGTTACGACGAACGCCGGTTCGAAATCCACTCCTGAACCTCAATCTGGAACGTGTCCGGTGCTTTTCGATACATTTTGCGCGCCAGATCGAGAATGGTATGCCGTGCTAACTCCTCTTCCATTCTCTGCTGCGCGCTGTCCATCACCGAACGTACCCCGCACGGACCGTCACATACCCAGGCAGGCGGCGTTTCATCAAACACGGCCAGCCGCTGGCGTATCTCCCTGCACTCAAACATATTTTTCTCGCCGTCTATGGCGTGCGTTACGTCCAGCACGGTGATCAGTTCCGCCGGGCGCGCCAGCTGAAAGCCCCCACCCTTGCCTTCCGTACTGATGACCAGACCGGCACGCGACAAGCGGGTGAATATTTTACCAAGATAATCGTACGGCACGCCCTGAAGGGCAGCCATCTCCCTGACGCTCATCTCCCGCTCATTGCCCTTCGCATCCACCATACACATCAGGCTGTGAATGCCGTATTCCACACCGGAACTGTAAAACGCCATGCTTAACCCCAGTTTGCTGTTCGGGCCATTATAACGATTTTTAACTCAGAAAGAAGTTGTCGCAGTTAACTCCGACAAGTATAGTAGCAGTTATGTCAGGAACAGAGCCTGGCGATCAAAAGGATCGAGTATGAAAAAGCAAATTTTAATTGTGGGTAGCGGCTTTTCCGGTATGTGGGCTGCGGTCAGTGCCGCTCGCCTGTCGGCGCTGGAAGGAAAAGACAATCTTAAGATTGCCGTGCTGGCGCCCGTTCCTGAGCTGCGCGTTCGCCCACGCTTCTATGAAGAAAAGGTATCAACGCTAGTCGCGCCGCTGACAGAACTGTTCGCTGAGCTGGATATTGAATTCATTGCCGGAAGCGCAGAACATATTGATCCTGATGCAAAAACGGTGATATGGCGTGATAATCAGGGGATAACATCCCCGGTGACTTACGAACGTTTAGTGCTGGCGACGGGTAGCCAAACCAAACGCCCTCCCATTGCCGGGCTTGCCGAATACGCATTTGATATCGACCAGCTGGAATCGGCGCAGGTATTTGAGCAGCACCTGAATTCACTGGCTTCACGGCCTGCCTCCCCGGAACGTAACACCGTTGTGGTCTGCGGCGGCGGTTTCACCGGCATTGAGCTGGCGACCGAGCTCCCTGCCCGGCTTCGTTCCAGATTAGGTGAGGATACCAGGATTAAAATCATCGTAGTTGAGCGCAGTACAGCTATCGGTGGACGTTACAGCGAAGCCTTGCGCAAGACCATTGAAGACGCAAGCCACGAGCTGGGCGTTGAATGGCGTCTTAACAGTGAGGTGGAAGCCATCGATGCAAACGGCGTTACATTAAAAAATGGCGAACGTATTGCCGCCACTACCGTAGTCTGGACGGCAGGCGTCGAGGCCAACCCCCTTAGCCAGCAGATTGACGGTGAACGTGACAGCCAGGGGCGACTTATCGTTACCGAGTCGCTGCAGGTTCCAGCCCATCCGGACATCTATGCAACGGGCGACATGGCGCACGCCAAAACAGACGATGCGGGCAACACGGCGCTGATGACCTGCCAGCACGCGATCCAGCTTGGAAAATTTGCCGGACACAACGCGGCAGCCAGCCTGCTAAAAATCGCGCCATATCCTTATCGTCAGGTGAACTATGTTACCTGCCTGGATTTAGGCGCGTGGGGCGCGGTCTATACCGAGGGCTGGGAACAGGCCGTTAAATCCGTCCGCGACGAGGCGAAGAAGATCAAAATCGCCATCACGAACGAGCTGATCTATCCGCCAGCAGCAGACAAAACGGTCGCATTTGCCGCCGCCGACCCGCTGGCGAAATTCGTTTAGCCATCGCCCCGCTAACGGGGCGGTTTTTTTATAGCCATTTTCCGGCAATCCTTATCTTAATTCCTTTGTTCCCTTGTTTTCCCCCGCGCCCGATGATGAATCCGACGCTAACAAGAAGATAACAAAGGAATTCACCATGCAAACCCCATTTCGTCTGCCGCTGCTGACGGCGCTGATTCTGGCGACAACCGCAGCCTGGGCCGCAGATGCGCCCGTCAAAGGCGGCACGCTGATTTATCTGGAGCAACAGGCGCACACCAACCTCTATCCGCCTGCCGGTGGCTTTTACCCGAACGGCGGCATTCTGAATCAAATCACCGACAAACTGACGTGGCAGAACCCAAAAACGCTGCAGGTGGAACCCTGGGTGGCCGAAAGCTGGACCACCAACGCCGATAAAACCGAATACACCTTTAAGCTTCGTCCCGGCATCACCTTCTCCGACGGCACGTCGCTGGACGCCAACGCCGTGGCGAAAAACTTTGATACCTACGGTTTAGGCAACAAGGCGCAGCGCCTGCCGGTGTCAGAAGTGATCAATAACTACGATCGCAGCGAAGTCATCGACCCGCTGACCGTGAAGTTCTACTTCAAAAAACCGTCGCCGGGGTTCCTGCAGGGCACCGCCACCATTGGCTCGGGGCTGGTCTCGCTCAGCACGCTGAAGCGCAACTTCGAAGAGCTGGGAGATGCCCGCCACATCATTGGTTCCGGCCCGTTTGTGGTGAAGGACGAGAAGCTGGGTCGTGAAGTGACGCTCGAAGCCCGCAAAGACTACCAGTGGGGGCCGAAAAACCTGACGCAACAGGGGCCAGCCAATCTCGATGGCATCAAGTTTATCGTGACCCAGGAAGACAGCGTGCGCGTCGGCGCCCTGCTGGCGGGTCAGGCCGACTTTATTCGCCAGGTGCAGGCGTATGACGAAAAGCAGGCGACCGATCAGGGCTATAAGATCTACGCCGCCCCGACGCGCGGGGTGAACGACAGCATCAGCTTCCGCCCGGATAACCCGCTGGTCTCCGATATTCGCGTTCGCCAGGCGCTGCTGCATGCCACCAATGCAAAACAGGTGGTCGAGACCCTCTTCTCGGCCAACTATCCGCAGGCGAAGTCGGTGATTGCCGGTTCCGCCGCAGGCTTTGTCGATCTCAGCGACAAATTGACCTTTGACCCGGCAAAAGCCAACCAGCTGCTGGACGAGGCGGGCTGGAAAGCAGGCGGCGACGGGATCCGCGCCAAAGACGGCCAACGTCTGGCGCTGACGGTGTATGAATCCCTGCCGCAGCCGCAAAACAAAGAGGTGCTGCAGCTGGTTGCCCAGCAATGGCGCCAGGTGGGCGTGGCGCTGAGCGTCAAAGCCGGAGACGCAGGCAGCCGCACGCTGGATAACCTTGACCCGCTGAAAACCCCGTTAACCGTCTCCGAAGTGGGCCGCGCCGATCCGGACGTGGTGAAAAGCATGTTCTACCCGGCTAACCGCGACGCGCTGCTGCAAAAAGGCGGATCCAGCGACAAGGTCAAAAACTTCCGTGACGACAGGCTGAATGCGCTGCTGGTGAACATTTCGGCTGAGGTCGACCCGCAAAAACGCCTGCAGTTGGCGGGGGACGCCCAGCGCTACCTGCTGGATAACGCCTACGTCATTCCGATTTTCGAAGAGCCGCAGGTCTTTGCCGGTGCGCCGTGGCTGAAAGGCGTCAATTTTGAAGCGGTAGGCCGCCCGTCGTTCTACGGCGCGTGGATTGAGAAACACTGAGGAGCTGACGATGCGCCACGCACTTCTTCAACGCTTTGGGCACGGGCTGCTGGTACTGTGGGCCGCCTTTACCCTCTCGTTCGTGTTGCTCCAGGTGCTGCCGGGCGACGCGGTGCTGATTAAATTTCAGAACCCGGACCTGGGCTTAAGCCCGGCGCAAATCGAGGAGATGCGCGTGGCCTACGGCGCGGACAGCCCGCTGTGGCAGCAATACGGCCACACGCTGCTGGCAATGCTGCGCGGGGATTTCGGCTATTCGCTACAGGCGGGCGTGCCGGTCAGCGAGCTGATTGCCAGCAATCTGCCGGATACCCTGAGCCTCGCCCTGCCCGCGTTTGTACTCGCGGTCCTGCTGGCCTTTGCGCTGGCCTTTGCATCGCGTCTGCCGGGTCTGCGCTGGCTGAGCAATACCCTTCAGTCTCTGCCGGTCCTTTTTATCTCCTTACCGACGTTCTGGCTGGGGATTGCCCTCATCCAGCTCTTTTCTTTTCAGCTGCGGCTGATCCCGGTGATTAACCCGACGCCGCTGCAGGGGCTGATCCTGCCGATCGTGACCGTCGCGATCCCGATCTCCGCCCCGCAGGCGCAAATTCTGATGCGCAGTCTGGACCAGGTGGCGACGCAGCCTTTTGTCGCCGTCGCCCGTGCCAAAGGGCTGAGTGAAACCGCCGTCCTGTGGCGTCACGTGACCGGCAACGCCCTGCTGCCGGTCCTGAACATTGCCGGGCTGCTGCTGGGCGAGCTGATTGCCGGGGCGCTGATCACCGAAACCGTTTTTGGCCGCAGCGGGCTCGGACAGCTGACCCAGCAGGCGGTGAATAACCAGGATATCGCCGTACTTCAGGCGGTAGTGATGATTTCCGCCCTCGGTTTTGTCCTGATCAATCTGCTGGTGGATCTGCTGATGCCGCTGCTGGATCCCCGTCTGCAAACCGTTACCGGAGGTGCATCATGAGTCTGGTCGATTACGCTGCCGCCGCGCGAAAACGCGTTCCAGCCTGGCAGGCCGTGGAATGGCAACCGGGACTGTGGCTGGCGTGGGGGGTGATTATTCTCGCCGCTTTTGCCGCCGTAGCGCCCGGCCTGTTAACCCACTACAGCCCGATTGAGGGCATCGCCGCAGCACGCCTACACCCGCCAGCTGTTGAGCGATCTCCAGGGCCAGCGCCTGACCATCGCCCCGGTAGCCGGTCTCCCGCTCGCGTCGCCGGCCATTCGCGCCCGCGCCATCAGCAAGCAATTCTCCCTGGGCAAAGGTCATCAGCTTCAGGCGCTGGATCGGGTGACGTTTGACGTCAAGCGCGGCAGCACGCATGCGCTGGTCGGTGAATCCGGCTCCGGGAAAACCACCCTCGCCCGTATTTTGCTGGGTTTTGAACAGGCCGACAGCGGACAGGTCATCATTGATGATATTGATGCCACCGCGCTCAGCCGCGAGGCCCGCCGTCAGCTGCGCCAGAAGATCCAGTTCGTCTACCAGAACCCGTTTGCCTCTCTCGACCCGCGACAGACGCTGTTCGAGATCATCGAGGAGCCCCTGAAGAACTTTTCTCGCCTCAGTAAGGCGCAGCGAAAGCTCCGGGTGGAGACGGTGGCGCAGCGGGTTGCCCTGCCCGTCGAATTCCTGACCCGCACCGCCCGGGAGCTTTCAGGCGGACAGCGCCAGCGCGTTGCCATCGCCCGGGCGCTGATTCTGGAGCCGACCATTCTGGTGCTGGACGAAGCCACCTCCGCGCTGGACGTCACCGTGCAGGCGCAGATCCTGGCTCTGCTTCAGCAGCTGCAGCAGCAGCTGGGATTGACCTACCTCTTTATCACGCACGATCTGTCAACTGTCCGCCGGATCGCCCACAGCGTCACGGTGCTGCGCGGCGGTCAGGTGGTCGAACAGGGCGACGTCGGAACCTTATTCGCGTCGCCGCAGAACGACTATACCCGCGAGCTGATTGACGCCATTCCCCATTTTTCACCCGCTACGGAGGAGTTCGCATGACGCGAAAACGCCTGGGATTTTTTACCCGCCTGCTTGACGACGCTGCGCCGAAGGAGCGCTATCGTCTGGCAACTGAACAGATCCGCCACGCCGAACGCCACGGTTTTGACAGCGCCTGGATTGCCCAGCACCACTTCCACGAAAGTGAAGGCGGCCTGCCGTCGCCGCTGCTGTTTCTGGCGCACGTAGCCGCGCATACCGAAACCATCCGGCTGGGCACGGCCATCATCACCCTGCCGATGGAAAACCCGCTGCGCGTCGCGGAAGATGCCGCCGTGCTCGATTTACTCGCCGATGGCCGTCTTGAGATCGGTTTTGGTTCGGGCGGCACACCGACCTCATTTCTGCCGTTCGGACTGACGTTCGAGGAGCGCGGCGCGGCGTTTGCTGACCATTTGCATGTGATCCAAAGCGCCTGGCGCGGGGATTCGCTTACCCATCCGGATAACCACCTTTACCCGCCTGCGCCACAGCTGGCCGACCGTATCTGGATTGCCACCTTCTCTGTTGACGGAGCCGTTCGCGCCGCCCGGGCCGGACACGGTTTAATGCTCTCCCGCACGCAGCCGCGCCCGGCAGATCGGCTGGATTTAACGCTCGACGAGATCCAGAACCCGATTGTGGATGCCTACCTTGAGGCGCTGCCTGCGGGCATCGCACCGCGCATTCTGGCCTCCCGTACGGCGTTCGTCGCCGACAGCGACGACTATGCGCTCAGGGTCGCAACGCCGGGCCTCACGAAACAGGCCCAGCAGCATCGCGCTGCCGGGCACGTGGTTAAAGGTGACAACGTCACTGATTATCGCCGCCAGTTTGACGCGCATATTGGTTCGCCCGACACGGTGCTGCATTCGCTGAATGCTGATTCCATTCTCAGGCGCGCCACGGATATCTCATTCCAGGTCCATTCGGTCGAACCCTCGCATCGCGACACGCTGCGGTCCATCGAACTGATCGCCGAACGTATTGCCCCCCACATCCTTTGAGGAGACACCTATGTCGTTAAGTCAGGACATTCTCGCCGAGCTGGCGGAAATAAAACCCGGTTCCCCTCTGGCAGAGGCGCGCGCCACGCGTGATGCCGCCACGCGCCACGCGCAGGGCAGCTACGAAATCCTGTTTAGCCAGCAGGATGCTGATTTTGCACTCGACGAGCGCTTCGCCGTGGCGGCAAAAGTCGCCAGGTGGCACAGCGCGGAGGCGCTGGCCGCGCACTATGCGGGGTTTGGCCTGGCCGATCCCACCTCAGAACGCCTGACCCCGGCGCTGAATTTCGCGCGGCTGCTGACGTTCTCCCCCGTCGAAGCGACGCCCGCAGCGTTAAGGGCGCTGACCCAGGCGGGATGGAGCAAGGAAGGCATTGTTACCCTGGCGCAGCTTATTGCGTTTGTGAGCTTCCAGAGCCGACTCATCACCGGGCTGCGGCTGCTGAATGACAGGCCCGTCGCCAAAAGCGATGCGCCGGTGGCGGCAGGCATCTGGCACACGACCGCAACAACGGTCACTGGAAAGGCGGCCCCCGTCGCGTTCACCCAGCAGGAGCTGGGATGGGAACCGTGGATAGCGGCCAAACCGCTGGCGGATTTCAGTGACGATGAGGTTGCCATCCTGGCGAAATTTGGCCATACCGATTCCGAGTACTTCCGCCTGCTGGCGCGCAACCTGCCGGTGCTTGAACAGCGCACGTTAACGGATAAAGGCATTTTTTATACATCGGGGGGATTGCCGCGCGCCGAGCGCGAGCTGGCCGCAACGGTAGCCAGTAAAATCAACGGCTGCATTTACTGCGCATCTGTCCATGCGCGCAAAGCCAGCCAGCTGTCAAAGGATGACGCGGCGGTAGAGGCCCTGCTGGCCGTGAGGCCGGGGCGGTCCCTGAGCGAGGGGCAATCCGCACGCTGGCAGGCGGAAATCGATTTTGCGGCGGCGCTGTCGGTCACGCCGCCTGCCGCCACGCCGCTGCACCTTGCCGCGCTGGAAAAAGAGGGGCTGGATACCTTAGCGCAGCTCGATCTGGTGCAATCCGCCGCGTTCTTCGCCTGGGCCAACCGTCTGATGCTGACCCTGGGTGAGCCCTGGCTTGCCTGAAGCCTGTCAGGCTAGCGCGCGAGCGTTAGCCTGAGCCCGCCTGGCCCGCAGGTGGCCGTAGATCAGCAGTGCACTCATGGCCGAGAAAGAGAGTATTGCCGCCGGCAGCGTGACGTAACGCCAGCTAAAGCCGAGGACAATCATCATTCCGCCAAAGTACGCGCCAATCGCACTGCCGAGATTAAACGCCATCTGCCCCCCTGCCGCCCCCAGCATCTCACCGCCCTTCGCATTTTGCAGAAGCAGAATTTGTAGCGGCGCAGAGAGCGCAAATAGCCCCGCACAGCAGATAAAGCCCATGATCAGCGAGGCCGTTTTCAGTTCACCAAAGGCGAAAAGCAGCAGCAGCGAGGCGACAATCACCATGTCGGTGGTGGCCGCAATGCGCAGCGGGCTAAAACGCCCCGAGAGCTTACCGCTCATCAGATTGCCCAACACCATGCCAAGCCCCATCAGCATCATGATGGCCGTCATCATCCCTTCTGAATAACCGGAGACGTTGACCATAAACGGCTTAACGAAGCTGAACCACGCGAACACCCCGGCGTTGCCAAACATGGTGGCGGCAAAGATCAGCCAGGGTTCTGGTTTTTTCAGAAAGTGGAACTGCTCGGTTAATTTGATTTCTGATGTGTCGCGGATGTCCGGCACCCAGAGCAGAACCGAAAGGATCACCAGCGCATCGAACACGGCAATCAGAAAAAAGGTATAGCGCCAGCTAAACTGGTGCCCGAGCCAGGTCCCCAGCGGAACGCCCATCAGGTTGGCCACGGTCATGCCGGCGATCATCCCAGCCACCGCGACCGTCACCTTACCCGGAGGCGCAATTTTAGACAGGATAATCGCCCCGACGCCAAAAATAGCCCCGTGCGGAAAGCCGGAAATCAGCCGCCCCACCGCCAGCCAGAAATAGGACGTGGAAAACGTGAACAGGGCATTGCCGACAGCGGACATCGCCACCAGAAACAGCAGCGTGGTTTTTAACGAAAACTTGCCTGAGAACAGCGCCACAATCGGGGCACCAATCACCACGCCGAACGCATAAAACGAGATCATATTCCCGGCGGAGGGAATCGAAATACCGGTGTCATGTGCCAGCTCGGTTAACACGCCCATAATGCCAAATTCGGCCATTCCCAGGCCAAATGTGCCAAGCGCCAACGAAAAAATTGTCTTTTTCATACTTCAACCACTGGTTAATCACACGCGACGGACATTATTGAATAATCTTGTATGGTGAGCCAGTTCAAATCCGATGGCTGGCAGGTTAATCCATTAATTCAGGAGTTTTCTCCAATTGCTACGCGGCGGGAATGGCAAACAAAAAGCCCCGACTGGTGTCAGGGCTTCAAAGGATTTAAGGTTTAGCTTTTACAGTTCGCTTTCTGCCGCTGATTTAGCGCGTGTAATAGCGCCAGCATTGAAAATTGGGTGCTCGTGATTGTTCGTTACGTCACGAACGCGGTAGATTTTCCATGCATCTCCTTCACGACGAAGAAAGACTTCAAGATGTATGCTTCTTCCATCACCCGCCCCCTCAATGACCTGGACTACTTCACCGTTTAAAAATGGCCTTGCGTTTCCCACTCGTAACGCAGGTATCCAATCGCGAGAGTAATCCTGGGTATACGTAAAATAATCAGATTCGATTAACTCTTGTTCAGAGATTTCCTGAATGGCGCTAATGCGAGCAATAGTATCAGCAGAAACATATTTTCGCAGTGCGTCGGCAGGATAAGGCCTGGCTTCATCGCTGCCGAATGCGGAAAGATAGGATTTATAAAATGATTCGGTAGCGTCTTGCGCACTCTGATCTTGACGGGCAGCAGAACTACATCCCACCAGCAGCATAACGAATGATAAAAATACCCTTTGCATCAGTGCATCCTGTAAATTTTAAAGGATGGTTGCATTTTGCGGTACCCAGGCCCCGGATACATGCTTTTTTGAACAAAGTCAGAAATCCACTGCGTACCGTCATACATAGTCATGTGACCTATGCCATTTCCGCCAGAATACGGCTGTATCACAGCCACATCGCCAGAAATTAAAGTAGAACCGGGCGGCAGCTCACTGAACCCAGCACGTAATAACTGCGCCCCATAATCTTTTGCATAATCTGTGTTCGGCACCTTAACGCCTCCAGCCAGAATGGCCAGGCGGGTAAACTTCGCACATTCACTATGAGAGTGCCCCAGAGCGTGTGAACGGAGATACGAAACCGCAGCTTCTTTATTCCAACTCATTCTTAGTTCCTTTAAGTAAATAAGAACGAAATTATCACGCTAACCACATTTAGCGTGTGGGATTAAACGTGCTGATTTTTCGCATCCGTGACGTTCTAAAAGGGGAACGGGTGCTAAGCACCTTCGTGAATACCTAAGTAACTGCTTGAAAAAGTGTTGTTAAATTAATTACCTAAAAACAATACGTATAATATCAGGTGGATTACACTTCATAGTGCGGCCTCGCTTTTTTCCGCGCCGGACAATCTGAGGATGACCATCATGGGAAGCAAAAAGAAAACCAGTGTCGCTGTTGATGTCGTAAAGAATGCTCCGTTAAAGACCAAAGAGTATGAACAAGAGCTACGTCGCCTCCACGTTGAACTGGTTAAGCTCCAGCAGTGGGTCGTCGCCAAAGGGCTAAAAGTGTGTATTGTTTTTGAAGGACGCGACGGAGCGGGTAAAGGCGGCACCATTAAAGCGATCACCGAGCGCGTCAGCCCTCGCGTGTTTCGCGTTGTTGCCCTCCCTGCACCCACCGAGAAAGAGAAAACCCAGCTCTATTTTCAGCGTTATGTTCCCCATCTGCCTGCCGCCGGGGAGATCGTCATTTTCGACCGCAGCTGGTACAACCGCGCGGGCGTCGAGCGGGTAATGGGATTCTGCACCCCCGAGCAGGTTGAAAAGTTTCTAGATGGTGCGCCGGTGATGGAAAAAGCGATGGTGGATGCCGGGATTATCCTGCTGAAGTACTGGCTGGAGGTCACGCCTAAAGAGCAGGAGCGCCGCCTGCGCGACCGTATTAACGATGGTCGTAAAATCTGGAAGCTATCGCCGATGGATATTAAATCCTTTAACCTGTGGGACGAGTATACCCTCGCGCGCGACGCCATGTTTGAAGCGACAGATACCGCCTGGGCGCCGTGGTTTGTAGCGCGTTCAGAAGATAAAAAACGCGTGCGCCTGAATATTATTTCGCACCTGCTCACCCAAATTCCCTATAAAGAAATTCACGTCGAAAAAGTGGATTTACCGAAACGTAAAATTGGTAAAGTCAAACCCACAAAATATCCGTTCCGGTATGTGGAGGAGCGGTTCTGAAATTACTGGAATACGCCTCGCAGAATGTAGATTACCAGGGGATACGGTATTGTTTTTTGTTGGCTGCGGTTGATAATGACCGCACCAACAAAGGAGATACAAATGAAGCCAAACCGAAGCAAAGACTATGGCAAAAGGGAGAGCATAGCGAGTGGAGTCTCCCGTGAAGCCCGGACACCAGAGGCTCGAAGACGAGATCGTCAGCAAGATAAAAAATTCATAAAAGCCATAAATGAATTTACGGCTAAAGCGGGATTATTATCAGACGATCCTTTCTTTGGAGGGATTTAATGTGCTTTCAGTTTGACATTTACCGTAACCCTTCAGAAAGAACACGGGACTACCAGCCTTATTTTATGATAATTCAACATGACTATTATGATGATTTATCAACAAGACTGATTATTCCATTGAGCTACCATAGTTATCTACGTGGACATATCAATGCCGCGATGCCTTTAGTGAATATTGATTTCGAGCGATATTTCCTTAACACCGCTAGCATAACACACGTGGAAAAACAGAAACTAAATAATAAAGATTATGTATGTAATCTTCGCAGCGCGAGAAGTACTGTTATCGCGGCGATAGATGCGTTAGTGACCAATACATAACGTAGGCCCGCGCAAACTCAGCGCCGCCGGGCAAAGCCGACGGCGCAGGTCTTACTTCATTCCTTCCGTGCTTTCCCGTTTCGCTTCCAGTCGTTCCACTTCACGATACCAGCGCGGGTGGTGTTTCTGCGCCCAGCGGCGGCTCACCTTCCCTTCAATCATCCCTTTAATCGATCCCTTTACCCAGAACGCCATATACATATGGATCAGGATGGCGTGGATCAGAATGATGGCCGAGGTGGCGTGGATCAGCAGCGCGTAGCGAATCACCTGAATCGGGAAATAGTGCGCAAAATACGGACGCCAGATAATCACGCCGGTCACCAGAAGCACAAAAATCATGCTCATGATGGTCCAGAACATCATCTTCTGCCCGGCGTTGTATTTCCCCACCTTCGCGACCTTATGCTCGTTGCCCTTCAGGACTTCGACGATCCCTTTCACCCACGGGATATCCTGCCTGTCCGGGATGTTGTGGTGGACAAAGCGCACGAACATAAACATCAGCACCACGAAAATCAGCACGCCGAAGAACGGGTGCAGAATGCGCCCCATCTGCGGCGTGCCGAAGGTTTCGGTCAGCCACTGCAGCGTCGGGAAGAAGAACGAAATCCCCGACACCGCCACCAGGAAGAAGCAAATCACGACCGTCCAGTGACAGGCGCGGTCAACAAACTTCGTGCGCACGATCGTTTTCGACTTACTCATGATGCTCCTCCTCGTCCTCATCCACCTCTTTGTTTGGCCCGATACCGATGTAGTGATAAATCAGCCCGGCAAAGGTGGCGATAAAGCCCGCCGCCGAAAGCGGTTTAAGCGCCCCTTTCCACAGGTTGATGGAGGTATCGATCGCCGGAGCCTTCGGCAGGTTGTGGTACAGCTCCGGCTGGTCGTTATGGTGCAGCACATACATCACGTGCGTACCGCCCACGCCCTGCGGGTTATAAATGCCCGCATTCTCGTAGCCGCGCGCTTTCAGCTTGTCCACGCGCGCCTGCGCCACGTCCAGCATCTCTTTTTTGGTGCCGAAGTGGATAGCCCCGGTCGGACAGGTCTTGACGCAGGCAGGCTCCTGTCCGACGCTGACGCGGTCCACGCACAGGGTGCATTTGTATACCCGGTTATCCTCTTTATTGAGGCGCGGGATATTAAACGGACAGCCCGCGATGCAGTACCCGCAGCCGATACAGTTGTCCTGCTGGAAGTCGACGATTCCGTTGGCGTACTGAATAATCGCGCCGGCAGACGGGCACGCCTTCAGGCAGCCCGGATCTTCACAGTGCATGCAACCGTCTTTACGGATGAGCCATTCCAGCCTGCCGTTCTGCTCGGTTTCGCTAAAGCGCATCACCGTCCAGGATTTGGCGCTCAGATCCGCCGGATTGTCGTAGACCCCCACGCAGTGCCCCACCTCGTCGCGGATATCGTTCCACTCCGAGCAGGCCACCTGGCAGGCCTTACAGCCCACGCAGGAGGAGACGTCGATAAGCTTGGCGACCTCTGCCTTGTAGTCCCGCGCGCGGGGCGCGGGGGTAATCGGGTTGGTCGCGGAGCGTTTGATAACGTCTTGTGTTTCCATCGCCATTGAATCGCTCCTTACGCTTTCTCGATGTTGACCAGGAACGCCTTGTACTCCGGCGTTTGCGAGTTGGAATCGCCGACGTTTGGCGTCAGGGTGTTGGCGATGTAGCCTTTCTGCGCCACGCCCTCAAAGCCCCAGTGCAGCGGGATCCCGACGGTTTCCACCTGCTGGCCGTGCACGTTCAGGCTTTGAAGACGACGGGTCACCACCGCCACCGCGCGAATAAAGCCGCGCTTGCTGCTCACCTTCACGCGGTCGCCGTTGGCGATGCCTTTCGCCTTCGCTAGCGTCTCGCTGATCTCCACAAACTGTTCCGGCTGCGCGATGGCGTTAAGCCGCGCGTGCTTGGTCCAGGTGTGGAAATGCTCGGTCAGGCGATAGGTCGTCCCTACGTACGGGAACTTGTCCTTTTTACCTAAGCGCAGGACGTCGTCTTCGTAGATACGCACCACCGGGCTGGAGACCACGTTCGGATGCAGCGGGTTGGTGCCGAGCGGCGTTTCCATCGGCTCGTAGTGTTCCGGGAACGGCCCTTCCGCCAGCTTGTTGAGGGCAAACAGGCGTCCCAGCCCTTCCGGCTGCATGATGAATGGCCCGGTGTTGCTGCCCGGCGCGGCGGTGTTGTAGTCCGGGATATCGTTCCCCGCCCACTTCGCCCCGTTCCACTGGATCAGCATGCGTTTCGGATCCCACGGCTTGCCTTTTACGTCTGCAGACGCGCGGTTGTACAGCACGCGACGGTTCAGCGGCCACGCCCATGCCCAGCCCAGCGTATTGCCCAGCCCGGACGGGTCGGCGTTGTCGCGGTTGGCCATCTGGTTGCCCTGCTCCGTCCAGCTGCCGGTGTAGATCCAGCATGACGACGCCGTCGTGCCGTCATCGCGCAGCAGCGCGAAGCTGTTCAGCAGCTGGCCTTTCTTCGCCACCAGGTTGCCGCTGGCGTCATAGAGATCCGCCAGCGCCACGCCGTTGTTCTCTTTGGCGACTTCCTCTGACTCAGGATGGTCAGGCTGCTTGTAGCTCCAGCCCATCTTCAGCAGCGGCTCAGCGCCCTTGCCGCCTTCGGTGCGGTACATTTCGCGCAGGCGATGGTAAATCCCGGCCAGGATTTCGCCGTCGTTACGCGCTTCGCCCGGAGCGTCCTGGCCTTTCCAGTGCCACTGCAGCCAGCGGCCAGAGTTAGCGATTGAACCGTCCTCTTCCGCAAAGCAGGTGGACGGCAGGCGGAACACTTCGGTCTGAATCGACGCCGGATCGACATCGTTCGATTCCCCGTGGTTCTGCCAGAAGGTTGACGTTTCGGTCACCAGCGGATCGATAACCACCATGTACTTCAGCTTGCTCAGGCTGCGAACGACTTTGTTCTTGTCCGGGAAGGAGGCCACCGGGTTAAAGCCCTGGCAGATATACCCCGTGACGTTGCCCTTATCCATCATGTTGAAATACTTGATGACGTCGTAAGCCTGGTCCCACTTCGGCAGCCACTCAAAGCCCCAGTCGTTCTCCTTCTGCGCCGCGTCGCCGTAGAAGGATTTCATCAGGCTGACGTAGAACTTCGGATAGTTGCTCCAGTAGTTCACCTGATCCGGCAGCGTTGCTTTCGGCGTATTGGCCTCAAGATACGTTTGCAGATCCGCCTGCTTTTCCGACGGCAGCGTCAGGTAGCCCGGCAGGCTGGTGGAGAGCAGACCGAGGTCGGTAAGCCCCTGAATGTTGGAGTGCCCGCGCAGCGCGTTTACGCCGCCCCCCGCCATCCCCATGTTGCCGAGCAGCAGCTGGATCATCGCCATGGTGCGGATGTTCTGCGCGCCGACGGTATGCTGCGTCCAGCCCAGCGCGTAGAGGAACGTGGTGGTTCTGTCTGCGGCACTGGTGGAGGCCAGCACTTCACACACCTTCAGGAAGTCCGCTTTCGGCGTGCCGCAGATGTTTTCCACCACCTCCGGCGTATAGCGGGAAACGTGCTGTTTTAGCAGGTTCCACACGCAGCGCGGGTGCGTCAGGGTTTCATCACGCAGCGCGTAGCCGTTTTCATCGAACTGATAGTTCCAGGACGTTTTATCGTACTGGCGTTTTTCGGCGTCATAGCCGCTAAACAACCCGTCATCGAAGGCAAAATCATCCCGCACCAGCAGGTTCGCGTTGGTGTAGTGCTTAACGTATTCCGCGTTAATTTTGTTGTTTTCGATCAGGTACAGCAGCACGCCGGACAGGAACGTAATGTCCGTACCGGAGCGGATCGGCGCATAGATATCGGCCACCGATGCCGTACGCGTAAAGCGCGGATCGACGACGATAAGCGTCGCATCGTTGTTGTTTTTCGCTTCCATCGCCCAGCGGAACCCCACCGGATGGGCTTCCGCGGCGTTACCGCCCATCACCACCACGACGTTAGCGTTTTTGATATCAACCCAGTGGTTGGTCATCGCACCGCGACCAAATGTTGGAGCAAGACTTGCTACCGTTGGTCCGTGTCAGACGCGCGCCTGGTTGTCTACCGCCAGCATGCCGAGAGAGCGCACAAATTTTTGCGTCAGCATGCCGGTTTCATTACTCGCCGCAGAGGCGCACAGCATCCCGGTGGAAAGCCAGCGGTTAACCGTTACGCCCTGGGCGTTCTTTTCAATAAAGTTGGCGTCGCGGTCGGCTTTCATTAATTTGGCAATACGGGAGAAGGCCTCATCCCAGGAGATACGCTGCCACTTGTCGGAACCCGGCGCGCGGTATTCCGGGTAGCGCAGGCGGTTTTCGCTGTGAACGTAGTCCAGCAGCCCCGCCCCTTTCGGGCAAAGCGCCCCGCGGCTCACCGGATGATCCGGGTCCCCTTCAATATGGTAAATCGCTTCTCTGGCGTTCTTCGCGCCATCGCCCAGGCTATACATCAAAAGCCCACAACCTACGGAGCAGTATGTGCAGGTGTTACGGATCTCTTTTGCGCGCAGCAGCTTATAGTTGCGTGCCTGAGCCAGCGCCATTTTGGGAGCAAATCCCAGCATGGCTGCCGTTGTTCCGGCCATACCGCCCGCGCAGATTTTAAAAAATTGTCTGCGGCTGACGTCCATTGTTGTCCTCGTTTTCATATAAGACTTCGCGCCGCAAACTAACAGCAAAGCCCCTGATTTTTTTGCGTCAAATCAAGGTCATCTGCCTTCACCCCCTTAATAGTCACCCCCGGAACCTTTAAATACTCCTTTTTGATTAACGGTTTAAGAGAATAATTGGCGACAGCGTCAGGATGAATGCGATACATTTTTCCTCTGATTTTTATTGCAATGGCGGAGTAATGGACAGAAAGAGAGCAACGCTTATTGGGCTGGCGGCAATACTGTTATGGAGCACCATGGTCGGCCTTATTCGCAGCGTGAGTGAGGGACTGGGCCCGGTAGGCGGTGCGGCAATGATCTACACGCTGAGCGGATTACTGTGTCTGGTGACGGTAGGATTTCCTGATATCAGGCGGTTTTCGCCCCGCTATCTTATTGCCGGCAGCGTTTTATTTGTCAGCTACGAAATATGCCTGGCGCTGTCGCTGGGCTATGCCGCAACGCGATCGCAGGCGATTGAAGTGGGCATGGTCAATTACCTTTGGCCGAGCCTGACCATTGTGTTTGCCATCTTGTTCAACGGGCAGAAATCGACCCTGTGGGTGATCCCCGGCTTAGCCATCTCATTGCTGGGCGTATGCTGGGTATTGGGCGGTGAACAGGGTTTACATCTCGATGAAATAACCCGCAATATCGTTTTCAGCCCGCTGAGCTACGCGCTGGCGTTTGCCGGGGCATTTATCTGGGCCGCCTACTGCACGGTCACCAGCAAATTTGCGAAAGGACAAAACGGCATTACCCTGTTTGTTTTGCTGACCGCGCTGAGCCTGTGGGTGAAATATTTCCTGAGCGATCAGCCCGAGATGGTGTTCACGCTTCCGGTGGTCGTGAAACTCGTCATGTGCGGTATCGCGCTTGGGTTTGGTTACGCCGCATGGAATATTGGCATCCTTCACGGTAACGTCACGGTACTGGCTGCCGTATCCTATTTTACCCCTGTCCTCTCCGCCGCGCTTGCCGCCGCAGTGCTGAGTTCGCCTCTCTCATTCTCGTTCTGGCAAGGCGCGCTAATGGTCTGCGCCGGGTCGTTGCTCTGCTGGTACGCAACAAGAAAATAATGCTTCTCTAACGGCCGGGCGAATTTCAGTCCGGCAACATAATTAACATAAATTTAAAGTGTGATCGCTCCTCAGAATATTTATCATAATTATCGCATTTCCGTTTAAATTCGGTTTATATTTGCCGCCTTCTGTAAACGGCAGAAAAGATAATTGACACAAACTGACAACACTATGGAATTAATTAACTGCGAATATTAACGTCATGGATAGCATTAAGTGCAGTAATTCATTTCTGACGTGTTCATGGCAATATTCGCAATATACGTCGCGATCTACCCCTAACCTACTGTTATTAAGTCAAAACAGTAATAACAACCCCCTCAAAGCATCGATAATACCGAAATCTAACGCAATAGACTAAAACACGCAGAAATTATAGCGATAGCAATAGCCCCGCAGAACACATAATTATTAATCGTATGAAACTCGATCGCATTGTTTGAATAATCGCCTTTTTGCACGATCGAGATCACACTAATTGAAATTATCTCTAATATTTTGAAACTTATTATTGAAATAAGACTACGAGATTTTTAAAAATAGCATGCCATTGACGAGCAGCCTCGTTTAGAAATCGTTCACAGTGGTTCAGGAAATACTCAAAAAAATTATAAGGAACATTTAAGATGAAACTTAAATTAGTTGCAGTGGCAGTCACTTCCATGCTGGCAGCAGGCGTTGTTAACGCTGCCGAAATTTACAACAAAGACGGTAACAATCTGGATCTGTACGGTAAAGTAACAGGTCTGCACTATTTCTCTGATGACGCTGGCGCAGATGGCGATAAAACCTACATGCGTATCGGCTTCAAGGGCGAAACCCAGGTTAACGACCAGCTGTCCGGCTACGGCCAGTGGGAATATCAGATTCAGGGTAACAAAGACGAAGGCGACAACCAGTCCTGGACCCGTGTGGCGTTTGCAGGTCTGAAGTTTGCTGAAGCAGGCTCCTTTGATTACGGTCGTAACTACGGCGTAATTTACGACGTGACCTCCTGGACCGACGTCCTGCCAGAATTCGGCGGCGACACCTACGGTGCCGACAACTTCCTGCAGTCTCGTGCAAACGGCGTTGCGACCTACCGTAACCAGGACTTCTTTGGTCTGGTTGACGGCCTGAACTTTGCTCTGCAGTATCAGGGCAAAAACGGCAGCGTAAGCGGTGAAAACACCAGCGGTCGCAGCCTGCTGAACCAGAACGGCGACGGTTACGGCGCGTCCCTGACTTACGATCTGGGTGAAGGTTTCAGCGTGGGTGGCGCAATGTCCTCTTCACGTCGTACCGCTGACCAGAATGCGGCTGGCGTATACGGTGAAGGCGACCGCGCTGAAGTGTACAGCGGTGGTGTGAAATACGACGCAAACAACATTTACCTTGCTGCACAGTACTCTCAGACCTATAACGCAACCCGCTTCGGTACCTCTAACGGTAATCGCAGCGACATCTACGGTTTTGCAAACAAGGCGCAAAACTTCGAAGTTGTGGCTCAGTATCAGTTCGACTTTGGCCTGCGCCCATCCATTGCTTACCTGCAGTCTAAAGGTAAAGACATCGAGAACTTCGGCGACCAGGATCTGGTTAAATACATCGATGTTGGCACAACCTACTATTTTAACAAAAACATGTCCACCTACGTGGATTACAAAATCAACCTGCTCGACGACAACCAGTTCACTCGCCAGGCAGGCATCGGTACCGACAACATCGTTGCGCTGGGTCTGACCTACCAGTTCTAAATCTTGTCTGTACAAAAGCCAGCTGAATAAGCTGGCTTTTTTTTATCCGTCACTTTTACCCGGCTGACGGCTCCCCGCTCGCCGCCCGACGCAGCCAGTTTTGCAGCAACTTACCGTCCTCGGTCATCTCCGAATCCGAACGCACGCAGAGGTGATAGTCGCGCCCGTCATCAATGGGTAAGTCAAATATCTTCACCAGCTCGCCGCTCTCAAGATAAGGCGCGATCAGCGGCTCGCGCATCAGCGCACAGCCCAGCCCGGCCTGCACGCCCGCCAGCGTTAACAGCCCGTCTTCAAACAGGGGGCCGCTGCGCCGCAGAGCTCGTTTTACCCCCTGCAGCAGAAACCACTGCGGCCACGTGGTGCGCTCTTCATCATGCAGCAGCGGCATTTGCAGCAGTTGCTCAGGCGTGTCGATATGGCCATGAATGCGCAAAAACGCGCGGCTGCACACCGGCACCATCTGTCCGGAAATCAGCTTTTCGCTCTGATAGCCCGCCCACTGGCCGTTACCAAAACGAATCGACATATCCGACGCATCGCTCAGATAGTTACGATGGTTGGCATACACTACGTTGATCTCGGTCTGCGGATTGGCACGCATAAAATCAGGCAGACGCGGGATAAACCACCCCATGCCAAAAAGCGGGATCAGGCTGATGGTGACCTGACGCGTTTGCGCCTGCCCGGCCAGATGTTCCGTTGCCTGGCGCAGCACGTTAAATGCCGCACGGATCGAACGGTAATATTCACGTCCATGCTGGCTCAGCACCAGCCTGCGCCCCTGACGTTCCGTCAGCGGCATTTGCAGATACCCTTCGAGCACCTTGAGCTGATGGCTGACCGCCGACGGTGAGATATCCAGCTCCTGCGCGGCAAGCGTGACGCTGCCCAGCCGGGCGATGGCCTCAAAGGCACGGACGGCCCGAAGCGGCGGATCGTTTGCCAGACGGCTGTCTGCATACGCAGGCAAACCCGCCGATTGTTCTGTTTTATTCATATGTTGATTTCTTTAGGCTTTTCACCAGAGAACGCGATTACATTATCTTTATATAAATCATTAAGATAAAACAATAGCGGTTTATCATAAGAAATAATATATGTGTATTTTACAATTAAATTCATTTATCGGATGGTAGCCGCAGAAAGAAGACTTTGCGGGAACAGACGTTGGATACACTCATACAACAACTGATCAACGGTGTGATGCTGGGCAGCATTTACGCGCTGATCGCGCTGGGCTATACCATGGTGTATGGCATCTTGCGCATTATTAACTTTGCTCACGGCGATATTCTGATGGTCGGTGCGCTCACCACCCTTTCCGCCATTAACGCCCTGAACGCCACCTTTCCTCACATGCCGCTGCTGTTGCAGCTTGGCGTTGCCCTGGCGATTGCCATGGCCGTTTGCGCCCTGCTGGCAATGGCCGTGGAGCGCTTTGCCTACCGTCGACTGCGCAACGCCCCGCGCCTGGCACCGCTTATTTCGGGTATCGGCGTCTCGGTCCTGCTGCAAACCGTGGCGATGATTATCTGGACGCGCAATCCGCTGATGTTCCCACAGATCCTGCCCATGGAACCGATCGCCGTGACGTCGGGAAGTGAAATGCATCCCCCTGCGATTGTGACCGTCACCGGCATTGTTACCGTGGCGCTGGCGCTTGCGGTGATGACGGGGCTATGGCTGCTGGTGGAATACACCCGCCTGGGGCGCGGCATGCGCGCCGTGGCGGAAAACCCGCGCGTTGCCACGCTGATGGGGGTTAACCCCAATGCCATTATTACCCTGACGTTCGCCATTGGCGGCGTGTTCGCCGCGCTGGCAGGCGTCATGATGGCCAGCAACTACGGCAACGCCAGCTTCTCGATGGGCTTTTTGCCCGGGATCAAAGCCTTTACCGCCGCCGTGCTGGGAGGCATTGGCAACATTCGTGGCGCCATGATTGGCGGGATCCTGCTCGGCATTATCGAAGCGCTGGGCGCAGGTTACCTGGGTGAACTGACCCACGGCGTCTTCGGCAGTAACTATCAGGACGTTTTTGCCTTCATGGTCCTGATCCTGGTGCTGGTCTTCCGTCCGGCAGGCCTGCTGGGCGAGCGCGTAGCGCACAGGGCGTGAGGGATACAATGACAACGCTTCAACTACAAACCCCGGCGGCGACGCGCAAATTCTGGTCAGGCATGGTCCTGTTCTGCCTCGCGCTGCTGGTTGCGCCCGTGGTGGCCACGCAGCTTGGCGGCAACTACTGGGTGCGCGTTATCGACTTCGCCCTGCTCTACATCATGCTGGCGCTGGGGCTAAATATTGTGGTGGGCTATACCGGCCTGCTGGATATGGGGTTTATCGCCTTTTACGCGGTCGGCGCCTATCTCGCCGCGCTGATGGCCTCGCCACACCTGCTGGAGGTGTTTCCTCTCCTCGGCGTCTGGTTCCCGGACGGGCTGCACACCTCATATCTGCTGATTATTCCGCTGGCGGCGCTCGTCGCTGCGGTCTGCGGCATTTTACTGGGTGCTCCCACGCTGAAGCTGCGCGGGGACTACCTGGCGATAGTGACCCTCGGCTTTGGCGAAATCATCCGCATCCTGATGCGCAACCTCGACCGTCCGGTGAACATCACCAACGGTGCGAAGGGCATTACCGGGGTGGATACGCTGAATCTGTTCGGCCTGAAGTTCAGCGGCGTATACCACTGGTTTGGTTTCAAAGTGCCCGCGCTATGGCTGTGGTACTACCTGCTGATGCTGGTGATTGTGGCGATTATTTTTGTCTGCCTGCGCCTGCAGCATTCCCGTATTGGCCGCGCCTGGCACGCCATCCGTGAAGATGAGGATGTGGCCCGCGCGATGGGCATCAACGTGCGTAACTATAAGCTGCTGGCCTTTGCGATGGGTGCCTCTTTTGGCGGCGTGGCGGGTGCCCTGTTCGGCGCGTTCCAGGGCTTTGTCTCCCCGGAATCCTTCACGTTACAGGAATCCATTGCCGTACTGGCGATGGTGGTGCTGGGCGGGATGGGACACATTCCGGGCGTGATCCTCGGCGCGATACTGCTTACCGCCCTGCCGGAACTGTTGCGCAGTCAGGCAGCCCCGGTTCAGCAGGCGCTGTTCGGTACGGTACTGATTGACCCGGAAGTGCTGCGTCAGCTGTTCTACGGCCTGGCGCTGGTGCTGGTCATGCTGGTGCGTCCTGCCGGGATCTGGCCGGTACGCCACAAGGAGGTGAATACATGAGTCTGTTAACCGTACGCAACATGTCCAAACGCTTCGGCGGGCTTACCGCCGTGGATGACGTTTCGATCGCCGTGAACAAGGGCGAGATCTACGGCCTGATTGGTCCTAACGGGGCGGGAAAAACCACCTGTTTTAACCTGATCACCGGGCTTTATCCGGCGGACAGCGGTGAATTTTCCATTGCAGATAAGCCCTATTTCCCAAAGCACATTGAGAAAGTCACCGCCGCCGGGATCGCGCGTACCTTCCAGAACGTGCGCCTCTTTAACGACATGTCGGTGCTGGAAAACGTGATGGTGGGCCGCCACGTGCGCACCCGTAACGGCCTGTGGGCCGCGCTGAGCCGTCACAAACGCGCTCGCGAAGAAGAGAAACAGACCCGGGAGCTGGCCTGGCACTGGCTGGAGTACACCGGCATTGCGAAGTTCGCCCACTACCGCGCCTGCGATCTGGCGTATGGCCATCAGCGACGTCTGGAGATTGCCCGCGCGCTGGCAACGGATCCGCTGCTGCTGGCGCTGGACGAACCCGCCGCCGGGATGAACGCTGCTGAAAAAGTGGCGCTCGGCGAGCTGCTTATCCGCCTTCGCGATGACGGCAAAACCCTGCTGATGATCGAACATGACGTCAAGCTGGTGATGGGCATCTGCGATCGCCTGACGGTGCTTGATTACGGCAAAACGCTCGCCAGCGGCACGCCGGAGAGCGTGCGTCGCGACCCGGCGGTGATCGCCGCCTGGCTTGGAGGCAACGCCCATGTCTGAATTACTGAAGGTGGAACGTCTGGACGTGCATTACGGCGGCATTCAGGCCGTACGCGATGTCTCTTTTACCCTGCGCGAGGGCGAACAGGCTACGCTGATCGGCGCTAACGGCGCGGGGAAAAGCTCCACGGTGCGCGCTATTACCGGGCTGGAAAGCTTTAGCGGCCGTATTGAATTCAACGGTAAAGCGGTGCGTAAGCACAGGCCCGAAACCCTGCTCCGTGACGGTCTGGTGATGGTCCCGGAAGGCCGGGGGATCTTCTCCCGAATGACGGTGGTGGAAAACCTGCAGATGGGCGCCTGGCTCAGGCGTGACACTGTCACCGTTAAGCGCGAGATGAACGAGATCTTCGAGCGCTTCCCGCGCCTGGGCGAACGCCAGCATCAGCTCGCCGGCCTGCTTTCCGGCGGTGAGCAACAGCTGCTGGCCCTTAACCGCGCCCTGCTCAGCCGCCCGCGCCTGCTGATCCTCGACGAACCCTCGATGGGCCTTGCCCCGAAGATGGTCGAGAACATTTTTGCCGTCATTGCCGGCCTGCGCGAGCGCGGCGTTGCCCTGCTGCTCATCGAACAAAACGCCCGTCTCGCGCTGGAAGTCACCGACAGCGCGTGGGTGATGGACAGCGGCAGCATTGTTCATCATGGCGAATCGAAAGCGCTGCTCAATGACGACCAGATTGCACAGATTTATTTGGGCGAAATGCCCGTTTAACAACACCAGCCAACATCAGGGAAACACAATGAAAACAGTAAAAATCAGTGCGCTTAGCGCCGCTATCCTCCTCGGCAGCTTTGCCTCTACCGGAGCCTGGGCCGCCGACGGCGAAACCGTGGTTATCGGTCTGGCAGGCCCGCTCACCGGCCCGTCTGCCCGTATCGGTAAGGACCTGGAGAACGGCGCGCAGCTGGCCATTGACGACATTAACAAGCAGCACCCGACCATCGGCGGCAAAGCGGTGACCTTCAAACTGCAGTCCGAAGACGATCAGTCCGACCCGCGCACCGCCGTGGCCGTGGCGCAGCGTCTGGTGGATAGCGGCGTGGCGGGCGTTGTCGGTCACTGGAACACCGGTACCAGCATTCCTGCCGCACGCGTCTATCACGATGCGGGCATCGCACAGGTGGCACCGGTCGCGACCGGTCACGCCTATACCAAACAGGGTTTTGATACCAGCTTCCGCGTGATGGGCCACGACGACGACGGCGGTCAGTTTGCCGGTCAGTACGCGGTCAATACCCTCAAAGCCAAACGTATTGCGGTGATCGACGACCGTACCGCCTTTGGTCAGGGACTGGCGGACCAGTTCATTAAATCCCTTGAAGCGCAGGGCGTGAAGGTTGTCGATCGTCAGTACGTTGATGACAAAACGGTGGACTTCAGCGCCGTGCTGACCGCCATCCGGAGTAAAAACGCCGATCTGATCTTCTTCGGCGGCGTCGACAGCCAGGCCGCACCGCTGGCGCGTCGTATCAAACAGCTGGGCATGAACGCCACCCTGATGGGCGCAGGCGGATTTGTCAGCCAGACGTTCCTGCAGCTGGCGCAGAAAGAAGGCGAAGGCGTGGTGGCGCTGGAGCCGGGTCTGCCCGTTGACCAGATGCCGGGTGGAAAGGCATTCGAACAGGCCTATCAGTCCCGCTACCACACCCATATCGAACTGCACGCCCCGTTCGCCTATGACGCCACCCGCGTGCTGGTTGCGGCGATGGAAAAAGCAAACTCCGTTGAGCCGTCCGACTATCTGCCCGCCCTGCGCGCCATCAGCTACTCCGGCGTCACCGGCCAGATCGCGTTTGATAAAGAAGGTAACCTGAAATCGCCGTCCTTCACCGTTTACAAAGTTGTCGACGGCAAATGGCAGCCGCAGACCGTGCTGGGTGGCGCAAAAGCGAAGTAACGCAGCGAGGGCAATGTGATGAGTGATAATAACGAGCTGGGCATTCTCGCCCGCCGCAAAATTGAAGCAGAAATTATAAAGCCAATTTATGAAATCCTGGTGCGCGAGATAGGGAAAACCCGCGCCCAGGCGGTCATTGGCGAGGCCATTGAGCAGGCCGCGATTGACGCTGGCAAAGCGTTTGCCAGCAAAGAACCCAACGGCGCGGACGTAAAGAGCTTCATCGCCCTGCAGTATCTGTGGGAGAAAGATAACGCCCTGGACGTGAAGGTGATCGACGCCGACGACCAGCAGTACAACTACAACGTGACCCGCTGTCGTTACGCGGAGATGTATCACGAAATGGGGCTGGGCGAGATTGGTCATCTGCTCTCCTGCGCGCGCGATGAAAAATTCATCGTTGGCTATGCGCCTGACGTGAAGCTGACCCGCACGACCACCATCATGCAGGGCGGTTCGTGCTGTGATTTCCGCTACCGCAGCAGTAAGGACAAAACATGATCCGCGTTAACGCCGCACGGCTGTGGTCAACGCTAGAGATGATGGCGCAGATCGGCGGCACGCCCGCCGGCGGCGTGACCCGCCTGGCGCTGAGCGAGGAAGACCGGATTGCCCGTAACCTGCTGCGCGACTGGGCGCTGGACGCGGGTTTCACCTGCGAGGTCGACAGCATGGGCAATATGTTTATCCGTCGCGCGGGGAAAAACCCGCAGCTTGCCCCGGTCATGACGGGTTCACATTTGGATACCCAGCCGCTGGGCGGTAACTACGACGGTGTTTACGGCGTGCTGGCCGGGCTGGAGCTACTGCGCACCCTTAACGATCATAACGTTGAGACCGAGCGTGACGTTGTGCTGGTGAACTGGACTAACGAAGAAGGCGCGCGCTTTGCGCCAGCTATGCTCTCTTCAGGGGTCTGGACGGGACAGTTTAGCGAAGCGTACGCCCATGCCCGCGCGGATAACGATGGCATCACCGTGGGCGAAGCGCTGGATAGCATTGGCTACCGGGGTGAAACCCCTGCCCGCGCGTTTCCGGTTCACGCCTGCTACGAACTGCACATCGAACAGGGCCCGATCCTGGAAGATGAAGCCATTGATATCGGGTTAGTCCGCGCGGCAATGGGCCAGCGCTGGTTTACCCTGACGCTGGACGGATTCGCCGCCCACGCGGGCACGACGCCGATGCACAGCCGCCGCGACGCGCTGACCGCCTTCGCAGAGCTGGCGCTGAAGGTGGAAGAGATTGGCTACCGGCATGCGCCGGACGGACGCGCGACGATCGGTAGGGCGAAGGTTACGCCAAACTCGCGCAACGTCGTGCCGTCTCGCGTGGAATGCAGCGTTGAGTTTCGCCATCCTATGCAGCAGGCGCTGGAAGCCATGGAAGCTGCGCTGCATAAGGTGGCTGAAAGCCTCAGCCTGCGCGGCGTCGCGGCTGCCGTTGAGCGTATTTTCGACTACGCGCCCATCGCGTTTGACGCCGAATGCCTGGCGCGTTCGGAGAAGGCCGTGGCGGAACTGGGCTATTCGTCGAAACCGATGGTCTCCGGGGCGGGACACGACGCCTGCTATGTCAGCAAAATGGCGCCCGCCAGCATGATCTTTATCCCCTGCGTGAAAGGCATCAGCCATAACGAAGCGGAAAGGATCCTGCCAGAATGGGCGGAGAAAGGGGCGAACGTGTTATTGCATAGCGTCCTGTCTGCGGCCCTTGAGAGATAGAACGGTGCGAAAGCAGAGGGGCTCTGCTTTCGCCAGAATCTACACGGCAACGCGTCGGCTGATTTCGACAACCCGATCGCTGGGAAGGTGATAGTGGTTGATGACGTGCGTGCAGTTGCGCTTCATGAACGCAAAGATGTGCCGTTGCCAGGCCGCCATCCCTGCCTCACCCTCGCCTGCCACAATGGTTTCATGCCCGACATACCAGGTGGCGTCATCCGTGGCGAAAAGCGCGTTAATCTCGCTGACACCCTGCAGCAAACGCGGGATGTCCGGATGTTCCATAAAGCCATACTGCGCCACGCCGTGCCAGTAGCCCGGCGCGCGCTGCTCTACCCTGATGCGTTGTTCTTCCCCCACGTAGGGCACATTCAGAATATCAATGGTAAGCGACAACACATCCTGCTGTAGCGCCCGGTTTCGCGCGACGTGCCAGCGCATGACCGGCGGGATATTGTTTTGTGTCCGGGTCAAAAAGACGGCGGAGCCCGCCACTCTGGGCACCGTCTTTTGCTGAAGCTGGGCAAAGAACGCATCCACGCTGACGCCCTTCTCGCCCACCGATGCGGATACCGCCTTAACGCCGCGGTGCCAGATCAGCATCACCGTACAAATAGCGGCGGCCATCAGCAGCGGAATATAGCCGCCCTCCAGGACCTTAATCAGATTGGCAAACAAGAAGGTGGCATCAATCACCAGGAAACAGAGGGCAATCACCGCGCTGCTGGCGAGGCTCCAGCGCCACACTTCGCGCATCGCCACAAACAGCAGCCCCGTGGTCATCAGCATGGTTAACGACACGGCAATGCCGTACGCGGCGGCGAGCTTATCGGAGGATTTAAAGAACACCACCAGCCCGATGGTCACCCCCATCAGCAGCCAGTTGATTATCCCGATATAAATCTGGCCGTAGCTTTCCGCCGCCGTCTGCTTGATGCGTAATCGGGGTAACCAGCCAAGCTGTATGGCCTGGCGCGTCATGGAAAAAGCGCCGGTAATAATCGCCTGACTGGCGATGATCGTCGCCAGCGCGGCAAGAATGATGAGCGGAACCTGCAGCACCGGCGGACAGAGCGTATAGAAAAGGTTTTGTTTGCTGTCGGCACCGGCCAGAATCAGCGCTGACTGGCCGGCATAGTTGAGCAGCAGCGAAGGAAAGACTATGCCGTACCAGGCAAGCCAGATGGGCTTTTTGCCAAAATGCCCCATGTCTGCATACAGGGCCTCGGCACCCGTCACGCAGAGAAAAACGCCGCCCAGGACCAGGAAACTGGTGTACCCGTTCGAAAACAAAAACGCGATGCCGTACGCAGGGTTGAGGGCCAGCAATACCGAGGGGTGTTGAACGATCCCCCGCACGCCCAGGGCAGCAATCGCCAAAAACCAAACCGCCATGACCGGGCCAAATATTTTCCCTATTCGCGCAGTGCCAAAAGGCTGAAGAAGAAACAGCCCCAGCAGAACCGCCACCGTCAGGGGTAATATGTACGGCTGAGATTCAGGAATGACCATCTCCAGCCCTTCAAGGGCAGAAAGCACGGAGATAGCCGGGGTTATCGCGCCGTCACCGTAAATTAAAGCGGCACCGATCAGGGCGGAAAAAATAACCCAGCGCCCGCCTTTGCCTTTCTCCACCAGAAGCGACATTAAGGCCATGATGCCTCCCTCGCCATGATTATCAATTCGCATGGCAAAGGCGGCATATTTTATGGACGTTACCAGGATGAGTGTCCAGGTAATCAGGGAGAGCAGGCCCAGTATGACGCCGGGCGTCGGGTCATGCTCAGAGAGCGAAAGCACCGTGCGGAAGGTATAGAGCGGGCTGGTGCCGATATCACCAAAAACGACGCCCAGCGCGCCCCCTGCAAGCAGGGTTAACCGGGAGAGCGGTTGGGACGGTTCACTGCTGTGGCGAGGGCGCATATTTTCCAGCAAGAGTCAGATAATCCTTTAAAAAACATAGCCCATCTGCCCCACCCGCGCCAACCGCGCGCCCTGTATTACTGCGGCCTGGCCTTCGCCAGGCTGAACCAGATCCCCACTGCCAGCAACAGCAGCATTCCGCCCGCGCTGCCCAGCGCCACGCTGTGCGAGGTGATAAACGCGCTTTTCGCCGCCTCAATCACCGATTCCGCCAGCGTCGGGGTCAGATCCTGCGCCACCTTCATCGCCTCGCCAATGGATGACGAGGCTTTATCTGCGAGCGAGGCGTTCAGCCCCTGCGGCAGGTCAATCGACGCCGAGAAGCTGCGGGTCAACAGCAGACCAAAGATGGCGATCCCCAGCCCTGCGCCCAGTTCATAGGACATGGTTTCAATCGCCCCTGCCGCGGCGGCTTTCTCTTTCGGCGCAGCGGCCATAATCGCCGAGGTCGAGGCCAGCAGCGCGCTGGCGGCGCTAAAGCCGAGCAGAACCATCAGGGCAGAAGCCAGCAGCTGCTGCGTGCTGAAATCAAGCATCGACAGGCCGATAAAGCTAACGGCGCTGAGCCCCATTCCGCCAGCCGCGACGATGCGTAGCCCTAATCGCCCGACCAGCACACCCGCGATCGGACCGCTAAACCCGCTCGCCACCATCAGCGGCAGCATGAACATTCCCGCTTCAAACGGCGTAAAGCCGTGAACAAACTGCAGCTCCTGGGCCATCAGCAGCTCAAACCCGACCAGGGCAATCATGGCGGTCATCGCCATCACCACGCCGCTCAAAATGATGCGATGGCAGAACAGACGCATGTCGATCATCGGCACGCGGGCGCGGAGCTGAATACGCACGAAGATAAACAGCAGCACCGAGCCGGTAACCAGCGCGGACGCGACCACCCACGGCGACAGTGCGCCTTTGAGGGCTGTTTTTGCGCTGTAGACCAGCAGCAAAATCGCCACTATCAGCATAATGGCATGGCTGATATTCAGCGGCTGCTCCGGGCGTCCCTGCTGAGGAGGCACAAAACGCGCCGCCAGCGAAACCACCACCAGCACGATCGGTACGTTGATTAAAAACACCGAGCCCCAGTAGAAATGCTCGAGCAGCATACCGCCAATCAGCGGGCCAAACGCCGCGCCACCGGACCCCACCGCGGCCCAGACGCCGAGCGCAATATTACGATCCCGCGCGTTGGTAAACAGCGTACGAATCCCAGCCAGCGTGGCCGGAATAATCATCGCCGCGCCGATTGCCAGCGAGGCGCGCGCCGCAATCAGCCACCCTGCTGACGGGGCAAACGCTGCCGCCAGCGACGACAGGCCAAACAGCGTGCTGCCAATCATGAGCAGTCGTTTAAAACCAATGCGGTCACCCAGGGCGCCCATCGGCAGCACCATTCCCGCCATCACCAGCGAGTAAATATCGATGATCCACAGCAATTCATTGCCGCTGGCGCCCAGCGTCATGCTCAATGTCGGCGCCGCCACGTGCAGCACCGTCGCGTCGATCGCCACCGGGATATACACCAGCACGATAATCACTAACGCTAACCACTGACGAAACATAAATTTCCTTTTGTTTTAAAACATGGACACATGTCCAGGATGCGATCCTACGTAAAGTTGAACGCATGTCCAACTTTTTGTTACACTCGTTTCATTCCCATTGAGAGTGAGTAAACATGCGATATCTGAGCAAGGATGAACGGCGGGAAGCCATCTTACAGGCTGCCATGCGCGTGGCGCTGGCTGAAGGACTGGCGGCAATGACGGTACGCCGTATTGCCGCCGAAGCCGGAGTCGCCACCGGCCAGGTGCATCATCATTTTACGTCCGGCGGCGAGCTAAAATCGCTGGCCTTCGTACGGCTAATTCGCGAGCTGCTGGATGCGGATGTCGCGGGTAAACAGGCCGGCTGGCGGGAACAGCTTCATGCCATGCTCGGCAGCGATGACGGGAGGTTTGAGCCCTATATTCGCCTGTGGCGTGAAGCGCAGATCCTGGCCAGCCGCGATGCCGACATCAAAGGTGCCTATGTGATGACCATGGAGATGTGGCACCAGGAAACGGCGGCGCTTATCAAAGCGGGAACGGAGGCCGGGGCATTAAATCCGGGCGATCGGGCGGAAAATATTGCCTGGCGCTTGATTGGTCTGGTGTGCGGTCTTGACGGAATGTATATCTTAAACATGCCCGAAATGGACGAAGCCGCCTTTAACAACCATCTTGATAAATTAATCACGCTCGAGTTGTTTAATACGCCGTCTAAGCAGTGATGTTGCCGGGTGCGGCTACGCCCTGCCCGGCTTACGGTACGGCAAAGGGGCCGACCCCTTTGCGCATTATTTCCCGGCCTGAGGATGTGTATCAAAGCCCGCCATTACCGCCGTCAGCTCCGCCAGTGAAAATCCGTGTTTTGCATCGTCAACGCCCAGCCCAAAGCGTTCCTGCATCAGCTGGTAAAGCGCCTCAGCATCCGGCAAATGGATCTGTTCTTCTACGTGACCGTTCTGCCAGTGGGTAAAGTTGAAGTTGGTTAGCGTCAGCTTGCCGCCGTCCGGCAGATGGCGACACATCAACAGATGATGACGGAAATGCGACTGCGGCCAGTGCGCCGACCAGAAATTCCCCATCACGTAATCGCTGAAATACTGCGTCGTCAGGTCAAACTGGTACATCGACTGCCAGTGCTCGTGGTGACGGAACTGCAGCACCCAGTCGTTCCCCTCGCTCAGCAGACGATACAGCCCGTGCGGCGTCTCCTGTTCTTCATTAGCGAGCAGTCGAATCGGCGCCGTCAGCGTCTGGCCGCCAAACCCCACATCGGCAATCCAGCGCTCACCGTTAAGCTCAACCAGCAGCAGGCGGTGCGTGCGCGGCGGCATTTGCGGCGGATTCGCTAATACCACGCGTCCCAGCACGCTACGCACCATAAACCCGACTTCACGCAGGACGCGCTCATACAGGCCGTTTTGCTCAAAGCAGTACCCCCCTCGACGTGCGGTGACCAGCTTGTCGACCAGACACCGATCGTCAAGCTGGATTTCACGCGGCAGAACGACATCAATATTCTCAAAAGGAATCGCACAGTTGTGATGTAAATGCAGCGCGCGCAGGGTATCGATATCCACCCGAGTCGGTTGCGCCCAGCCGATGCGGGCAAAATAGGCGGTCAGAAATGGGGACATACATCAGTTTCCTTTGATTGAGATGTTCTGTTTATAAACTAATTTTACGCACCCACTTTGATTTACGTGCTTTTTCGTCATACTCATCGGTGTAGATGAGGAGATCCTATGAGCCACTTTCGCCCCGTTGAATTACATCATGCCAGCCGTCTGCTGAACCACGGCCCAACTGTGCTTATCACCAGTCGGGATGAAAGCCTCGACAGACGCAACGTGATGGCCGCCGCATGGTCAATGCCCGTTGAGTTTGAACCGCCGCGCATCGCAATAGTCGTGGATAAAAGCACATGGTCGCGCGAGCTGATTGAGCGCAGCGGGAAGTTTGGCATCGTCATCCCAGGCGTGGCGGCGGCCAACTGGACATACGCGGTCGGTAGCGTCAGCGGGCGCGATGAGGACAAATTCAACTGCTACGGGATCCCGGTCGTGAACGGTCCTGAACTTGGCCTGCCGGTAATTGAAGAGAAATGTCTGGCGTGGATGGAGTGTCGGTTATTACCCGTCACCTCCGCGGCAGAAAAATACGATACCCTGTTTGGTGAAGTGGTTTCAGCGGCAGCCGATGAACGCGCGTTTATCGCCGGGCGCTGGCAGTTTGACGGGGATAAGCTGAATACGCTGCATCATCTTGGTGCCGGGACGTTTGTCGCGAGCGGGAAGATGCTGAAGGCGCTGGATTGATTTACTTAATCATATCATACTGAATTATAGTAAATTTCTATGGCATTTTATGTTTGCCATTGCGTTTTAAAACGGAGGATATTTCCGGAGTTGCTGCATTAGCACTCTCGCGTTAAGGAAATATCAATGACATGGAATAAAGATGGCGCAATCTCGTATGCCAAATCACACGCCCAACCGAAGAGTACGGGTTATTGTGCTCACTACGTCACCGAAGCGATCAGAACAGGTGGAAGATTAAAAATCCCCAATACGCGTCTGGCAAAAGACATGGGACGAACATTGGTCAATGCTGGATTCCGCCTGGTATACGATCAACCTCATGCTGGTGACGTAGCCGTTATCCAGAATATTGCGGGCCACGATAGCGGGCACGTATGCATATACGATGGTCAGCAGTGGATTAGCGATTTTGTACAACGCTCTCTGTATCCAGGACCGGCCTACCGAAACATACAGCCTCATTACGAACTGTTCAGGCATGACTAATGAAAACACTCTTCTTTTTACTTTTCGCCCTGTCTCCGTTCGCTGTCGCAGATAACATTTATGCACCGGGCCAGGCGGCGCTTAAATTCAATCAATGGTATATCGCGCAGTTAGATCAGAACAAACCGCCCGTACTCAATCCGGACATTATGAATAATTACGTTGCCGCAGAGACTATCGCAGCAATTAAAGAAATGTACTCTGGCGACAGTAACGAAAAAGACATGCCAGATGCGGATATGTTTATCAAATCACAGGACTGGGATGAAGACTGGGATCAGATAACCGTCTTACATTCTGATTTTGATGCCGTTTGCACAAACGTCTATATCGCGTTTGGTAAGAAACAAGATCACGTTGTAGCAGATTGTCTCGTTCAGGAAAAAGGCGTATGGAAAGTTCGCTCGGCCACGCTGATTAAGTAACAACGTAATATGAAAGGAAACGCCCTCTGTCGCAGAGGAAAAAGCACACGATAGCCCAGCGGCTACCGTGTGCAATTAATTACTTCGCACGTCGTGAAATAATCTCATCCGCAACATTCCGCGGGGCTTCCGCAAAATGATGGAACTCCATCGTATACGTCGCGCGTCCCTGGGACATCGAGCGCAATGTCGTGGCATAACCAAACATCTCTGCCAGCGGCACGTCAGCGCGAATAATCTGGCTTCCGTACTGCTCTGCCATCCCCTGCACCATGCCGCGGCGGGAGGAGAGATCGCCCATGATGTTACCGGCGTACTCTTCCGGCGTTTCCACCTCTACGTGCATGATCGGCTCAAGAATCACCGGATCCGCCCTGCGGGCGCCCTCTTTGAAGCCGAGGATCGCCGCCATGCGGAACGCCATCTCCGAGGAGTCGACGTCGTGATACGAGCCAAACGTCAGCGTCGCTTTGACATCAACGACCGGATAGCCCGCCAGCACGCCGCTGTTCATCGCTTCCCGCAGCCCTTTCTCAACGGACGGGATATACTCGCGCGGCACCACGCCGCCCTTGGTGGCATCTTCAAATTTAAAGCCACTTCCGGGCTCCAGCGGCTCCAGGCTCAGCACCACATGGCCGTACTGCCCTTTACCGCCGGACTGACGAACAAATTTACCTTCGATATCCTTCACCGTTTTACGCAGGGTTTCACGGTAGGTTACCTGTGGGCGGCCAATGTTCGCCTCAACGCCAAACTCGCGCTTCATGCGGTCGACGATGATCTCAAGGTGTAGCTCACCCATCCCGGAGATAATGGTCTGGCCGGACTCTTCATCAGTATGCAGGCGGAAAGACGGATCTTCCGCCGCCAGACGCTGCAGCGCGATCCCCATTTTCTCCTGATCGCCTTTTGTTTTCGGCTCGATCGCCAGCGAGATAACCGGGTCCGGGAACTCCATGCGTTCAAGCGTGATCACGGCATTTGGATCGGTGAGCGTGTCGCCGGTAGTCACATCCTTCAGCCCAACGCAGGCCGCAATGTCTCCGGCGCGCAGTTCGTCCACCTCGTGGCGATCGTTGGCATGCATCAGCACGATACGCCCGATGCGCTCTTTCTTCCCTTTCACCGGGTTGTACACCGCGTCGCCTTTGCGCAGCACGCCAGAGTACACGCGGATAAAGGTCAGTTGACCGACGTACGGGTCGCTCATCAGCTTGAATGCCAGGGCCGAGAACGGCTCATCATCGCTTGGATGACGCTCCGCGTGCTGCCCTTTTTCATCCACGCCATCAATGGCAGGCACGTCCAGCGGCGACGGCATGAGCTCAATGACCGCATCGAGCATGCGCTGCACGCCTTTATTTTTGAACGCGCTGCCGCACAGCATCGGCTGAATTTCACCCGAGATGGTGCGAATACGCAGCCCTTTGATAATTTCCGCTTCCGTCAGGTCGCCGGTTTCCAGGTATTTGTCCATCAGCTCGTCGCTGGCTTCCGCCGCCGCAGAGACCATTTTTTCCCGCCATTCCTGGGCGGTACTGACCAAATCGTCCGGCACGGGCGCATAGGTGAATACCATGCCCTGCGTCGCGTCGTCCCACAGAATGGTGCGCATCTTGATGAGATCCACCACGCCGGTGAAATGATCTTCTGCACCCACCGGGATGACAATCGGCACCGGATTGGCCTTCAGGCGCTCCTGCATCATCCGTACGACGCGGAAGAAATCGGCACCCGGACGGTCCATTTTGTTGACGAAGGCCAGTCGCGGAACGTGATATTTATTGGCCTGACGCCAGACGGTTTCCGACTGCGGCTGCACGCCGCCCACGGAGTCATACACCATCACAGCGCCGTCGAGCACGCGCATGGAACGTTCCACCTCAATGGTGAAATCCACGTGGCCCGGGGTGTCGATGATGTTGATCCGGTGCGGCTCATAGCCTCTGTCCATACCCGGCCAGAAGCAGCTGACGGCCGCGGAGGTAATCGTGATCCCGCGCTCTTGCTCCTGCGCCATCCAGTCAGTGGTTGCCGCGCCATCGTGTACTTCACCCAGCTTGTGGCTCATCCCGGTGTAAAACAGGATGCGCTCAGTGGTGGTGGTTTTACCGGCATCGATATGCGCGGAGATACCGATGTTGCGATAACGTTCGAGAGGGATGGGTCGGGGCATGATATTTCCTTAGTCACTATGACTTGTCTGTGACGACCAGGATGGTCGTGCATTCGTTCGTTTGCTATAATAGTCCTATTGTACGAGTATTATCGAACTATTTTTTAACGGTTGACCTATTGTTGATATAGCTCAATCTGACGCCAAACGCAGGAAAACGATGATCCCAAACCACCCTGAAACTGAACAAATACTGCTGGAAAATGTGCTGTTTGCCCTCGGCAACCCGCTCCGGCTTGCGATCATTCGCCGGCTGGCCGATGGCAGCGAACTCAGCTGTAACGCGCTGCGCCCGGAGGATGTAGTAAAATCGACAATGACACACCACTGGCGCGTACTGCGCGACAGCGGCGTTATCTGGCAGCGCCCGCAGGGGCGGGAGAACATGATTTCGTTACGCCGAGACGATCTGGACGCCCGTTTTCCAGGGCTGATGGAGATACTGCTGCAGGTTAAATAATTTCAGTCCCTTCCAGACGATAGACCGGGATCCGCCGGGTTGTTTTGGTGAGCGTATCAAACACCTCGGCGTCGGACGTCGCGATCCTCATTCCCGTTTTGCGTAATCTCTGCACATCGGCCGCGATGCGCTGAATGCCAAACCAGAAAAGCCCGTCGAGTGCCGTCACCGACAGCCCGTTTTCCAGCGCCAGCCTGAGGCGTTCCTTCGGGGCTTTAACCTGCTGGGCAATTTGCCGGTAAGGCAGTTCATTGCATCCTGTCGCGTCACTGCGCTGGATACGCGTTTTCAGCTGATAGGTAAATTCGTCAGGTATTCCGTCGAGATCTCTTTTAAGGCTATAGACGCAGCCAAAGCGCTTGCCGTTAAACAGAACATTTTTCTGACTGAGCTGAAGCTCTTTTCTGACAACGTCTATCAGCTGGGGCGCACGGGTAAGGAGCAGCCTGAAGGGCAGCTCGAAGCTGGTGACGTAATCCACATTAAGCAACGCGAGGCGCAGCCGCTCCTCTGCACCGGACTGTTGCTCACGACACTCCTCCATCACCTCTGCCCACTGGCGCGTCAGGCGCTCCGGCTCGGCGGCTTCGGTAAGGAGATATTTTTCAATCTGATAATCAACTCTTCCGGTCATCGTGTGGTATCCCGTCGCTGTGGGTGCGGTAATTCTATACAGCGCGGTGAGTTTTATAAAGGACTGAACCGCAGCGGCACCCTGAAAATGTCGTTGCGATTCAGCATCCTGACGTTTCGGATCAGTGCGCCATTATCCAGCCCATCAGCAGCGTGGCGAAAATCACCGTCGACGCGCCGCCGATGCGGGTGGCAATCTGTGCGAACGGCATCAGCGACATCCGGTTAGACGCGGACAAAATGGCCACGTCCCCCGTTCCGCCCAGCCCGCTGTGGCAGCAGGTCACAATGGCCGCTTCCACAGGATACATATTCAGACGCGACGCGATAAAGTAGCCGCTCAGCGCCATCGCAATCACGACCGAACCGCATACCACCACGTATCCCACCGAGAAGACCGACACCACGCTCTCAAGCGGCACGTATAACATTCCGAGGCCGATCATCAGCGGCCAGACCAGCGCAGCCGAGACGAATTTATAGCAGCTGTGCGCGCCCTGCTCCATTGAGGCCGGGATCACCCTGAAGTATTTACACAGAACGGCAATCAGGATCATCAGCACCGGGCCGGGAATGTGGACCAGTTTTTCAAACAATCCGCCGACGATGAAAAACGCGCACACCATCAGCAATCCACCCCCCATCAGATGAAAATCCGTCTGTTGCGTGCTTTGCGCCCCGGCAAACAGGCTGGCGTCGTCTTTACTCCGCGTAAGCATGCCATTTCCCGAAAGCGCAGGACGTTTCGCGCCGAGACGCGCCAGCGATCCCGCACAAATAATGGCGAAGATATTCCCGACGACCGCAGCGGGTGCCAGCTGCGCAACGTAGACGTCCGGCGTCTGCCCCAGTATTGCCGAATAGGCCAGGGACAGCGGCAAAATCCCCTCGCCAATCCCGCCGCCGATGATGGGCACAATGATGAAGAAGAAGGTGTGGTAAGGCGTATAACCAAACAGTGAGCCCACAATGAGGCCGCTCAGCACGGCCATGCATGTTCCGGCCACCAGCGGAACAAACATGCGCATCATCCCCTGGATCAGCAGCACCCGGTTCATCCCCAGAATACTGCCGACCACCAGGCAGGCGATGACGAAATAGAGCAGATTCGCCTCTTTCATCAGCAGATGCACGGTATCAAGGGTATGTTTCCCGAATACGCCAAAATAGACCAGCACGGAGGGGACCATCAGGCACAGGATCGCCGGGCCGCCGATATCTTTCAGCACCGGGATTTGACGCCCTACTTTGGCAAACGCGAAGCCGAGGGTCATGATGACCGCGAGTCCACCAATCATATTTTTTGGCAGCAGCCCTGCCCAGGCGGACGTCGCCACAATCGCGGCGATCCCGACGAACAGCATCAACGGGACCGTGCCCACCTCGGTATTGTTGAGCCCAAAGGCAAAACGCGAGGTCGACAGTTCAGAAGTCGGTACAGGATTATCTTTCATATAATCACCTGAATTTGTGTTCGGATAAACAGAGAAAGGAATAACTGAAACTATTCCTGATACGAATAAATGTTCTTAAATATAAATAAAGACTTAGATGGCCTTTTCTAAAAACAGGCTCAACATGAAATTAGCACGGGCCTGCCGGAAGAAATGTGAACAATTCGGCTCTTTGCTTTTAAATAACTTAATTCAGCATTAAGTAACTAAAGTTATTTATGGCGCCCATTGTCGCTTTCTTGCGTCTTATCAATATTTGACGAAAGTATTAGTTATCCAACTAATGCAATCTTTTTGAAATTAATAAAACCAGAGAGAGTGTGACCCTTGTCACTCCTGCCCTGCTTTCTAAGCGCTAGATTAGCGCTGCAATAAAACACATAAAATACCCTACAGGAAATACTATGCCTTCATTACTATTACAGTCACTGTTTCCGCTCGTCTTTATAATGTTACTTGGATGGCTAAGTGGAAAGCTGGGATATTCCCGGCGTGAAGATGCCAACGTTATGGCAACCGTGGTGATTCGTTTCGCCCTTCCTTTCCATCTTTTTATCGGCGCATTGCATACCGACCCGAATAAAATTAAGAACCTGACCTTTATGGCCGTTTTAGTTGTCGGTTTAATGGGATCGTATTTACTGACGCTATTTATTTCGCGCTACGTTTTTCGCCACGATATCAAAACCAGCGCCATTCAGTCTCTGGTTTGCGCCTTTCCTGATATGGCCTACTTTGGCGCACCGGTCCTGGCGGTATTGATTGGGCCGGAAGGATTTATCGGCGTGCTGATTGGCAATATTATTACCAGCGTTATCATGATCCCTCTGACTATCGTCCTGATTCGTATGGGTGATAAAAACGGTCAAGATGGCCTGGAGGCACTGCACCCGGGCGCGATGATCGTGCAAAACCTCATCAAGGCGGCGCGCAATCCTATCGTCTGGATCCCGGTCTCCGGCGTATTGCTCAGTCTGGCAGGCGTGCAAATTCCTTCCATTCTCAGCATGCCCATCGAAATGGTTGGCAAGGTTTCAGGCGGACTGTCCCTGTTTGCCCTCGGCCTGTTGTTTTACGGTGAGCGTCCAAAACTGAACGTGCAGACGTTTACCAACATCAGTATTAAAAACCTTATTCAGCCGGCAATGATGGCCGCCGCGGGGATCGCCTTTGGCCTGAGCCACACCTTACTGCAGCAGGTCGTCATTATTGGCGCAACGCCTTCCGCGATTGCCGCAGGGATGTTTGCCTTACGCAGCGATACCTATATTGATACCGCATCCTCTTCCATATTAATTGGCACTGCCGTCGGGGTCGTGACCGAAGGCATTATGATCTATTTCATCTCTTAATCTGCTTTAAATAAAAAATTCAGGAGTTAACCATGTCCCGGAAAGAAGTTCTGTACACCCCCTATAACGGGGCCGTATTGCTGGAAAATCCGCTGCTAAATAAAGGACTCGCATTCATTAAAGAAGAGCGTGACAATTTTAATCTGCACGGGTTATTGCCGCACAACGTTGAAACCATTGAAGAACAAACCGAGCGCGCCTGGGTGCAATTTTGTCATTTTAAAAGCGATATTTCGCGTCATGTTTACCTGCGAAATATTCAGGACACCAATGAAACGCTCTTTTATAACCTCCTGCGTTCGCATCTGAAAGAGACGTTACCGATTATCTATACCCCGACGGTCGGTGAAGCCTGCGAGCATTTCTCCACGATTTATCGACGCGCGCGCGGCCTGTTTATTTCATGGCCTAACCGCCATCGTATTGATGAGATGCTGCAAAGCTTTTCGCGCAACGACGTTCGCGTGATTGTGGTGACGGACGGGGAACGTATTTTAGGGCTTGGCGATCAGGGTATCGGCGGAATGGGTATCCCAATTGGCAAGCTGTCGCTGTATACCGCCTGCGGCGGGATCCATCCGGCCTCTACCCTGCCGATAATGCTGGATGTCGGCACCAATAATCAGCAACACCTCGACGACCCGATGTACATGGGCTGGCGCCACCCGCGCATCAGCGACGATCAGTACGCTGAGTTTATGGATATGTTTGTCAGCACCGTTAAAGCGCGCTGGCCCAATGTGCTCCTGCAATTTGAGGACTTTGCGCAGAAAAACGCCACCAGGCTGCTTCAGCGCTACCGCGACCAGCTGTGCTGCTTCAATGATGATATCCAGGGCACGGCCGCCGTGACCGCCGGTACGCTGATGGCGGCGGCCCATGCCGCGGGCACGCGCATTCGCGACCAGCGCGTGGTCTTCCTGGGCAGCGGCTCTGCCGGATGCGGAATAGCTGAAAAAATTGTGGCGCTGATGGTGGATGACGGCCTGACCGAGCCGGAAGCGCGCAGCCGGATCTTTATGGTCGATCGCTTCGGCCTACTGACCGACGACATGACCAACCTGCTCGATTTCCAGAAAAACCTGCTTACCGCGCGCGACGCCGTTTGCAGCTGGCAGGTTGACGCGAAGAACATTTCCCTGCTGGACGTGGTGAAAAACGCGCATCCTACGGTGATGATCGGCGTTTCGGGCCAGCCGGGGCTGTTCAGCGAAGAGATTGTCAAAGAGATGCATCGCCACTGTCCGCGCCCGATCATCATGCCGCTCTCGAACCCGACTTCGCGGGCGGAAGCCCAGCCGCAGGATCTTATCGCCTGGACCCAGGGTGCCGCGCTGGTGGCCACCGGCAGCCCGTTCGCCCCGGTATTCTGGGAGAATGAACACTACGAGATCGCCCAGTGTAACAACGCCTATATTTTTCCGGGCCTGGGGCTGGGCGTACTGGCCTGCAACGCGCGCCGGGTGACGGAAGAGATGCTGATGGCAGCAAGCCGCAGCCTGGCCGCGCAGTCTCCGCTGGTCACCACGGAAAAAGGCGGATTGCTGCCGCCGGTAGATCAGATTGAAACGGTCTCACGCCAGATTGCCGTCGCCGTCGCCCGGGCCGCGATTGAACAGGGCGTGGCTCCGGCGATAGATGATGAGACGCTGATGGCGCGTATCGAGAAGACCTGGTGGCAGGCGGACTATTCGCCGTACCGCAGGTCTGCGCTGTAAGCCTCGATCCTGCCCTCACTGCACGGTGAGGGCAGGATTGCTGCCTCAGTGCTGGACGCCCGACCGGTCGGAAAGATCGGCAGCGGACAGGATATCAGCCCGTGGTGCCACGCTCTTGCGGCGGGCATACCGGTCAGGCTGACCTTCAGGACGCGTTTTGAAGCGCCGGTGCAGCCACATATACTGTTCTGGCGCCATCCGTACCGCCTGCTCAATCGCCCTGTTCATCTGCGTCGCAACAGATTCTTTATCGCCCCCCTGCAGCGACTCGCTGATATCCTCCAGAATAATCAGTTCGTAGCCGGTACCGTCCGCCCTGCGGCGCGGCACAAAGGGAATGACGGCAGGCTTAGCGCTTTTGACCAGCATATAGCTTCCCGCGGTCGTGGCGGCATCCGCAACCGCAAAGAACGGCACAAAGACGCTATTGGATTTGCCATAGTCATGGTCCGGGGCGTACCACAAAATTTCATTCTGCTTCAGCGAGCGGATCATGCCCTTTAAATCATGACGATCGAGCATGGTTTTATTGGAGCGCAGGCGCCCGCGCGTCTGAAGCCAGTCCAGCAGCGCGTTATTATTCGGACGATACACCCCAATGCCGGGGTTGAGCATGCCAAAGATCCGCGCGCCCAGCTCAAGGGTGAGAAAATGCATGCCAACGAGCACCACGCCATTTCCCTTTGCCCGCGCCTTTTCCATGTGCTCATAACCCGTCACGGTAAAGCATTTCTTCACCCGCCACGCAGGCCAGAACCATGCCATCCCGGTTTCGATTACCCCCATTCCTACCGATTCAAAATTACGCTGCAGCAGTGACTCTCGCTCCGCCTTTTTCATCTCCGGAAAACAGAGTTCCAGGTTGCGGCGGGCAATCTCAACGCGGCGCGGAAGCAGGCGCATCGCCAGCCGTCCAAGACTGTGGCCGATTCGGAACAGCAGCGGATAAGGGAGCAGCATGATGAGCCACAGCGCGGCGATGCCAGCCCAGCTTAGCCAGTAACGAGGGTGAAGAAAGGCGAGTGAAAAACGGGGTAATTTTGTCATGAGAAAATTATCCTTTAGCGTGTCTGTCCTTAACTGATTCTGTTTGAGATCTTTCCTAAGGATTGATGGGCTGTCAGCCAGAAACGTAAAGTGTAACGGATAAGATAAAACGCATTTTTATCGATTTTTGCGAAAAAGCGGGAAGATGAGGCGGGGAAAAACCGGGGAGAAGAGTTCCCCCCGGCAATTGCGCTTACATTGAATAGCCTGGCTTTTTGATTAATTCGTCCAGCTTCGGTCCTATTTCGGTATCCCAGACCTGCGCTTTCCAGTCCTCCTGGTTCACCTGATTCAACGCAACGGACACCGAGCTGTCTTTGCTGTTGAAATGGCGAATAATGACCTCAGCAATATCCTCGGCCAGTGCGGTTTTTTGTTCGTCGTTCAAATCGCGGGGAAAACATTTGATATCTACGTGTGGCATATGCAGGCTTCCAGTTGTGAGTCAGGGCTCCACGTTATCAGATAATACCGTTGGCCTTTAACACCTTGTGCAGTTCCGGCAGCTGACATACGGTATCTGCGATGGCCGTCAGTTTCGGCGTATTGGCCGCAAACCAGTCATGGCGTGGCCCCCAGGTTCGCGCCACCGCGATATAAACATCCAGCAGCGTCAGCCGTTCACCCAGCGCAAACGGGGCGGCCTTGAGCTGAGTTTCGAACCACAAATAGAGGGACTTCCGGTATTCGATGCAGTTTTTCTGCAGCTGTTCAGGCGCATCCGGCGCCCAGCGTTCGGGATAGTCCGCATACGTAAACGTGGGATAGACGTTGGCCACAAACCAGATCAGCAAGCGCTGAAACTGCTGGCGTTCGGCCTGCCCCACGGGCGGAGCGAGATCGGGACATCTGTCGAGCACCATCAGGGCGATCGCCGCCGTTTCGGTCATGATGGCGCCATTTTCCAGCTCCAGCGTGGGTACCTGACACAGCGGGTTAAGCTTTTGCAGCAGCTCACGCTGCGGGCCGGGCTGGTCAAACCCGTCCACGTTGATAAATTGATAAGGGATATCGGCCAGGGTTAGCATCACTTCACCGATCGCCGAGCCCCAGCCGGGTACGCCATAGAGTTTAATCATGTTGCCCCCTGCGGGATGAAAACCCTAAGTGTAGAGCACCATTAGTAGGTTATCCCAGGCGGGTTGACCTCCGACTGCGCCACCGCTTCGCCCTGCTCGCCCCAGCGCGCCAGCACCTTCTGGTAATCACCCCGCTTAATCGCGCCGTCCAGCGCGGCCTGCAGCGCGTACACCAGTTCATTGCCCTTTTTGGTGGTGGTGGCGACATAGGCTTTTTTCGGCCCTAAACCGACGACGCGGGTTTTGCCCGTGAGCGCAGCCTTATAGGCCGATACCGACTGCGGGCCGAAGAACACGTCAGCCCTGCCGGACTGAATATAGAGATTGCCCGAGGCATCGTCGTGGAGATAGACCGGCAGCGCAGGCGCCCTTCCCGCCTTTTTGTTCTCTTCGTTCCAGCCCAGCAGGATGCGTTCCTGATTCGTACCAGAGCCGACGATCACCTTTTTCCCGGCCAGATCTTCCGCGCTTTTGATTGACTGAATCTCGCTGGTGGATTTCACCGAAAACGCCAGCGAATCGACGCGGTAGGTCGCAAAATCAAACTTCTCTTTACGCTGTTCGGTCACCGCAATGTTCACCAGCGCCACGTCGTAGCGCCCGGAGGCGATCCCGAGCGGCCAGTCTTCCCACGCCGTCGGCACCAGCTTCAGCTTTAGCCCCAGGCTGCCCGCCAGCAGGCGGGCGATATCCGGGTCGCTGCCAATGCGCGTGCGGTTATCGCTGGCCAGCAGCGCCAGCGGCGGAGAATTCAGCGCCGAAACGGCGACCGTCAGCGTACCCGGCTCAACGAATTTGTAATTGGCTGGGATCTTCCCCACGGCCTGACGATCCACCGTCACCGGCAGCGGCTGCTCGTTGGCTTTCAAATCAATGCTGGCGTGGCTCGCCGTCGTGAAGACCAGCCCCGCCAGAAGTCCATATTTCATTGGCACTCCTTACAAGACTTTGGAGAGAAACTGGCGCGTTCGCGCATGTGACGGACGGTTTAATACCTCGTCACTGCTTCCCTGCTCGACGATTTTTCCGTCGACCATAAACACCACCTGATCCGCCACTTCACGGGCAAAGCCGATCTCGTGGGTCACTACCACCAGCGTGGTGCCGGACCGGGCCAGCTTTTTGATCACGTCTAACACTTCCCCCACCAGCTCCGGGTCCAGCGCCGAGGTGGGCTCATCAAACAGCATCACGCGGGGACGCAGCGCCAGCGCGCGGGCAATGGCAATACGCTGCTGCTGCCCGCCGGAGAGATGACGAGACCAGGCATCGGCTTTATCCCGCAGCCCGACCACGTCCAGCAGGCTGTACGCCCTTTCCACCGCCTCTTTTTTGCTGAGCTTTTTATGCGCGATGGGCGCCTCAATCAGGTTTTCCAGCACCGTGAGGTGCGGAAAGAGATTGAAGTTCTGAAACACGTAGCCCACGTTGACGCGCTGCTTGAGGATCTCCTTCTCCTTCAGCTCATACAGCCTGTCGCCCTGACGACGGTAGCCAATGTAGTCTCCGTCGATCTGAATAAAACCTTCATCGACGCGCTCCAGGTGATTAATGGTGCGCAGCAGCGTCGATTTACCGGAGCCGGACGGCCCGAGGATCACCGTCACGGACCCGGGCGGGATCTCAAGCGAAACGTTGTCGAGCGCCTTATGGCGACCGAAATACTTGCTGACGCCGGTAATCGAAATATGTCCTTCAGGAGAGGCTTGCATGGACGGGTTCCTGTGCTGGCGTGGTGGTGACAGAACGGGTGCGACGGACGGCACGGTTCTGGTTAACGGCAGAGCGGCGTTCGCTGCGGGCAAGCGCGCGCTCGACGCCATACTGGATCGCGGACAGGACGGTGGTGATCGCCAGATACCAGGCGGCACCGACCATCAGCAGCGGGATCACCTCCTGCGTGCGGTTGTAGATCATCTGGATGGTATAGAACAGCTCCGGCATCGCCAGGACGTACACCATCGCCGTGCCCTTGGCGAGGCTGATGATTTCATTGAACCCCGACGGCAGAATGGTGCGCAGCGCCTGAGGCAAAATGATGCGCACCGTGCGTCGCCAGGCCGGCAGACCGAGCGCGGCGGCGGCCTCATACTGGCCGTGATCGACCCCGAGGAATCCGCCGCGAACGATCTCGGCGGTATAGGCGCTCTGCACCAGGGTGAGCCCCACCACGGCGGTAGAAAACTGACCCAGCACGTTGATGGTTTCAAAGCTGCCCCAGGTGATGCCGGTGAACGGCACGCCGAGCGAAAGCGTGTCGTAGAGATAGGAAAAGTTGTAGAGAATGATCAGCACCACGATCAGCGGCAGCGACCGGAACAGCCAGATGTAGGCCCACGCCAGGCTGCTCAGCAGCCAGGATGAAGAGAGTCTCGCCAGCGCCAGCATGCCGCCAAGCACCACGCTCAGCGCGGTGCCGATCAGCGTCAGCAGCAGGGTCTGCCCGACACCTTCGAGGATCACTGGGTCAAAGAACCAGCGGGCAAACACCGCCCACTCCCAGCGCGGGTTAAAGGCCACGGACTGAATCACGACCGCCAGGACAAACAGCGCCACCGCGGCGCCGACGGCCCGCAGCGGATAACGCGCCGGGACCACCTTAATGGTTTCAACGTTGCTCATCGTCGTTCCTCATGCGGTTTTACTGAACGCTTCGCGTACCAGCGTTTTGGTGAAGCGCAGCCGACCGTCAAACGGCGGCTGGCTGTACTCTTCCGGATCGCGGTTCAGATCGAACTGCGCCTGATAGCCCTGGCTGAGATAGAGCCGTACCGCTTCCGGCTGGCGAAAGCCGGTTGTCAGGTATATTTGGCTGTACCCTGCCAGCACCGCCCTGCGCTCAAGCTCCTGCACCACGCGCCCGGCAAGCCCCTGCTGACGCAGGGTTTTGTCCGTCCAGATGCGTTTGATTTCCGCGGTGCGTTCGTCGAAAGGTTTGTACGCGCCGGTGGCGATAATCTTCCCGTCGCGCTCAAGTACAATAAACAGCCCCTGCGGCGCTAAATACCACTCTGTAAGCTCAACTTCCGCGTCTTTGGAGAAGTAGTCCCCGTAGCGGGCGGCATATTCACCGAACAGCCCCTCGATAATGGGCTGAAGCTCGGCGTCTTCCGGTGAAACATCACGAAATCGTTCGCTCATCACGCCTCCTTAATCGCCCAGGCCAGCCGGGTTCACTTCTGACTGAGGAATACGCTCAACGCCTTCCCCCCAGCGGTTCAGCACTTTGTCGTAGTCGCCGTTTTTGATCACGCCGTTCAGCGCGGTTTGCACCGGCTCAACCAGCCCGCTGCCTTTCTTCAGCGTGACCGCGATGTGCGCCGCCTTCGGCCAGCCGCCGTCGACGCTACCCACCAGTTTGGTTTTCCCGTTCAGCGCCGCTTTCCAGGCGCCAATCACGTTCGGGCCAAAGTAGGCATCCGCGCGTCCGGACTGCAGGGCCAGCGTTTGTGCCGCATCGTCTTTGGTGTATATCGGGGTAAAGGGCTTCAGACCTTTCTTGAGGTTTTCGGCATTCCAGGCCAGCAGGATGGCCTCCTGGTTGGTGCCGGAGCCGACGATAATCCGCAGCCCGGCGATGTCTTCCGCCTTCTGCAGCGACTTGATCGGGCTGGTTGATTTCACGTAGAACCCGAGGGAATCTTTGCGGTAGGTGGCGAAATCAAACTTCTCTTTACGCTCTTTGGTGACGGTGATGTTGCTGATGGCGGCATCATATTTCCCGGAAGCCACCCCCAGCGGCCAGTCTTCCCAGGAGGTTGGCACCACGTTCAGCTCCAGCCCGAGGCTGTCTGCGACCAGACGGGCGACGTCAACCTCGCTTCCCAGCAGCGTTTTGTTGTCGTCGGAAAACACCGTCAGCGGCGGTTGATTGAGGCCCGCCACCGCCACGGTAAATTTCCCCGGCACGGCAAAGCGATAATCTTTCGGCAGCTGTGCCACCGCCTCGCTGTTTTTGACGGTATTAACCGGCGTTTTATTGGCCTCGATGCTCACGCCGGTGCCGTTAATATTCACATTCTCTGCCCAGACGGCAGGGGTAAAGGCCAGCGCGAGCGCCAGAATAAGCGTTGTTTTCTGCATAGCGGGGTTCTCTTTTATTGTTGTGTGTATTGGTTTTTAGGTTCGTCTAAGCCGAGGCTTTCGCGCAGCGTGGTGCCCGGGTAGTCGGTACGGAACAGGCCGCGCGCCTGTAAAACGGGCACCACCTGGTCAACAAAGCGCGGGAAGGTGTCCGGCGTACCGCCCTGAATGATGAAGCCGTCTGCGGCATAGCCTTCAAACCAGGCCTGCAGGCCGTCGGCCACCTCTTCCGGCGTACCGGAAAAGCGCGGTCGCGGCGAGGCGGCTTCCAGCGCGACCTGACGCAGGGTTAAGCTGCGCTCGCGGGCGTTACGCTTAATTTCATCAGTGGTGCTGCGGAAGCTGTTTTTGCCTAAGTCGCCGATATCCGGGAACGGCTCGTCGAGCGGGTACTGGCTGAAATCGTGATGTTCGAAATAGCGTCCGAGGTAGTTGAGGGCATCGTTAATCGACACCAGCGCCGCCGTGGTTTGATACTGGTTTTCCACGTCATCGGCGTCTTTACCCACAATCACGCTGACGCCCTGGAAAATATGTAAATCTGACGCGCGGCGTCCGTTACTTTCCAGCTGCTGCTTCACGTCGCGATAAAAGGCTTTTGCCTCTTCGAGGGTCTCGTGATGGGTAAAAATGGCGTCGGCATGTTTCGCCGCCAGCTTTTTCCCGTCGTCCGACGCGCCCGCCTGAAAGACAATCGGCCGCCCCTGCGGCGTTCGACCAATATTCAGCGGCCCGGCGACCTGGAAGAAATCACCGTGGTGGTCCAGGGTATGCAATTTGGCCGGGTCAAAAAACTGACCGCTCTCTTTATTGCGCACAAAGGCGTCGCCTTCCCAGGAGTCCCACAGTCCTTTCACCACGTCGAGATACTCATCCGCAATGCGATAGCGCAGCGCATGCTCAGGATGTTTTTCACGGGAAAAGTTCTTCGCTGACCCTTCCAGCGGCGAAGTCACCACGTTCCAGCCCGCGCGCCCGTTGCTCAGGTGGTCGAGGCTGGCGAACTGGCGCGCCGTGGTGAAGGGCTCGCTGTAGGAGGTGGATAAGGTTCCTACCAGCCCCAGGCGCGAGGTGATGCTGGCGAGCGCGGATAACAACGTCAGCGGTTCAAAGCGGTTTAAAAAATGCGGGATCGATTTCTCGTTGATATAGAGACCGTCGGCAACGAATAAAAAATCGAGTTTGCCCTCCTCCGCCTTTAACGCCGTCGCTTTGACGAAATCAAAATTGATGCTGGCATCGGCGACGGCCTCAGGGTGACGCCAGGCGGACATATTTCCGGATGCACCATGCAAAATGGTCCCGAGCCGCAGTTGACGATGTGCAGACATATTCACCTCTTCAGAATTAAACGTGTTGCAGGGCTTTTTCCGCAAGCTGTGCAAAATAGCGGGCAGCGGGCTCAATTAATGCCTCATCCGGATTGAATGCCGGATGGTGTAAACCGTACGGGCTGTTGCTGCCGATGCTGACAAACGCCCCCGGGATCTGCTGCAGATAGACCGCGAAATCTTCCCCGCCCATATGCAGCTCGGCGTGCCGGGTTTCGTAGCCTGCTTCTCTGGCGACCGAGGTGGCGAAATCGGCCCAGCGCTCGTCGTTCACCAGCGCGGTGGGCCCGGCATACCAGGTGATATCAATCTGCGCGCTAAAGGCGCTGGCAAACCCGGCGGCGATTTCGCCCACGCGGGCTTTCACGTTCTGCTGCACTTCCGTGCGGTGGGTGCGCAGCGTGCCTTCCAGCTCGACGCTTTCCGGCAGCACGTTCCAGGTGTTACCGCCTGCAATGCGCGTCACGCTCAGCACCACCGAATCCAGCGTATTGACGTTGCGGCTGGCGACGCTTTGCAGCGCCGTCACCAGCTGACTCGCCAGCACGATGGCGTCGTTGCCTTCGTGCGGACGTGCGGCGTGCGCGCCCTTACCGGTAATGCGGACCACAAAGCGATCGACGTTGGCATAAAACGGCCCGCCGCGGGTAGCGAACTCACCGACCAGCAGGCCGGGCTCGTTATGCATGCCGAAGATGGCGCTGACGTCGCGCAGGGCACCGGCCCGCACCATGCTCTTCGCACCGCCAAAGTTCTCTTCGGCAGGCTGAAACAGGATCCGCACCCGGCCGTTAAGCGACGCTTCCCGCTCTTTCAGCTTTAACGCGGCGCCGAGGATCACGCTGGTGTGGATATCGTGTCCGCAGGCATGCATTACGCCTGCACGCTGGGAGCTAAACGGCACGCCGCTGCGCTCTTCAATCGGCAGGGCGTCGATATCCGCGCGCAGCGCAATCAGTTTGTTGCCCGAGCCGATTTCCGCCACCAGCCCGGTCGACAGGTCGTAAGGCTGCGGGGTGATCCCGGCATTCGTCAGCCACTGGCGCAGACGCGTTGTGGTTTCCACTTCCTGGCCGGAGAGCTCCGGGTTCTGGTGCAGCTCGCGACGCCAGGCAATCAGCTGTTCGCCAAAGCTCATACGGTGACCTCCTTGTTAAGACGCGCCTCGGCAAGCAGGCGCAGCGACGCGACGCGCGTTGCCCCCTCCGCGACCGGCGTGTCGATGATAAATTCGTCAATGCCCCACTTTTCATGCAGGGCGTTAAGCTGTTCGAGCACCGACTCAGCCGTTCCCGCCAGCAGCGACTGCGCCCGACGTGCAATGCGCACCGGCTCGCTGCCCGCCTGACGCGCAAAGGCGTAGGCCTGCTCTTCGCTGGCCACGGTGACGCGCTGGCCGTTTGCCAGCTCAACGCCCCACACTTCGACCTTCTGCGCCAGGGCATCCGCCTCGGCCTGCGTCGGCGCAACAATCGCCTGTACCGCCACAATCACGTCCCGCGCGCTGTTCTTACGCCAGGTCGAAACCACCTCGCGCAGCAGGTCCGGGTCACCGTTCAGATGCGCGGCAAAGACAAAGTGCCAGCCGAGCCCGGCGGCCAGCAGCGCGCTATCGATACTCGCGCCCAGCAGGAAACCCTCGGCAGGCAGCGGCGGCAGCGGCGTGGCGCGAACGGCCTCTTCATGAGACTGATGCTCAGGACGGATCCAGCGATCGAGCTGGGCCAGCTGTTCGGCGAAGCTGCCCTTTTCCTGTTGATTCAGCCCCTGCTGCAGCGCGCGGGTCGAGAGCGGCAGCCCGCCGGGGGCTTTTCCGACGCCGAGATCCACGCGGCCGGGCGCCAGCGAGGCCAGCACGTTGAAATTCTCGGCGACTTTATAAGGGCTGTAGTGCTGAAGCATCACGCCGCCGGATCCGACGCGGATGCGCGTGGTTTGCCCGAGGATCCAGGCAATCAGCAGCTCCGGCGAAGGGCTGGCAAGGTGGGGAGTATTGTGGTGTTCGGCAATCCAGAAGCGGTGATAGCCCAGATTTTCTGCCTGCTGCGCCAGCGCCAGGGTCCGCGCCAGCGCATCGGCAGCCGTTTCGTTTTCAGCGATGGGGCTTTTATCCAGAATGCTGATTCGCCATGACATGTTGCGTTCTCGTTTGACTTAACATGTCGACATTATTAAAGGCGCATTTCACCACTGAGAAACAATTAATTTACATTTAGTTTGCCGGAAATCAGATATATAAAACCATGCTAAGAATAAGACTTTAAGTCGGCAATCAGCGTTTTTCCCTGCTCGCGCCGGGTAATGCGGACGAAGCGAATATGCCCATACTGCGGGTTTTGCAGATCGGCTTCATAACGCGTGCGGTTGTTACGCCAGGTTTTCATCGTCCAGATGAGAATGGACTCTCTGCTGAAGAACGCGCGCCGGAAACTCTCTTTGTTCCCGGTGCCGGGCCAGAGCTCGCGCTTATGCCAGGCGCGTTTGACTGCCCTGGTGACCGCCTGCCAGAGGGTGCGGGCAAAGCCATAATCCACCCACACCACAACGTCGACATTACGCCATTTCACCGGCCGCGTGCGGTTATAGTTGCCGTCAAGCACCCAGTCTGGCGAAGCCTGTAGCGCCTGCTCCAGCTTTTCCTGAAACACATCGTCCGGCGTTCCCTGCCAGTCAGGTCGCCAGTAGAGTCTGTCCATCTCGATATAGGGAATAGCCAGTTCGGTCGCAATCTGCTTCGCCAGCGTGCTTTTTCCGCTCCCGCTGGTCCCGATGACGTTAATTTTCACCTCAGCCTCACTGTGTTATCGAAAACTGACCAAATGATAGCGTTTTCATCCTGTTAACGAAACGCTATTTCAGCATGGCAATTTTTCCAGAGAGACGATCTCCCTCTTTCAGTTTGGGTTATGTCATTTATTTGCAGCGACGCCAGAATATGCCCCTGAAAATATTTTCATTTTTATTACATTCGAGAACATTAGCAGATTAAAAATAATGAACAATAGGTATTTCAGGCAGTCATAATTTCAGAGAGAATATGCAGCAGAGCGTTATATAAAAATAAACACATTACTCTTGCCGGAGCATTTTCCGGGCATTTTTTATTCTTGCACATCATCATGGAGTTACTCATGAGGCGTAACACTCCCGTTACACAAAACGAGTATTTACTTAACGATGGTTCGACGTTAATGTCGACCACCGATACCAAAAGCCATATTACCTATGCTAATTCCGCTTTTATTGAAGCCAGCGGATATAAAGAAGAACATCTTCTGGGTGAGCCGCATAACCTCATCCGCCATCCCGACATGCCTGCCGAAGCGTTTGGCGACATGTGGTATACCCTGCAGCAGGGTGAGACCTGGACGGGGCTGGTGAAGAACCGTCGTCATAATGGCGACCACTACTGGGTGCGGGCAAACGTAACGCCTGTCTGGCAGGGTGGATCCCTGACGGGGTATATTTCCGTGCGAAATATACCCGCACGGGAAGAGATTGCGGCCAGTGAAAAACTGTATGCAAAAGTGCGTAATAACGAATTAAAACATTACCGCTTTTATAAAGGGTTACTGGTTCGGCGCGGTTTATTTTCGTTTATGTCGCTCTTTAAATGTCTCAGCACCAGTAAACGTATCCATCTGGGTATTGCGACGACGGCGTTACTCTCCTGCCTGGCGGTGTATTTATTCCCTGATAAACTTGTGCAGTCGGGAAGTCTGGCGCTGCTGTTTATTGCCCTGACCTATTATCTTCATGCGCAGATCGCCCGTCCGGTAAAATCTATTGTGCAACAGATGCAGCGCGTGGTTTCAGGACGTAAAACGGACTATTACCATTTTGACAGGATCGACGACATCGGGCTGATGATGCGTCTGGTAAATCAATCAGGCTTGAACCTCAATTCGCTGGTTGACGACGTCGGGGCGCAAATCAGCGGGATTGGCACCATCAGCCAGCAGGTCGCGAAAGAAGGTGCAGCGCTGCAGACGCGTTCAGAAGAGACCGCAGACTTTCTGCAGCAAACCGCGTCCGCGGTGGAAGAGATCGCCAGCGCGGTGGAGCAGACTGCAGAAACGGCTAAAGAAGCCACGGAGATGGCGGATCGCACCCGCGACAGCGCCCACCGCGGTGAAGCGATGATGAAAGAGACCATCGGTATGATGCAATCCGTGTCGCAGGATAACAGCCAGATCGTCGATATTATCAGCGTTATCGATCGTATTGCCTTCCAGACCAACATTCTTGCGCTGAATGCTGCCGTGGAAGCGGCGCGCGCAGGTGAAGCCGGGCGCGGTTTTGCCGTGGTGGCGGCTGAGGTGCGCAACCTTGCGCAGCACTCCGCGACGGCGGCGAAAGAGATCAAAGCGCTGATTGAGAAAAACGTCGCCAGCGTCAACGCTGGCGTGGAGAAAGTAGAACAAACCGAAACGCAGCTGACGGTTATGATCGACAACGTGCTGCGGGTCTCCTCCCTGATTAAGGAGATCGGCCACGCCACGCAGGAGCAAACCCAGGCGCTGACGCTCATCAACGCCTCCATCTCCCGTATCGGCGCAATGACCCACAACAATACGGGGATGGTGGATAACGTCACTCACGCGGCGAATCACCTGACGCAGCGCACCACGCGCCTGCAGCAAGCGATTGCCGTTTTTGGCGGTTAGCCGTTCGGATACTGCTCGTCGGTGACTTTTTCCAGCCATGCAACCGGGCTGCCGTTAACGGATTCGGCGATGGCAATATGCGTCATCGCCGTTTGCGCGCTTGCGCCGTGCCAGTGCTTTACGCCGGGTGGGATCCAGGCGATATCGCCCTGATTCAATATTTCCGCCGCTTTGCCCCACTCCTGTAACCAGCCGCGACCCTGCGTCACAATCAGCGTTTGCCCAAGGGGATGCGTATGCCACGCGGTGCGCGCGCCCGGCTCAAAGGTCACGGTTGCCCCGCCGACGCTGGCAGGTTCGCTCGCCTGAAATGGTGCGTCAATACGGACGGTGCCGGTGAACCAGGCTTCCGGTCCTTTTGCTGAAGGTAATGATCCGCTGCGGATAATTTTCATCTTATGCTCCTCGTTTACTGTTGCGTTAACAGTAGCGCAAAGCAATCCGGAGCATTAGCGTGCATAATCAGATAGGAAATATGATTGAAATTCATAAATAGAGGCAATCGCGATGCTAAAAGATAATTTCAACGACCTGCTCTCTTTTATGGTAGTCGCCCGCGAGCGCAGCTTTACGCGCGCGGCGGCGCAGCTGGGCGTCTCGCAATCGGCGCTGAGTCATGCCATGCGCAAGCTTGAAGCGCGGCTCGACGTTCGCCTTTTAACCCGCACAACCCGCAGCGTTGTTCCCACCCAGGCGGGTGAGCAACTCTTTACGCGCTTAAGCCCGCATTTGATGGAGATTGAGCAGGAGCTCACGACGCTTCGCAGCGCACGTAACAAACCCGCAGGTTCTGTTCGCATCGTCGCCGGCGAGCATGCGATGGACGCCGTGCTCTGGCCGGTACTGAAGGCGTTTATGGTGCAGTATCCTGAGATTAACGTCGAAGTGACGGTAGATAACGGCCTGACGGATATCGTGGATGGCCGTTTCGACGCGGGAGTACGCCTGGGTGAACAGGTGGCAAAAGATATGATTGCGGTACGGATAGCGCCGGATATGCGCATGGCCGTGGTCGGTTCCAGGGATTATCTGGCTCGCTTTGGCGTGCCGCAGACGCCGGAGCAGCTTGCTGAACACCGCTGCATCAACATGCGCCTGCCCACGCGCGGCGGACTGTATCACTGGGAATTTGAACGCGACGGGCGCGAGCTTCGCGTTCGGGTTGAGGGGCAGCTTACGCTGAGCAGCCTGTCGCAGCGCATCGACGCCGCTGAGAATGGCCTCGGATTAGCCTACGTGCCGGAGGCGTCGGTTCTGGGGGCGCTTAATCACGGACGGCTCGTCAGGGTCCTTGAATCGTGGTGCCCTACTTTCGAGGGGTATCACCTTTATTATCCGAGCCGTCGCCAGCACACTACCGCTTTCAGGTTACTGTTAGATGCTCTCCAGCAGTCAAAATCTTGACCACCTGGTAATAATTAAGAAATTCTGATGATTAAATAATCAACCCGCCAAATGTTTTGTCTAAAAACTCATCACGATTCAGCGTGTTGTGATCGCCGTCTGCTCTGACCACACGATTTCCTTCGACGCGCATCACTTTCGGCACGGTTATATTTTGCGTCGCTTATGAATTGCAGGTAGGATGCCTCGCCATGTTTCGCCTTATCCATACGCAGAATGACTGGGAAGGCGACATGTGTTTGCGCAGAAGCAATCGTTTGTATTGCGCTCTGCCAGGCAGGACTATCACGATAATGGTTCAGACAGGCAAACAGGTAACTCAATGAAAACAAGCAATAAAAGCGCAGCCGATCATCATGCTGCTAAACGTCGCTGGTTGAACTCCCACGAAGAGGGCTACCACAAAGCGATGGGCAACCGTCAGGTTCAAATGATCGCCATCGGCGGCGCTATCGGAACGGGTCTGTTTTTAGGTGCGGGTGCGCGTCTGCAAATGGCTGGCCCGGCTCTCGCCCTGGTCTATCTGGTGTGCGGGATCTTCTCTTTCTTCATTCTTCGTGCGCTGGGCGAACTGGTACTGCATCGCCCTTCCAGCGGAAGCTTCGTCTCTTACGCCCGTGAATTCCTCGGTGAAAAAGCGGCCTACGTTGCGGGCTGGATGTACTTCGTCAACTGGGCGATGACCGGTATTGTCGATATCACCGCCGTTGCGCTGTATATGCACTACTGGGGCGCGTTTGGCGATGTGCCGCAGTGGGTCTTTGCGCTTGGCGCGCTGGCGATTGTCGGCACCATGAACATGATCGGCGTGAAGTGGTTCGCGGAGATGGAGTTCTGGTTTGCGCTGGTAAAAGTGCTGGCCATCGTGGTGTTCCTGGTCGTGGGTACCGTCTTCCTCGGCAGCGGTAAACCGCTGGACGGCAATGCCACCGGCTTCCACCTGATAACCGATAACGGCGGATTCTTCCCGCACGGTCTGCTGCCTGCGCTGGTCCTGGTTCAGGGCGTGGTGTTCGCCTTCGCTTCCATCGAACTGGTGGGTACCGCAGCAGGTGAATGTAAAGATCCGCAGACCATGGTGCCAAAAGCCATTAACAGCGTGATCTGGCGTATCGGTCTGTTCTACGTCGGTTCCGTGGTGCTGCTGGTTCTGCTGCTCCCGTGGACTGCCTATCAGGCAGGTCAGAGTCCGTTTGTGACCTTCTTCTCTAAGCTCGGCGTGCCTTACGTTGGCAGCATCATGAACATCGTGGTCCTGACGGCGGCGCTCTCCAGCCTGAACTCCGGTCTTTACTCTACCGGTCGTATCCTGCGCTCCATGTCGATGGGCGGTTCTGCGCCGAAGTTCATGTCAAAGATGAGCAAGCAGCAGGTTCCCTATGCGGGGATTCTGGCAACGCTGGTGGTTTACGTCTTTGGCGTGTTCCTGAACTATCTGGTGCCGTCCCGCGTATTTGAGATCGTTCTGAACGTCGCTGCACTGGGGATTATCGCATCCTGGGCCTTTATTGTGGTCTGCCAGATGCGTCTGCGCAAAGCGATCAAAGAAGGCAAAGCGGCTGATGTGAGCTTCAAGATGCCGGGCGCACCGGTGACCTCCTGGCTCACCCTGCTGTTCCTGTTCAGCGTGCTGGTGCTGATGGCGTTTGACTACCCGAACGGTACTTACACCATCGCGACCATTCCGCTGCTGGCGGTACTGCTGATTGCCGGCTGGTTCGGCGTGCGTAAGCGCGTTCACGAAATTCACAGCACCGCGCCGGTTCATCACGACGATGAAAAACACGACGCACCGCTGGTGGAAGAAACCTCGCGTTAAGCGTCCGTAAGCATCAAAAAGGGAAGGCAAATGCCTTCCCTTTTTTATTTACAGCGCGATACGAATGACGTCGTCAGGCTGGGTGGCTTCCTGCTGGCGAGTCGATTTTTGTTTCACCGTCACGTACAGGGTTTTGCCATCCGCAGAGAGCGCCAGGCTGTTCGGGTAGACCGGCGTGTCGAAGGTTTTTGTGACCTTATACGTTTTCACGTCAATCACGCTCACCTTACCGGCTTCACGATGCGTCACATAGGCTTCATTGCGGGCCGGGTTAAACAGGACCGCCAGTGACTCCGGCGCGGCGATTTTCTCGATCACGCTGCCGTCTTTCAGGTTCACCACCAGCACTTCCGGCTGTTTTGAATCGGTCAGGAACGCGCGCTGGCCGGCGGTATCGAGGCTGAGGTTCAGGTAGAAGTGCTCTTTACCGTCATCCTGCACCTTTTTGCGGCTCAGGATTTTATTGGTGGCCGTATCAATGGTTACCAGCTCGCCGTCCGCATTCGTGGTGTACAGACGTTTTGCCTGCGCATCCAGCGCCAGACCGGTGCTGTACGTACCGGTATTGGCAATGGTCTCTTTCAGCTTCAGCGTTGCGCCATCCACTACCCAAATCACGCTCTCTTTGCCAACGCCGGTGATGTAAATCGTGTTACTCTCGTCATCCGCCACCAGCTGGCGCGGCTGCAGCGGTTTCACGGTTTCACTGCGCTGGCGATTATCAAGCACCAGACGCCCTTTCACGTCGCCCGTTTTCGCATCGATGGCCGTCACCGCGCCGTTGATGGTGTTGCCAAACCACAGGGTTTGCGTCGCGCCGTCGAGCGTGGCGCCAAAGGGTTTGAGATCGCTATGAATCGCCTGCGTCACGTCCAGCGTGACCGGGTCAAGGCGATAGATAACTCCGCCCTTATCGGTTTTTCGGCTTTGCGAGGTCGCCACCCACAGCGCATTCTCCTGCTGGCTGACCGCCATTTCATACGCCCCTTTGCCCACCGCTTTACGCAGCACCTCTTCGGCGGCATGCACCTGGAACGTCCCGGCAAGCAGTAAAGTGGCAGACAGCAGTGACAGGCTCAGACGCGGCGAGCACAGATGACGTAAAGACATAACAATTCCTTTTCTGAAAAGAGGGGTTTGGGCTGACATCACTTCCGGCAGGCAACGTCATGGCATTGCCTTTTGATAATGAGAATAGTAATCATTAATGAACTGAATGTGGAGTTTTTCTTTCGCGCTTCGCCTTTCATTAACGCAATGTGCGGTTATAGTTTTCAAAACATTTACAAAACCTTTAACATGTATGGACATGTTCCATTTGGTTCGTTTATACACCACAACCGGTTTTATTCATGAAAATCATTTCTGCCCGTAAGGCTTCTCTCCCGCTGCTGCTGGTTCCCGTTATTTTCGCGCCGCTAACCGCAATGAGCGCGGAGGAACAGACCATGATCGTCAGCGCCACGCCGCAAACCGTATCGGAACTGGATACCCCGGCCGCGGTCAGCGTCGTCAATGGCGATGACATGCGCCACGCCGCGCCGCGCATCAACCTGTCTGAATCTCTTGGCAGCATCCCGGGACTGCAAATTCAGAACCGCCAGAACTATGCCCAGGATCTCCAGCTTTCAATGCGTGGGTTTGGTGCCCGCTCAACGTTTGGCGTGCGCGGTATCCGTATGTATGTCGACGGTATCCCTGCCACCATGCCGGACGGACAGGGCCAGACCTCTAACATCGATCTCTCCAGCGTGGAGAGCGTTGAAGTGCTGCGCGGCCCCTTCTCTGCCCTGTACGGCAACGCCTCCGGCGGCGTGATTAACATCAACACCCAGACCGGGCAGCAGCCGCCGACCATTGAAGCCAGCAGCTATTACGGCAGCTACGGTACCTGGCGCTACGGCATGAAAGCCACCGGCGCGATGGGTGACGGCACCCACGCGGGCGATGTGGATTACACCGTTTCCACCACCCGCTTCACCACCAAAGGCTACCGCGACCACAGCGGCGCGCGCAAAAACCTCGCTAACGCCAAACTGGGCGTGCGCATTGACGACGTCAGCAAGCTGACGCTGATTTTTAACAGCGTGGACATGAAGGCCAACGATCCGGGCGGGCTGAGCTATCAGGAGTGGCAGAACAATCCGCGTCAGTCTCCGCGCGGCGATCAGTACAACACCCGCAAGACCATCAAGCAGACCCAGGCCGGTCTGCGCTACGATCGTCAGCTCAGCACCCAGGACGATCTCAGCGTGATGATGTACGCCGGCGAGCGTGAAATGACGCAGTACCAGTCGATTCCATATCAGCCGCAGCTGAAAGCCTCCCACTCCGACGGCGTGATCGATATGCAGCGACACTATCAGGGCGTGGATACCCGCTGGACGCACCGCGGCGAGCTGCTGGTGCCGGTGACGTTTACTACCGGCCTGAACTACGAAAACCTGAGCGAAGATCGTCGCGGATACGAGAACTTCGTGATGAACAACGGCGTGCCGGATTACGGCGTGAAGGGTGATAAGCGTCGAAACGAACGTAACCTGATGTGGAACGTTGACCCTTACCTGCAAACCAGCTGGCAGCTGACGCAGAAACTGTCGGTGGATGCGGGAGTGCGCTACAGCTCGGTCTGGTTTGATTCCAACGACCATTACGTTACGCCGGGCAACGGCGATGACAGCGGTGACGCGAGCTATCACAAGTGGCTCCCGGCCGGTTCCGTGAAGTATGCGGTGACGGACGCATGGAACCTCTACGCTGCCGCAGGGCGTGGATTCGAAACGCCAACCATCAACGAGCTCTCCTATCGCGCCGATAACCAGGGCGGCCTGAACATCGGCCTGCAGCCGTCCACCAACAACACGTATGAAGTGGGCAGCAAAACCCGCATCGGCAATGGCCTGCTGACCGCGGCGCTGTTCCGCACCGATACGGATGATGAGATCGTGGTGGATGCCAGCTCTGGCGGGCGTACCAGCTATAAAAATGCCGGTAAAACCCGTCGTCAGGGGGTGGAAGTCTCCCTCGACCAGCAGTTTGCCGAGAACTGGAAGCTGAAGATGGCGTGGACTTACCTGGATGCCACCTACCGGACTAACGTCTGCAGCGACGCAGACTGTAACGGTAACCGGATGCCGGGCATTGCCCGCAACATGGGTTACGCCTCGTTTGGCTGGCAGCCGGATGAAGGCTGGTACGCGGGTTCAGACGTGCGCTACATGAGCGATATCATGGCCGACGACGAGAATACGGCGAAAGCGCCGTCCTATACGGTGGTCGGGCTGAACACCGGGTATAAATTCAACTACGGCAGTTGGGGCATGGACGTCTTTGGCCGCGTCGATAACCTGTTCGATAAAGAGTACGCGGGCTCGGTTATTGTCAACGAGTCTAACGGTCGTTATTACGAGCCTGCACCAGGCCGTAACTACGGGGTCGGGCTGTCGGTCTCTTATCGCTTCGAGTAAGCGATAAGAAAAGTTTATTTAATTAATGAAATAACGCTCCTGATGGCAATAAACCATCAGGAGTTATTCACCAGATAAATAATTAGGGGCGAAATATAGTCGCTCTGCTAAATAATCTCTTAGTTAAAATATTGTCGCTGTAAAAGCAAATTCGCTTCATCAATCACCTTATCAATCGCCTTCTGGCAGGCAACAACATCTCTTCGCTCCAGGGCGGAAAGCAGTTCGTCATAGTGATATGTCGAGGCTTTGATGTCGTTAAGCTCCTGATGCAGATAGTTCATACAGGGCCCGATGCGCACCCAGAGCTGCTCAATTAATGCATTAAGCGTAGGCATTTCCGCATACTGATAAAGCGTAAACCGGAAGACGCGATTCGCATGCAATGCCTGCTGGACGTTCCCGTTGCGCATGGCCTCATGAAAGGCATCCGACAATTTGCGCAAAGCCTCCAGTTTGCTATCAGACATATTCTGACAGGCCGCGGCGACCGCCATCGGCTCAAGCTGCTTGCGGATAGCGTTAATCTCGTTATAGCGCTCCAGCGTGACCTCCGGAACCAGAAATGCCTGCGCCGGCGTGGCGTGCAACGCCCCTGATGACACCAGCCGCAACAGCGCCTCGCGAACAGGGGTAATACTGGTTCCTAATTTATCGGCAATCTCTTTCGTAATCAGTCGTGCCCCAGGTTTGAGTGAGCCTGTAATTAACGCTCCTTTCAAACTGTGTTCAACTTGCATGGTAAGACTGACCCTTTGGGCTTTTTCTAAGTGGTCCAAATCAAGCATGTTCAATTCCTGTAGCTAAAACTTAATGCTATTTTTAAACGCCAGTTTTAATAAAACGACGCTGGTCCGATATATCCTGTATCGTCATGCCTGGTGGTGGGAAGTACGTAAAAACATCAAAAAAGCAAAGTTTGTTTTTTTTATTGGTTCCGGGCCCGTCCGGGATGCGAGCGCGAAATGCCATGTCCATTAATTAAAGACAATATATCGTATCTTCACAAATAAATATGGCGGGAAACCCCGCCATAGTGCTGTTTATTTATTGTCACTCGCGACGCGAATCACGACTTTGCCGAAGTTACGCCCTTCGAGCAGGCCAATCAGCGCCTCGGGCGCGTTCTCCAGCCCGTCCGTTATCTGTTCACGATAGTGGATTTTGCCCTCCTGCACCCAGCGTCCCATTGCTTCCTGGAACTCCTTAATGCGGTGACCGTAATCCTGGCCGATGATAAAGCCCTGCATACGAATGCGTTTCTTCAGGATGGTCGCCATCAGGAGCGGCAGGCGATCCGGCCCCTCGGGCAGGCCCGTCGCATTGTAGCCGCTCACCAGGCCGCACACCGGCACGCGCGCGGAGGTATTCAGTAACGGCAGCACGGCGTCAAATACTTTCCCGCCGACGTTTTCATAATAGACGTCAATCCCGTTCGGGCAGGCGCGTTTCAGCTGTTCGGCAAAGTCGGCCGCGTGATGATCCAGACACAGGTCAAACCCGAGGACCTCAACGGCATGGCGGCATTTTTCAGCCCCGCCGGCGACGCCGACCACCCGGCAACCTTTGATTTTACCGATCTGCCCGACGGTCGCGCCAACCGGGCCTGTCGCCGCGGCGACCACCAGCGTTTCGCCCGCTTTTGGCTGCCCGATATCCAGCAATCCCATATAGGCGGTAAAGCCCGGCATACCCAGAATACCCAGCGCCCAGGAAGGATGTGACGGATTTTCGCCCAGCTTCACCAGGCCGCTGCCGTCCGAGAGTTCATATTCCTGCCAGCCGCTGTAGCCCAGCACCCACTCCCCGGCTTTGAAGTCGGGATGATTTGACTGCTCAACGCGGCTGACCGTTCCCCCCACCATCACCGCGCCCAGCTCAACCGGTGGTGAATAGGATGGCGCATCGCTCATGCGCCCCCGCATGTACGGGTCCAGCGACAGCCAGACGGTACGCAGCAAAAGCTGCCCTTCAGCCGGGGCGGGAACCGGCTGCGTTTCGAGACGAAAATTTTCCGCGACCGGCGCACCCTGAGGACGGGAGGCCAGTACCCAGCGGCGATTTTGCGAAACAGGTTGATTCATCGGGATCTCCTTCTGGTGCAAATGTCATTACAGCCTGGCTCACGATCGGCGTTATCGCATTAGCATTACGAGGCAGACTGGTTAAGCCGTACAACCAGATAGATGCAGGTTTCATTCGTTTCGTTGATGAACCGGCAGTCATTTGGCGGCCCCAGCTCGAGACAGTCTCCGGCGTGCATTTCGTGGCGCGTATCGCCCTCCTGAAACACCAGCTCGCCGGACTGAAGCCAGATAAGCTGACGTGCCAGCGCGTAAGATGATGCTGGCATCGGAACATCGCTGCCCGCGGGCAGTTCAACCTGAACAAGGTCGATAGGCAGATCGGTGCGGGGAGAAACATGGCGGCGGAGGTAGTGCGTCTGTGGGTCGCGCCAGACGGGCTGGTTTGCAAGGCGCAGCAGCTTGCCCTCCTGCATTTCGGCCCGGGCAATGAGCGTGGACATGCTGATGCCAAACGCACCGGACAGACGGGCCAGCAAGGTGGCTGTCGGGCTACTGTCTCCGCGCTCTATCTTATGGATCATCGCGCGCGATACCCCGGCCCGGTCAGCAAGCTCGCTCAGGGACCATCCGCGAGACTCGCGTTCAAGGCGAATTCTTGCGCTAATACGTTGATTCATTGTGTCTGTTATGGTGTTCATGACGTCATACTATAGTGTATGAACGGCATTTCAATGGGCTTTTGATAACAAAAAAATATGGCTTATGCCGTAGCGATCGGGCGATACGATTGTGTAATATCGTAGGAATAACGTAATACTATAGTAAACAATACACAGAGGGTTAATCATGATCGTTCGTCATGCCTGCAAGGAAGACTGCGCTGCGATAGGCGAAATCTACAACCACGCGGTGCTGCATACTGCCGCGATCTGGAACGATAAAACCGTCGATACCGATAACCGAATCGCCTGGTTTGAGGCGCGCACGCTCGCGGGTTACCCGGTTCTGGTGAGTGAGGAAGAGGGCGTTATCACCGGTTACGCCTCTTTCGGTGACTGGCGCGCCTTCGACGGTTTCCGTCATACGGTTGAGCATTCGGTCTACGTCCACCCGGACCATCAGGGAAAAGGCATTGGCCGCACGCTGATGATCGCGCTGATAAACGAGGCCCGCGCCATAGGCAAACACGTGATGGTGGCCGGTATTGAAGCGCAAAACCATGCCTCGATTCACCTCCACGAAACGCTTGGTTTTGTCACCACGGGGCAGATGCCGCAGGTGGGAACCAAGTTTGGCCGCTGGCTAGACTTAACATTTATGCAGCTGCAGCTGGACGAGCGCAGCGATCCGGACGCCATCCCATGAATCAATCACTGACGCTGGCGTTTCTGGTGGCGGCGGGAATTGGTCTGGTGGTGCAAAATACCTTAATGGTGCGTATCACCCAGTCCTCCTCCACGATCCTTATCGCGATGCTGCTGAACTCCCTGGTCGGCACTGTGCTGTTTGTCAGCATTCTGCTGCTGAAACAGGGCGTCGCCGGATTCAGCGAGCTGGCCGCAACGGTACGCTGGTGGACGCTTATCCCGGGACTGCTGGGGTCGTTTTTCGTGTTTGCCAGCATCAGCGGGTATCAGAACGTTGGCGCGGCGACGACTATCGCCGTGCTGGTAGCAAGCCAGCTGATTGGCGGACTGGTGATGGACGTGCTGAGGAGCAACGGCATTCCGCTGCGCGCCCTGATTGGCCCGGTGTGCGGCGCGGTGATGCTGGTCGTCGGGGCCTGGCTGGTGGCGCGACGCCAGTTTTGAACGTTACAGTATGGTGCCGCCTTTGGTCAGCTGTTCCTCACGCGCGTCCAACTCCTCTTTATGCTGCTTACCGTGGTGCGAAATCGCGGTACGCAGACGCTGCTGCTGGGTGTAACGTTCTTCACGGCTGAGCTCTGCATCATCGCTTAATTCGATCAGCAGTTCATTCATATGGGTGATGACGCCCTCTTCAATGGCGGTATCCACTCGGGCGGTAACTTCGCTTAAATGTGACATTGTCACTCCTTGTTATGTGCCCGGTGGCGGCTACGCCTTACCGGGCAATAAAACGCTTAGTTCAGCTTCGCCTTAGAGAAATCGCTGCCCATCAGGCTCACGCTGTATCCGGTCACGTTGCTGCGGGTCGCATAGAACGTTTTCCCGTTTGCCAGTGCGATCCACGGCGCCTGCTGGTAGAAAATCTCCTGCGCCTGGCCGTAGAGTTTCGCGCGCTCCGCCGGGCTGCTGGTCAGCTTCGCTTTTTGCACCAGATCATCATAACTCTTATCACACCAGCGCGCGGCGTTTGATCCGGTTTTAATGCTGTTGCAGCCCAGCAGCACATCGGCAAAGTTGTCCGGGTCGCCGTTATCGGACATCCAGCCAAACAGCGCGGAGTCATGTTCGCCTTTACGCATTCCGGAGAGATATTCGCCCCACTCGTAAGAGACAATTTTGGCCTTCACGCCGACTTTCGCCCAGTCGCTCTGGATCATCTCCGCGATACGACGCGAGTTCGGGTTGTACGGACGCTGAACCGGCATTGACCACAGCGTGACTTCCGCCCCCTTCTCCAGCCCCGCCTGCTTCAGCAGCGCTTTCGCTTTTTCAGGATCGTAGCTGTAGTCCTTCAGGTCTTTATTAAAGCCCAGCATATTTGGCGGGATCGGCGATTTTGCCACCGTACCGGAACCCATAAAGACCGCATTGACGATAGCCTTCTTGTCGGTCGCGTAGTTAAGCGCCTGACGCACCAGCACGTTATCAAACGGTTTTTTCTCGGTGTTAAACGCCAGATAGCCGACGTTCAGGGCATCGACCGAGTGCAGCGTCAGGTCTTTGTTGTTCTTGATCGCGTCAAACTGAACCGGGGACGGCGCAGGAATGATCTGGCACTCGTTGGTCTGCAGCTTCGCCAGGCGGGTTTCCACGTTTGGCGTGATGGAGAAGATGAGATGTTTCGTCGGTACGTTGCCTTCCCAGTAGTTCGGGTTAGCAACATAGCGGATCAGCGAATCCACCTTGTACTGCTGCAGGACATAAGGCCCGGTACCAATCGGCCAGGTGTCTACGTTTTCAGGCGTGCCTTTTTTCAGCATCGCGTCGGCGTATTCGGCGGAGAGAATCGAGGCGAAATCCATCCCCCAGTCGGCCAGAAACGCGGCGTTAGGCTCGCTGAGGGTGAACTGAACGTGATAGTCGTCGACCTTTTTCACGTCCTGAATCAGCTTATCGAGCCCGACGTCGTTAAAATATTCGTAGTTGCCCTGCGACACGTTGTGATACGGGTGTTTAGGGTCTTTCTGACGCAGAACCGAGAAAATAACGTCATCGGCGTTAAAGTCGCGCGTCGGTTTGAAGTATTTATTGCTGTTGAACTTCACCCCTTTGCGCAGGGCAAAGGTATAGGTCTTGCCGTCCGGCGAAATCGTCCAGGACTCCGCCAGCGACGGGACCGGGGTGTTTTTCACCGGGTCAAAATTGATCAGGCGGTTGTACAGTACCTGAGAGCTGGCCACAAAAGACGGGCCAGAGCTGGCGATTTGCGGGTTGAAGGACTCAGGGGACGCTTCAGAACAGTAAATAAGGGTGTCGTTGTTTGCCGCCCATGCGGCACCGGCTGGTAACAGCGCGCTCAGCGCAAGGGCGAGCAGTGTTTTCCCTGTAGACATGGTTATAACCCTGACAGTTTTATTATATAAGACGGTAATAACAGCACAGGCGATATGACCTGGCAAATAACGAAACACTATCAGGTTATTCTAAAGCCGCGTTTTTTGCTGTTTTAACAGCCAGCGCCCGAAAAGGTGATTTGCCTTAAGGGCCATTATTCGTCAAGCACAACCGTCACTTTCTATGCCGCAAGAAATCGGTCCTTTTAGCGTCTCTTCCCCCGTTTGGTTGCTTCCTCGTTTCGTTAAAGTAACGGTGTGAAGAAGTATATGGGATCAAATCGTGGCAAAAACTCTTTTACGCAGCGGTAACCTGGATGACTTTCAGGCCGTTGGCGGCGGCGGACAAGCCGTTTTTGAATCAGCGTTACAAATCCGGGAAGCGCTCCGGTTGCGCAAACAACAGGCCATCGTCGACTGTCTGGCTATTCCTCAGGTCAACGACAGCGGTGACCGCGTGGACTGGTATTCCCCCGTTGAAGGGAGCGTAACCAGCTGGAAAGCGGCCGATGAAGATGACCGTTATCGCGCCCTACGCTATCTGGAAAACACGCTAGCCAGCGTTGAGTCGTTAAGCAAGAAATGCCTCCAGTCCCCCAAAACCGCGCAGCAGCTTTTTGGGTCTCTGCTGTCAAAGGCGTTTCAGTTCCCGGGTGAAAACTTCCTCTTCCTGGTGGACGGAAAGCCGGTCATCAGCTTCTGGGGGTTTGTAAACCTGAACGAGAATGCGCGCGACGATGTTCTCGACTGCCTGCGTGAATCGCTGGTCCCTGAGCCCGCCCCCGTTGTGATTGAAGATCCTGAACCCGAGCCTGAGCCAGAACCGGTGGTGGCCTTTGAACACGCCGACGAACCGCTGATCGCCCCTTCCACGGTGGTGCGTATCACGCCGGAAGATCTGTATGAGCCTGAGCCGGCCCCGGCCGTTGCGCAACCCGTTCAGGAACCGGCTGTGCCGATCGTCGCGAAAAAGCGCCGCGTTCCCCTGTGGACGCTGCCGGTTGCCGTCGCGATCGTTGCCGCCATTGCCGCACCGCTGCTGTGGCCAAAACAGTCGCCTTCCGCTGAGCCCGCCCCGGTGCCCGCACCTCAGCCCGTAGAGATAGCACCAAAGCCGATCAAAGCGGTTGAGCCGCTGGCCATGAAACTACCGCTGCATCAGGCAGAGGTCGTGGCAAGCAAAGAAAAAGAGCCTGCTCTGGCGCCTGCGCCACAGCCTGCCCCGGTGGTGATTGTCGCCATCCCGAAAGATGCCATGGTGATGGAAGCGAATCAGGTGAAAGCGGGATCGACGCGTTTCCTGAACGGCACCTGGCGTGCGGTTCTGGACGTGAAAGATCCGGTCACCGGCAAGCCGCCGTCAATGCGCTATCAGATCCAGAACAATAAAGGCTTCGCCCGGGTTGTCCATGGCGACAACGTTGTCTGCCGCGCGGAGGTCTTCTCCGGCCTGCACAGCAACGGCGAGCTGATGATTAAAAGTCGCGGTACTGCCCGCTGCACCGACGGCTCCCGCTACCCGATGCCGGAGGTTGCCTGTAAAGCAGGCGCCAGCGATATCGCAGAATGTCGCGCCCGTTATGATGCCAATACCGTCGTTCCCCTGACGTTCAAGAAAGCAGGTGCCTGATCCTATGCTGGTTAATCTTTGCGACTATAAACAAAGCGTCACGCTTATTGCCAACAGCGGCGTGCAGTTCCTTGATTTCGGTCTGACGCCGCAGGACACCGCCAGCAACGGGCGCTTCGTACGTAAAACCGCGAACGGCCCGCTTCTGCGGCTCGATTTCGACCTGGTTAACGGGCGCTATACCGTGCCGGGAACGAACGGCGGGCAGCCTGAAGTGGTTAAGCCGGAAACCACCATCCCGCTGCATCAGTCCCTGGCGGTGCTGGACGGCGTCTGGCTTCCGGTTCCGTTCCTGCGCTTCAACCCGCCGCGAACCTTCGTTGAGGGGCCGGATAACTGGGCCCGCGTTCAGGTGCGCAGGCTGGATACACCCGATACGGCAGGCAATACGCACCGCGTCACGCTCGCCCTTGACAGCCAGATTGCAGAACACGCCACGTCCGCCCTGTCCCCGGTTGAAAACGATATTCTGAACGGGACCCGATTCGCGCTGGCCTGGCGAGACAATGAGGTTGAAAGTTTCCTTGATCAGACCTGGATTGACGGCTGGCTGCGCGAGGCATTTACCCAGTATGCCGACGGCGTTGAAAACCGCTCAGAACGCGATCTCCAGCAGGCGATGCGCGGGTTTGAATATCAGGCCCACTGGCTTAACCTGCTGACCATGCTCGGTGAACAGCTCACCGTGCCGGAAGTGAAATTTGTTACCCATACGCTCAGCACGCCTGCCATTCCGGTCGACCTGATCCTCGACGTGGGCAATACCCACACCTGCGGCGTCATTATTGAAGACCACGGCGATGCGAACGATGGACTGCGCCAGACCGCCGAGCTGCAGGTACGCTCATTAAGAGAGCCGCAGTTCCTGAATGCGCCGCTGTTCACCAGCCGTCTTGAGTTTTCGGAAGCGCGTTTTGGCAAGCAGCACTTCTCGGTTGAGAGCGGTCGCGAAGATGCCTTTGTCTGGCCGTCGATTGTTCGCGTGGGCGATGAAGCCCGCAAGCTGGCGATGCAGCGTCTGGGGACCGAAGGCAACAGCGGCATCTCCAGCCCGCGTCGCTACCTGTGGGATGAAACGCCGGTCGTGCAGGACTGGCGCTTTAGCCAGATGAACAGCAAAACCCAGCGTGAGCCGCTTGCCACCGCGTTTCCGCTGATGAACCTGATGAACGATGACGGCGAACCGCTCTTCACGCTGCCGCAGGACGAGCGGCTGCCGGTCTTCTCGCCGCAGTACAGCCGCAGTACGCTGATGACGCACATGCTGTGCGAGCTGCTGGCGCAGGCGCTGGGGCAGATCAACAGCGTCGCCACGCGCCTGCGTCTGGGCTTCCCGGCATCGCCGCGCCAGCTGCGCACCCTGATCCTGACCCTGCCCTCGGCCATGCCAAAGCAGGAGCGCGAGATTTTCCGTCGCCGCATGTTTGAAGCCATCGCCATCGTCTGGAAAGCGATGGGCTGGCACCCGCAGGATGAGGATTTTGTCACCCGCAAACAGCAGGATAAAAGCGTGGTGCCGGTTCCTGAAATCCAGATGGAGTGGGATGAAGCCAGCTGCGGTCAGCTGGTCTGGCTGTATAACGAAGCAATCTCCCGCTTTGGCGGTCAGACCGAAGCCTTCTTCGCCTCCCTGGCCCGCCCGGACCGTGAGCCTGAGCCGGGTAGCCAGCCGGGCCGCGCGCTGCGCGTCGCGTCCATCGACATCGGCGGCGGCACAACGGATATGGCGATCACCCATTATCAGCTGGATGACGGTTCCGGCAATAACGTCAAAATCACCCCGCAGCTGCTGTTCCGTGAAGGCTTTAAGGTCGCGGGCGACGATACGCTTCTGGACGTGATTCAGCGCTACGTGTTGCCTGCCCTGCAAACGCAGCTGCAAAAATCCGGTATCGCGGACGCCTCGCTGCTGATGGCGTCACTCTTCGGTGACTCCGGGCGCATAGACACCCAGGCCGTACTCCGCCAGCAGACGGCGCTTCAGCTGTTTATGCCGATTGGCCACGCTATTCTTGCCGCGTGGGAATCGAGCGACGTTGACGATCCGCTGGCCGGTCTGCATGCCACCTTTGGCGATCTCCTGCCGCAGAAACCGACCCGCAACGTCATGAATTACCTGCAGCAGGCGATCGATCATGCCCTGCCTGCGGGTTCAGACGCGTTTGACCTGTTCGCCGTGCCGCTGCACGTGAACTTCCGCGAAATGCAGGATGCGATGCTGGCCGGTCAGTTTACGCTGGCCTCGCCGCTCCACGCGGTGTGCGAGGCGATATCCCATTACAGCTGCGATATTCTGCTGATCACCGGACGCCCCGGCTGCCTGCCTGGCGTTCAGGCGCTGATTCGTCATCTGCAGCCGGTGCCGGTCAACCGTATCGTCTGGCTGGATAAATACCAGGTGCACGAGTGGTATCCGTTCAGCCAGCAGGGGCGCATTGGCAACCCGAAATCAACGGCCGCGGTGGGAGCCATGCTCTGCAGCCTGGCGCTCGACCTGCGTCTGCCGCGCTTCAACTTTAAAGCCGCGGACATTGGCGCGTATTCAACCGTGCGGTATCTCGGCGTGCTGGATAACACCGTTAATACCCTGCGCGAGGAAAACGTCTGGTATCAGGATATCGATCTTGATAAGCCGGGCGCGAAGCTCGACGCGCGTCTGCACTTCCCGCTGCGCGGTAACGTTACCCTCGGCTTCCGCCAGCTGGCGAACGCGCGCTGGCCCGCCACGCCGCTCTACACGCTCAGCATCAACTCGGCTGAACTGGCGAAAGCCATTGCCGGTGACGGCGTGCTGAACGTGCGGCTGAAGCTCTGCGGCGGCAGCAAGCAGGAAGGCCCTGAGGCCTTCGAGCTGAGCGATGCCTGGCTGCAGGACGGCACGCCGGTTGCCCCTGACGCATTAACCTTCAAACTGAATACCTTGGCCGATCGCCGACACAGCGGTAGCCACTACTGGATCGACAGCGGGAGCGTATACCTGAAATGACAGCGACGACGACCACCACTCAGGCCTTAATCGGGTGGATTAATGAGACGCGCCTGAACGCCCCTGTGCTGGATAACGATGCTGACGCCCTGCTTGCTCGCATCAACGCGGCGCAGGCGCGGGAGCAGGCCATTGAACGCGCCATGACCCGCCAGAGCAGCATTGGGCTTTACGGTCATTCACAGAGCGCGAAAGCCCATCTGCTGTTATCCCTGTGCGGCAGCGGTAATGGACGCCTGAACGTGACGCCGGGCCAGCGCACCTTTGACTATTTTTCGCATATCAATCCGGGACATGCCCTGACCAACATGGCCGTCCGCTTCACGCCGGAAAGCCCGGAGGTGGCGGATGAGGCGTTCCCGCTGCGTCTGAGCCTGGTCACCGAGGCCGAGCTGGTACAGCTGTTTATTGCCCGCACGACGCTGCATCCGCAGATGCGCGCGGTGGATAAGGCGGTCATTGAGACACGTCTGGAGAAATGGCGCGGGCTGCGCCAGCCGCAGGGCGTGCCCGGCATCACGGCTCAGGAAGTGGGTGCGATAGCCCGCTTCTGGCAAAGCACCGTACCCGCCGCTAAGCAGCAAATTGATGATGCCCTGTGGCATGAGTTCGCCCGGCTGGTGCCTTCTCTCGATCTCAGCACGCGGGCCAGCGTCTGGTCGCTGCTGTGGGGCGAGCAGCAGGAGTTGACCCAGCAGTGGTTAAAACTGGCCCATGTGCTGCACCAGACCAGCCATGCCGGCGAGCTTGCTGCCCCGCTTAGCCTGCTGGTGGACAGCTTTGGCCTGCCGGGTGAAGGGTTCCTGACGCACGACGGCACGTTAGATCTTCAGGACGCGCAGGAGACGCTGCTTCATCCGCTAAATAGCGGTGAAATGCTTAACGCCATCAGCATCCCCGTCGACGTGCTGGCCTTCCTGACCCGCGAACTGGTGCTGCCGGTTGAGAACGGCGCGCTGGATAACGTCGATATTATTGATATCCCTGTTTTTGAAGATAACCGTGCCGACCCGCTACGCCAGGCGAAGTCCCAGTGGCTGCTCGAGCATTACCGTCAACAGCTTCAGCCGGATGTGCTGGTGATTTGCAATGCGACGGCGCAGCACGAGCAGACGGCCAAAAAAGCAAAAGTGCTGATGAACTGGGTCAAGGAGACGCAGCCTGCTGAAGAATCTGCCCTGCCGGGGCTGGTATGGGCGATTACGCCACACGACGCCCGCTTTACCACCCGACAGAATCTCGATGAAGCCGTACAGCATCTGCTCGGAAAGCCGGGTTTACGCTGGGGCACGCTGCAGGCACTGGACAGCCACAGCATGCAGCGCGTCATCGAATGGCTGTCTCAGGCCACGCTGCCCGCCCAGCGACAGAAGCGTCTCGGCACGCTGAAAGGCTTGCTGCGACAGGAGCTCTCATCGCTGATGCAAAGCTATCTGGCGCCGCTGGTTGAAGAGCCGGGGACAAGACGCGCTCAGGCCGAAAGCATGGTGCGCACGCTGCAAAGCAGCGCCGCCCGCCACGGCGAACTGCTTGAAGGCCTGCTGCCGCCGCTGAAAGCCTTTGAAACGCTGCTCGCCGTTCAGCAGCCGCGCGAGGAGCAGGTGAACGGGCTGTTTACGGACACTATTGACCTGTTTGCCGAGAATGCGCAGGAAAGCACCGGCCTGTTCCAGACAAAAGACAAAGCGCGTCTGGCGCACAGAGTCTGGATAAATCATCTGCGTCAGTGGAGCCGCAATGAGGCCACGGCCGCGCGCCTCGGGCTGGAGCCTTCGGTATTACAGCAAATCGCGGATGTGCTGGTGGTCACCAGCTACCGGCTTAATCTGCCACAACAGCTTCAGCGCATTGTCGAAGCGGATAAAAGCAGCGCGGCACAGCTACATGCCGTGATGGGCAATTTCATTGGCTGGCTGGGTTATGACCAGACGCCCGTGGCAACACGTCCGGCAAGCCGCATCCGCAAGGGGCAGGCAATCTTCGTTACGCCGGTGGTCAGCAGCGCGGAGCCTCGATTGACGCGCCTGGGGGAACAGCCTGTGCATGCGGCCACCGCGTACGTTTACGACTGGCTGGTCGCACTCTATAGCCGCGCGATAGAGAACATTGATTACCAGCATCCGCATGATGTTCAGCCTGACGCACGTCAGGCACTACGGGCTTTGATAAAGTAGCCGCCTTTGTTGCCGGGTGGCGCTGCGCTTACCCGGCCTACATTTCGCAACGATGATAAATTGCACAATAATCACATCGTCATACACCCGGCTAACGTCTGTGCCAGCGCAGACGGATTCTCCCACGACATCGAATGCCCCGCCGCAGGGATAATTTTTACCTCAACGCCCTTTTGCTTCAGATTGTCCACATCGTCATCCGGCAGAGACAGCTCGCCGAAAATCAACGTTACCGGGCAAGGAAGTGACAGGAACTGCGCTTCCCATTCGGGCTCAACGCCCGCCACCAGGCTCGATGCGCCCCGCCAGACGGCATACGGCGCATTGCTCTGCAGACACCCTGCCCACGCCGTTTTTTCTGCGCTGAGCATGGCGTCATAGCCCTGCGTCAGAAACTGCTGCTCGGTTTGCGCTGCAATAGACCGGCTGAACATCCCCCCACCCGCATGAAAATTGGGCTCTGACACCATCAGCCCCTTCACGCGCGTTGCAAGCAGCCCCGCCGTTTCGATAGCAATGCTGCCGCCCATGCTGTGGCCGTATAACCAGAAGGCATCCAGCTTAAGGTGGTCAATCAGCTCCGCCACAACGTGCGCCTGGTCGGTGGTTTTATAGCTGTAGCGTTCAGGCTTGTCGCTGTAGCCGCTGCCGGGCAAGTCGATAAGGATCGCTCTGCGCGCGCCAAACAGCGGGTCATGAACGACGCGGGGATATTCATAGGAAGAGGCGCAGCCCAGCCCGTGAATGAACACCACGGGATCGCCGGTGCCGGGCAGGTCATGCCAGCGCACGGTACAGCCGGCCTGCTGCGAGTAAAAACTGTTCATAAGCACTCCTTTTACGATGCACTGTGTATTTATACAGTTACCGTATCTGGAATGCCATATTCATCTTTTAAAAATGGAAGCGTGCTTCAGAAAAGCGAGACCAGCAGCGCAACGGGAAAGCTCATTGGCCAGGTTGACCCCACCAGAAAAGCGCTGAGCAGGCGGATACGTTTGCGGTCTTTAGAGAGGAACCAGGTAATTAATGCGCAGATGGAAGCCATGATTGCGTAAAAAACCAACATCTTTTGATACAACGTCATTCTGTATACCAGAGCCGAAAAAATAACCGCACGCAATATGCGTCATATGTTGATACAGATCAAGTTTTTTCGTTACAGAATAACCACTTAAAGATTACGGATAATAACAACTGAGTATCTTGCGTAACACTCATGGCGGGCGCGGGGAACGCCTGGCCGCGCATGCGGCCAGGCATGGCGGGCTTAGTGTTTGATCATCACATGCCGCACGACCGTATAATCCTCAAGCCCGTAGACCGACATATCTTTGCCGTAGCCGGATAATTTCATGCCGCCGTGCGGCATTTCGCTCACCAGCATAAAATGGGTATTCACCCAGGTGCAGCCGTACTGCAGGCGCGCGCTCAGGCGATGGGCGCGGCCCACGTCTTTGGTCCAGACCGATGACGCCAGGCCATACTGCGAATCATTCGCCCAGGCCAGCACCTGCGCCTCGTCGTCAAATTCGGTGACGCTCACCACCGGGCCAAACACCTCCCGCTGAACGATGGCGTCGTCCTGTTTTGCCCCCGCCAGCAGGGTTGGCTGGAAGTAGTAGCCTGCCCCCTCTTTTTTGCTCCCGCCGGTGACAACGCGGATATGACCGAGCGCTTTCGCCTCATCGACGGCCTGACAGACGCGTGAAAGATGGGCGGCCGAGCTGAGCGGGCCCAGTTCGGTCGAGGCATCCTCCGGCGCACCAATATTAAGGCTGGCGACCGCTGCGCCCAGCTTTTCCACCAGCGCGGCATAAATGCCCTTCTGGGCATAAATCCGGCAGGCCGCCGTACAGTCCTGTCCGGCATTGTAGAAACCAAACGTCCGCACCCCTTCGACAACCGCATCCAGGTCGGCATCATCAAAGACGATAACCGGCGCTTTACCGCCCAGCTCCATGTGGGTGCGTTTAATGGATGACGCGGTATGGCCGATGATATGTTCCCCGGTAGCAATCGAACCGGTCAGCGAAACCATACGGACCTTTTCATGCCCGGTCAGCGGATCGCCGACCGTTTTACCCCGGCCAAACAGGACGTTCAGAACGCCTGCCGGGAAGATATCTTTTGCCAGCTCTCCCAGCTTCAGCGCGGTCAGGGGCGTGATCTCTGAGGGCTTAATCACCACGCAGTTTCCTGCCGCCAGCGCGGGGGCTAGCTTCCAGGCCGCCATCATCAGCGGATAGTTCCAGGGGGCAATAGAGGCAACCACGCCCACCGGATCGCGGCGGATCATCGACGTGTGGCCGTCAAGGTACTCCCCGGCGGCCAGCCCGTTCAAACAGCGGGCGGCCCCGGCAAAGAAACGGAAAACGTCGACCACCGCCGGAATTTCATCTCCCAGAGCACAGTGCAGCGGCTTGCCGCAGTTGAGGGATTCGAGCCGGGCAAAGTCCTCCCCATGCGCTTCAATCGCATCCGCCAGCTTCAGCAGGCACTCGGCGCGCGTCTTCGGCGTGGTTTGCCCCCACTCCGCAAAAGCACGGTCGGCTGCCTGAACCGCCGCGTCGACCTGAGCCGCTGACGCCTCGGCAATCTCCAGCAGGAGTTCTCCAGTGGCCGGGTTATAGACCGGCTGTTTTTCTCCCTCTCCGGTTACCAGTTTTCCCTCTATCAGCAGTTGTGTTTGCATAGCATTTTCCTGTTGAATTCACTGTTATTTCCCGCTGCCGGCGATATTCTCGCCGTCGCGGGTTAGCCACCAGGCTCCCAGAATGGGGATAGTTGTCACCAGCATCACCAGCAGTGCTACAACGTTGGTGACCGGCACGTCGCGCGGACGACCGAGCTGATTGAGCAACCACAGCGGTAACGTGCGCTCGTGTCCCGCCGTAAACGTTGTGACGATTATCTCGTCAAACGACAGGGCAAACGCCAGCATTCCCCCGGCCAGCAGCGCGGAACCCAGATTGGGCAGCACCACATAGCGGAAGGTTTGCCATCCGTCGGCCCCGAGATCCATCGACGCTTCCACCAGGCTCCAGGAGGTGCGTCTGAACCGGGCAATCACGTTGTTAAACACCACCACCACGCAAAAGGTGGCGTGTCCCACCACGATGGTGAAAAAACCCGGCTCAAGGTCAATCGTTTTGAATGCCGTCAGCAGCGCCAGACCGGTGATGATCCCCGGTAACGCAATCGGCAACAGCAGCAACAGCGAGATCGCATTCTTGCCAAAAAACTCGCTTCGCCACAGCGCCGCTGCAGCAAGCGTGCCAAGCACAAGGGCAATCGCGGTGGAGAGCGCGGCAATCTGAAGTGACAACGTCACGGATTCAATAATATCGCCGCGCCCCGCCGCCACGCTGAACCACTTCAGCGTCAGCCCCTGCGGCGGAAAGCTGAAGGCCGCGTCTTCGGTATTAAAGGCATAGGTCGCGATAATCAGCAGCGGGAAGTGCAGGAAGATGACGCCTCCCCACGCTGCCACTTTCAGGAACAGCGGTGCGCGTTCAGAGTGCATCGAATGCTCCCAGACGTTTCACGAACGCCAGATAGAGTGAAATCAGCACGATGGGCACCAGCGTGAACGCGGCGGCCATGGGCATATTGCCAATGGCACCCTGCTGTGAGTAGACCATGTTACCGATGAAGTAGCCCGGCGGCCCCACCAGCTGCGGAACGATGAAATCCCCCAGCGTCAGGGAAAAGGTGAATATTGAGCCCGCGGCAATACCCGGGATCGCCAGCGGCAGAACGACGTAGCGAAAGGTCTGGCGAGGGCGCGCGCCGAGGTCGGCTGAGGCCTGCAGTAGCGAGGCAGGCAGGCGTTCCAGCGCCGCCTGGACGGGCAGGATCATAAACGGCAGCCAGATGTAGACGAAGACCAGAAACCGTCCCAGCCCGGAGGTGGACAAGGTGTTGCCGCCAATCGCCGGGAGCGTAAGGAGTGAGGTCAGGATCGGCTCCAGCCCCATGTGGTTGAGAAACCACTGCGCCACCCCGTCCTTCGCCAGCAGCAGCGTCCAGGCGTAGGCTTTGACGATGTAGCTCGCCCACATTGGCAGCATCACAGCAATATAGAAAAATGCTTTCCACTTGCCTCGGGTGTATCGCGCCATGTACCAGGCCATCGGGAATGCCAGGATGGCGCTGGCTATCGTCACCGCAATCGCCATGGTTAACGTGCGCAGGATGATGTCGTAGTTTGCCGGGTTGAAAAGCGCCCGAATGTTCGCCAGGGTCAGATCCGGCGTGACGGCCATGGTGAAATCGTCAAAGGTGTAAAACCCTTGCCACAGCAGGGTCAGAAGCGATCCTAAATAGACGATGCCAAACCACATGAGCGGCGCGAGCAGAAGCAGGAACAGGCCGAGCGACGGTTTACGCCAGAACAGCGCCGTCATGCGGCTTAAGCGCCCATGCGAGGCGGGAGGATGCGCAACGCTCATAGACATTTCACCTCTCCTCGTGCAGGCGAATCATCGCCTCGCGTGACCACGACGCCATCACCGCCTGCCCCGGCGCAATGCCGCTCAGCGACGAGGTTTCACTGAGATTGGCCTGGCTCACCAGCAGCTTGGCGCCATCTGCGAGCTTCAGCTCCAGACGCGTGGCCGCTCCCTGATACTGAACGGCCTGCACGATGCCCTGAACCTGAACGTCTCCGCCCTCATTAAGGCGAATATGTTCCGGGCGCAGGGAATAGCTGCCTTCCATACCGCAAATTTTCTGCGCAAGGCCCGCATCAAAGACGTTGGACGTGCCGACAAAACCGGCGACAAACGGCGTGCGCGGACGCATGTAGAGATCGCGCGGGGTATCCACCTGCTCGATGCGCCCGTTATTGAACACCGCCACCCGGTCTGACATGGAAAGGGCCTCGCCCTGATCGTGGGTGACAAAAATAAAGGTGATGCCGAGTTCCTGCTGAAGCTTCTTCAGCTCGAACTGCATCTGTTCACGCAGTTTGAGATCGAGCGCACCTAAGGGCTCATCCAGCAGCAGGACGCGCGGCTCATTGACCAGCGCCCGGGCGATGGCGACACGCTGTCGCTGGCCGCCGGAAAGTTGCGAGGGTTTGCGGGCAACGGCAAAGCTCAGGCCCACTTTTTCCAGGGCATCACGGGCCTGCGCATGACGTTTTTTCTTGTCGATGCCTTTGACCATCAGCCCGTAGGCAACATTGTCGAGGATCGACATATGCGGGAACAGCGCGTAGTCCTGAAAGACGGTGTTCACATCCCGCTCCCAGGGAGGCAGTTCGCTCGCCTCTTTACCGAAGATAGAAATCGTGCCGCCTGACAGCTGCTCAAAACCCGCTATCAGACGCAGGCAGGTGGTTTTGCCGGAGCCCGAAGGCCCCAGCATGGAGAAAAATTCTCCGTCACGAATAGCAATGGTGACCCCATCCACCGCCCGTACGTCGCCGTACAGACGGGAAACGTTGTTAAACTCTACCGCGTACGTCATGTTCTGCTCCCGGGCAATTAACGACCGCCCATGATGGCGATGTAATCCTGCGTCCAGCGGCTGTAAGGGACAAATTTGCCGCCTTCGGCGATGGGGGTTTTCCAGAACATGATTTTGTCGAACTCGTTATAACCGTTTGTTTCGCAGCCTTTATCACCCAGCAGCGTGCTGGCCTTACACCCTTCTGCAACCACGGGCAGGGAGCCAAACCAGGCCGCCAGATCGCCCTGCACTTTAGGCGTCAGCGACCAGTTCATCCACTTATAGGCGCACATCGGGTGTTTTGCCTGCGCATGCAGCATGGTGGTATCCGCCCAGCCGGTCACCCCCTCTTTCGGGAAGACGGTGGCAACGGGCTGGTTCTCGGCCTTCAGCGCATTCGCCTGATACGGCCAGGCGCTGGAGGCCACGACGCCTTCATTTTTGAAATCGCTCATCTGAACGGTGGTGTCATGCCAGTAGCGGTGGATCAGCGCATGCTGGTCGCGCAGCACTTTCAGCACGGCGGCATACTGTGCTTCGGTGAGCTGGTAAGGATCTTTGATACCCAGCTGCGGCTGGGTAGCTTTGACGAAGAGCGCGGCATCGGCGATATAAATCGGGCCGTCATAGGCCTGAACGCGTCCCTGATTGGTTTTACCGTCCGGCAGATCCTGTTTGGTAAAGACCACGCTCCAGCTGTCCGGCGGCGTCGGGAAGGTTTTGGTGTTGTACATCAGCAGGTTTGGCCCCCACTGATACGGCGTGCCGTAGACTTTCCCGCCGACGTTAAACCATTCCCCTTTTACAATCCGCGCGTCGAGCGTTTTCCAGTTGGGGATGAGGTCCGGGTTAATGGGCTGAACGCGTTTACCCATGATCAGGCGCAGGGAGGCGTCACCCGAGGCGGTGACCAGGTCATATCCCCCTTTCGCCATCAGGCTGACCATTTCATCCGACGTGGCCGCCGTCTTGACGTTGACCGCACACCCGGTCTCTTTTTCAAACTGGGTGACCCAGTCATAATTTTTATCCGTCTGTCCGCGTTCGATGTATCCCGGCCAGGCGATAATATCCAGCCGACCTTCCCCGTCGCCGATGGCCTTTGGTGGTTCTGCGGCTTGCGCTGTCATGATAGTCATGCCGAGCGCGCACAGGCTGCTGCGGGCAAAATGTTTGCTCATAAGAGTTACTCCTGTCGCAATGAAATTTAGCGGCAGCCGTGCCGTAAAAATATCTCCCTTATTAAACGTAGACCGCGCAAATGCGCCGCACCGTACGGCTTCAGGAAATTTCATCAAGGTGTGACCGAGGGCGCATTCCCCGTTAACTGGATTATAGACAAGGAGTTAGCCGCGAGAGACGGTATGCAGATTTCCTATGACAGGGCACCGCGAAATATTCGCAGTGCCGTCATCAGGATAAGAATTGATTATTTAAATAACGGAGAAAAGCTTATTCCAGCATCGTGCTAATTAATTTTCCTAACTGAATGACCGCCTGCTCTTCTCGCTCTCCCCAAGCCCAGGAGGTATTAAACCGGAAGAACGGTGTCCACGCGTCGGAGGTGGAAAACATCTTTCCGGGCGCAATGCTGATGTGGTGCGTTAAGGCTTTTTCGCTGAGCAGACCCGCATCCAGCTGCGCCGGAAGCTCCAGCCATAAAAAGTAGCCGCTGTCGTTATGGTGGATTTTGACGCCTGCAGGCATATGGCGCAAAAGGGACTGCCAGGCCTGCTGTTTTCGCTCGGCGAGGGTACGCCGCAGGCGGCGCAGATGGGCGTCGTAGCGTTTCGTCGCCAGGTAATCCACCAGCGCCAGCTGCACGGGTGAGCTGGTGGAGAGCGTGCTCATCAGCTGCAGCTGCTGAATGCGTCTCGCGTGTTTTCCTGCCGCAACCCAGCCGATGCGAAAACCGGCCACCAGGCATTTTGAAAAAGACGAGCAGTGCAGCGTCATGTCCTGGCGATCCCATGCTTTCGCCGGGAGCGGCTTTTCGCGGCCAAAATAGAGTTCGCTGTAGACATCGTCTTCAATCAGGGGGACGTTGTGCTGCGTTAACAGCGCGACAAGCTGCGCTTTTTTCTCCGCGCTCAGCGTGAAGCCAAGCGGGTTCTGACTGTTGGTCATGATCCAGCAGGCTTTAACCGGGTACTCCTTCAGCGCCTGTTCAAGGGCATTCAGATCAATCCCCTCGCGGACATCCGTCGCAATCGACAACGCTTTGAGCTTCAGGCGTTCCAGCGCCTGCAGCGCGCCGTAGAAACACGGGTTTTCGACTATCACCCAGTCGCCCGGCTCGGTTACCGCCTGCAGGCTGAGATTGAGCGCTTCAAGCGCGCCTGCGGTGATCACAATCTCTTCCGGGGAGATGTTCATCCCCTGCTGCGCGTAGCGACGGGCAATGGCGTGGCGGAGATCGACGTTACCCGGCGGCAGGTTCTCAATCACGCTCATCGCCGTCGCGGTTTTGCTGACGTTCGCCAGCGAGCGGTTGAGCTGCTGCAGCGGGAAAAGTCGGGGATCGGGAAACGCGGAGGCAAAAGGAACAACGGACGGGTCGCGGCTGGCCTGTAAGACGTCGAAGATGTAGGTGTTAATATCCACTACTTCATCACGTATCACCTGGGCAGGTGGAGCAGGTTGATGTGCGGTCGGGCGCGAGGCAACGTAATAGCCCGACTGCGGTCTGGCGACAATGCGCCCCTGACTTTCCAGCATCTGATACGCGTGGCCAACGGTCATAAAACTCATGCCGCTGCTCGCCACCTGCTCTCGCAGCGAAGGCAGCTTATCGCCCGGCAGCCATACGCCAAGCTCAATCTGCGAGATAATTTGTTGCGCCAGACGCTGGTATTTTTTCATCAAATTCTCCTTGTGACCGACAGTGTATATCAGCAGGAGAAAAAGAGAAGATTTAGCTAACTGTTATGGTTCGGGAAACGAATTACTTACGGTACTCGGTAACGTGGCTTTGCGCCTGACGCGCGGCGGCCAGGTGATCGAGCGTGATCATCGACGATTTGCAAAAGATGCATTTCGCGCCGAGTGGGTTTTTCTCAGACATATCAAAGACTGAGGTACGGTACTGCGAGCCATGACAGCATGGGCAGCGGAAATGAATATAAGAAGTCATAGGATTCTCCTGTGAACGTAAAAACGTAAATTACTAATGGGCCGATTGGGCAATAATGGTTTTAAACAAAACGAATCGGAAAGTAGATAAAGACCCAAGAGAGGCTGCGGAGAGGCACAACGTGATGAGAACTGCTTTATAAAACTACGTCAGATATTTATTTGGACTCAAAACCAGAGGGCCATTAACGCACGGCGCAGACGACAAGGCAAGCAGTTTTATGCGTAAAATTCATAAAAAGACGGTTTTTATTCCTCATGCGAGGTATATCAGATGACTAAAGCATGAGTTTTAAGTCAACTGTTATGGTTAAAAATCACTTTTCTGCGTCTGATAGTCCGAACGTTGCCCCTATACCATAACAGCACACCGTTTGACATTGAGGCTGTGCATGTTTGGTTTAGATGCTTTTCACCTTGCACGGATACAGTTTGCCTTTACCGTATCCTTTCACATTATTTTCCCGGCGATCACCATCGGCCTGGCAAGCTATCTTGCCGTACTCGAAGGGCTGTGGCTGAAAACCAAAAATCCGGTCTGGCGCTCGCTGTACCATTTCTGGTCGAAGATTTTTGCCGTCAACTTTGGCATGGGCGTGGTCTCCGGGCTGGTGATGGCCTACCAGTTCGGCACCAACTGGAGCGGATTTTCACAGTTTGCGGGCAGCATTACCGGCCCGCTGCTGACCTATGAAGTGCTGACCGCCTTCTTCCTCGAAGCCGGGTTCCTCGGCGTGATGCTGTTCGGCTGGAACAAAGTCGGGCCGGGTCTGCACTTCTTCTCCACCTGCATGGTGGCGTTGGGCACTATTATTTCTACCTTCTGGATCCTCTCGTCGAACAGCTGGATGCAGACCCCGCAGGGCTATGAGATCGTCAACGGTCAGGTCGTGCCGGTGGACTGGTTCGCCGTGGTGTTTAACCCCTCCTTCCCTTACCGCCTGCTGCATATGTCGATAGCCGCATTCCTGAGCAGCGCCCTGTTTGTGGCCGCATCCGCGGCATGGCATCTGCTGCGCGGCAATAATACCCCTGCCATACGGGCAATGTTTTCGATGGCGCTGTGGATGACGCTGATTGTCGCCCCCATCCAGGCCATGGTTGGCGATATGCACGGTCTGAACACCTTAAAGCACCAGCCCGCCAAGATTGCCGCCATTGAAGGCCACTGGGAAAATCCGCCGGGTGAGCCTACCCCGCTGCTGCTGTTTGGCTGGCCGGATATGGAGCAGGAGCGCACCCGCTTTGGGCTGGAGATCCCAGCGCTGGGGAGTCTTATCCTGACGCACAGCCTGGATAAACAGGTTCCGGCTCTCAAAGAGTTCCCGAAGGAAGACCGACCGAATTCCACCATCGTGTTCTGGTCATTCCGCATCATGGCGGGCCTGGGCATGCTGATGCTGCTGCTCGGGGTGATGGCTCTCTGGCTGCGCTACAAAAAACGCGTGTATTCGTCTCGCCCCTTCCTGTGGTTTGCGCTGCTGATGGGGCCAACCGGGCTGATTGCCATCCTGGCCGGGTGGATCACCACCGAAGTGGGCCGCCAGCCGTGGGTGGTCTACGGACTCCAGCGAACGAAGGATGCGGTTTCTGCCCACGGTGACCTGCATATGAGCGTAAGCCTGCTGGCCTTCTTCGTCGTCTATACCTCGGTATTCGGCGTGGGTTACAGCTATATGGTGCGCCTCATCCGAAAAGGCCCGCAGCCGCATGAAACTTTCGCCACCGAGTCCGACGGACGTCCGGCGCGCCCGCTTTCTGCCGTCACAACTGAACATAAGGAGCAGCCATAATGGGTATCGACCTTTCCATTATCTGGTTTGTGATCATCGTCTTCGCCACGCTGATGTATATCGTGATGGACGGTTTTGATCTGGGGATTGGCATTCTGTTCCCGGCCACGCAGAACGCCGACGATCGCGACGTGATGGTCAACAGCGTCGCGCCGGTCTGGGACGGAAATGAAACCTGGCTGGTGCTTGGCGGTGCCGCCCTGTTCGGCGCATTCCCGCTGGCCTATGCGGTGATCGTTGATGCCCTGACCATTCCGCTAACATTAATGCTGATCGGACTTATTTTCCGCGGAGTGGCATTTGAGTTTCGCTTTAAAGCCACGCCGGCCCACCGCCCCTTCTGGGATAAGGCGTTTATTGGCGGTTCAATTCTGGCAACGTTCACCCAGGGCGTGACGGTAGGCGCCGTCATTAACGGCTTTACCGTCACCGGCCGGGCCTATACCGGCGGCCCCTTTGACTGGTTTACCGCGTTTAACCTGTTTTGCGGCGCGGGGCTGGTGGTGGCTTATGCGCTGTTAGGCTCTACCTGGCTGGTGATGAAAAGCGAAAACGCGCTGCAGGAGCGGATGCGTGAGGTGTCGAAAACGCTGTTAATCGTGCTGCTGGCGTTTATTGCGGCGATCAGCCTCTGGACGCCGCTGGCGCAACCGGCCATCGCTGCGCGCTGGTTTACGCTGCCGAATCTGTTTTATCTGCTGCCGGTCCCTGCCCTGGTGGTGATTTTTAGCCTGTACCAGTGGCGCTGCCTGAATAATCCCGCCAGCCATAGCCGTCCGTTTATTCTGACGCTGGGACTGATATTCCTCGGCTTTAGCGGGCTTGGGATCAGCATCTGGCCGCATATTATTCCACCGTCGATCACCCTGTGGCAGGCCGCCGCCCCGACGCAAAGCCAGGGCTTTATGCTGGTGGGCGCGCTGTTGATCATTCCCGTTATTCTGGTCTACACCTTCTGGAGCTACTACGTGTTTCGCGGCAAAGTTCAGCATGGGGAGGGTTATCACTGATGCAACAACCGGTCTGGAAAAGATTGCTGTGGCTGGCCATTATCTGGGGCGGCAGCGTACTGGCGCTGGCTGCTGTCAGTATGCTCTTCCGCATGCTGATGACGGCGGCAGGATTTAAATCGCATTAACGTCATTCCGGGCAACCGCTGCGTTGCCCGGCTCCTCCCAGCACTTTCAGATAAACCCCATTAACGCACGGCAGAGTATCGTTACACTGGAAAAAGATTCACAGTATTTATAGTTTGAGAAGAAAAATGAAAAAGCTCATTGCGTTAAGCGTTATTAGTCTTGTCCTTTCCGGCTGCGTTAATCCGGGCAAAGCCTCCGTACAGCCGGAGCAACTTAAAAACCATCGCTTTGTGCTGGAAAACGTCAACGGTAAGGCCGTGAAGACCGCGACAACGCAACCTGAGATCGGTTTTAGCGCGCTGCCAGATATCAGCCTGGTGAATAACATCAGCGTTTCTGGTCAGATGTGTAACCGCTTCAACGGACAGGGGAAATTGTCCGAAGGCGAGCTGAAGGTTAAAACGCTGGCCATGACCCGTAAGCTCTGTACTGAGCCGCAGCTGAATGAGCTGGATCAGACCATCGGCGACATGCTGCGCAAAGGGGCGCAGGTCGACCTGACTGAGGACCAGTTAACGCTGGCGACAGCCGATAAAACGCTGATGTTTAAGCGTGTAGAATAATCAGTAGTTACCGCAGCTTCCAACGGCAAGCGACTGTTCACTACAGCGTTTGCCGTTTGGCAAGGCGCACATCCCAATAGCAGAACCATCAAGCTGGCGGGCGACAGACAGCGAACCGCCAATCATCGCGCAGTTGGCCTGACCTGAACTGGACATTGCCGCTTTCATTCCCGGCGCCACGTGGGCTGCCGTTGCCTGCTGGACTGGCTCACTGCTACATGCCGACAACAATAACGCGGCACACCCTACCCAAAATGCTGAACGCATGCTCTCTCCCCCATGAATAATGCGAAACCTATGCATAATAGGCATCACATCCCGTGTCGTCGAGAGCGGAAGTGCGTATTTATGCGCTTTAGAAACAATTTCTCGCAATTTTTTCGCCAAAAGTTTGATCTACTCATTGATGGCAGGAATACCAAGGACACAAAAGCGAAAATCGTAAAATCCCCCGTTTGCTAGAATACACAGATAATATTCAGGGTTTGTTGCCGTAATACAGACCCCTATTTTTTGCGCAATGTAAGGGTGTTGTCCTATGCAAACTATTGACGGTAATGGTGCAGTTGCCTCAGTCGCGTTTCGCACCAGTGAAGTTATCGCCATCTACCCGATTACGCCAAGTTCTACCATGGCCGAGCAGGCGGACGCATGGGCGGGTAACGGGTTAAAAAACGTCTGGGGCGATGTCCCGAGAGTGGTTGAGATGCAGTCTGAAGCCGGTGCGATTGCCACGGTACACGGTGCGCTTCAGACCGGCGCGCTTTCCACGTCGTTTACCTCCTCACAGGGATTGCTGTTAATGATCCCTACGCTTTACAAACTCGCCGGTCAGCTGACGCCCTTCGTTCTGCACGTTGCCGCGCGCACCGTTGCTACCCACGCGCTCTCTATCTTTGGTGACCACTCCGACGTGATGGCCGTGCGCCAGACCGGCTGTGCGATGCTATGTGCCAGCAGCGTTCAGGAAGCGCAGGACTTTGCCTTAATTTCGCATATCGCCACGCTTAAAAGCCGCGTGCCGTTTATTCACTTCTTTGATGGTTTCCGCACCTCTCACGAAATCAACAAAATCGTCCCGCTGGCCGACGATACTATCCTGAATCTGCTGCCGCAGGCGGAAATCGACGCGCATCGCGCCCGGGCTCTGAATCCTGAACACCCGGTTATTCGCGGGACATCGGCGAACCCGGATACCTATTTCCAGTCCCGCGAGGCCACTAATCCCTGGTACAACGCGGTTTACGACCATGTTGAACAGGCAATGGATGACTTTGCCGCCGCAACCGGCCGGCAGTACAAACCGTTTGAGTACTACGGCCATCCGCAGGCGGAACGGGTAATTGTGCTGATGGGGTCAGCCATTGGGACCTGTGAAGAGGTAGTAGACGAGCTGCTGACGCGTGGTGAAAAAGTTGGCGTGCTTAAGGTGCGTCTCTATCGTCCGTTCTCGGCCAAACATCTGCTTTCGGCTCTGCCTGAAAGCGCCCGCGCTGTGGCGGTGCTCGACCGTACCAAAGAGCCGGGCGCGCAGGCGGAACCCCTCTATCTGGATGTGATGACCGCCCTGGCAGAAGCCTTTAATCAGGGCGAACGTGAAACGCTGCCGCGCGTAATCGGGGGTCGCTATGGTTTGTCCTCCAAGGAGTTTGGGCCGGACTGCGTGCTGGCGGTATTCAACGAGTTAAGCGAAGCGAAACCCAAACCGCGCTTTACCGTCGGCATTTATGATGATGTGACGAATCTGTCCCTGTCTCTGCCGGAAAACACCCTGCTCTCGACCGCCAAACTTGAGGCGCTGTTCTACGGTCTGGGCAGCGACGGCAGCGTCTCCGCGACCAAAAACAACATCAAAATTATCGGCAACTCAACGCCGTGGTACGCCCAGGGATACTTCGTTTACGACTCCAAAAAAGCAGGCGGCCTGACCGTTTCCCACCTGCGCGTGAGCGAACAGCCCATCCGCTCCGCGTATCTTATTTCTCAGGCCGATTTTGTTGGCTGCCACCAGCTGCAGTTTATCGATAAATACCAGATGGCCGAGCGCCTCAAGCCCGGCGGCATTTTCCTCCTCAATACGCCGTACAGCGCGGACGAAGTCTGGGCGCGGCTGCCGCAGGAAGTTCAGGCGGTGCTGAACCAGAAAAAAGCCCGTTTCTATGTGGTCAACGCCGCGAAAATTGCCCGCGAATGTGGCCTTGCTGCGCGTATTAATACCGTAATGCAAATGGCCTTCTTCCACCTGACCAATATTCTGCCGGGCGACAGCGCGCTGGTGGAACTGCAGGGTGCGATTGCCAAAAGCTACAGCAGTAAGGGCCAGGAGCTGGTCGAACGAAACTGGCAGGCGCTGGCGCTGGCACGCGAATCGCTGTTTGAGGTACCGCTGCAGCCGGTGAATGCCGCAAGTCCGAACCGCCCTCCGGTGGTGTCCGATGCGGCGCCCGATTTCGTTAAGACCGTGACGGCGGCGATGCTGGCCGGCCTGGGCGATGCCCTGCCCGTCTCCGCGCTACCGCCGGATGGCACCTGGCCGATGGGCACCACGCGCTGGGAAAAACGTAACATTGCCGAAGCGATCCCCATCTGGAAAGAAGAGCTGTGTACCCAGTGCAACCACTGCGTTGCGGCCTGCCCGCACTCTGCCATTCGTGCCAAAGTGGTTTCACCGGAAGAGATGGAAGCCGCGCCTGCCAGCCTGCATTCGCTGGATGTGAAATCTCGCGATATGCGCGGACAGAAATACGTTCTGCAGGTCGCGCCGGAAGATTGCACCGGCTGTAACCTGTGCGTCGAGGTCTGTCCGGCGAAAGACAGGCAGGATCCGGAGATCAAAGCCATCAATATGATGTCGCGTCTGGAGCACGTCGAAGAGGAGAAGGTCAACTATGACTTCTTCCTGAATCTGCCGGAAATCGATCGCAGCAAACTGGAACGTATTGATATTCGTACCTCACAGCTGATTACGCCGCTGTTTGAGTACTCTGGCGCCTGCTCCGGCTGCGGTGAGACGCCGTATATCAAGCTGCTTACCCAGCTGTACGGTGACCGGATGTTGATTGCCAACGCAACCGGCTGTTCATCCATCTACGGGGGCAATTTGCCTTCTACGCCGTACACCACCGACGCGAATGGGCGCGGTCCGGCGTGGGCAAACTCGCTATTCGAGGACAACGCCGAATTCGGCCTGGGCTTCCGCCTGACCGTCGACCAGCACCGCGCGCGCGTGATGCGCCTGCTGGAGCAGTTTGCCGGGCAGATCCCCGCTGAGCTCAATGACGCGCTTCATGCGGACGCGACGCCAGAAGAACGTCGTGAGCAGGTTGCTGAGCTGCGCCGCGCGCTACAGGGCGTTGCGGGGGCTGAACAGCTGCTGACCGACGCTGACGCTCTGGTCGAAAAATCAATCTGGCTGATTGGCGGTGACGGCTGGGCTTACGATATCGGCTTTGGCGGGCTGGATCACGTGTTGAGCCTGACCGAGAACGTCAACATCCTGGTTCTGGATACGCAGTGTTATTCCAATACCGGCGGCCAGGCGTCGAAAGCGACGCCGTTAGGCGCGGTAACGAAATTCGGCGAACATGGTAAACGCAAGGCGCGCAAAGATCTCGGCGTGAGCATGATGATGTACGGTCACGTTTACGTCGCGCAAATCTCCCTGGGTGCCCAGCTTAACCAGACGGTGAAAGCGATTCAGGAAGCGGAAGCGTATCCTGGCCCGTCGCTGATCATTGCCTACAGCCCTTGCGAAGAGCATGGCTACGATCTGGCCCTCAGCCATGACCAGATGCGCCAGCTGACCGCGACCGGCTTCTGGCCGCTGTACCGGTTCGACCCGCGTCGTGCAGACGAGGGTAAATTACCGCTGGCGCTGGATTCGCGTCCGCCGTCAGATGCCCTGGCCGAGACGTTAATGCAGGAACAGCGCTTCCGTCGCCTTAACGCCCAGCAGCCGGAAGTGGCCGAGCAGCTCTGGAAAGATGCCGCTGCCGACCTGCAAAAACGCTATGACTTCCTGGCGCAGATGGCGGGTAAAGCCGAAAAACCGACCAGCGACTAGTTCCCCTGCCCGGCTTGCCCGGGCATTTTTTTGCCATAAAAAAAGCCCGGCGTATTCACACCGGGCGAATCCAGATAATCATTGAATATCTATTTAGTTTCCTTAATAGCATTCACGTTAATTATGGATGAATCATCTTACAGGCATATAACGCCGGGCAGATTACCTTAATTAACGCCTGATTAATAATTTCAATTTAATATAGTTACTTTTAAATCATTCATCAAACCAATGATCATTTCCGCCGATTTATTCGGTTTAGATTTTACTTAGTTCGTAACAATTATATTTTATTACTCTTACACGGGAGTGATTTAGCATGAGACAACTTTCTCATTCTGAAAGTTCAACAGGTAATTAAATAAAAACAACTGCAAAGGAATATCACAATGCAAAGAAAAGTACTGGCTCTGATGATTCCGGCTCTGTTAATAGCTGGTTCTGCTCAAGCAGCAGAAATTTATAATAAAGACGGTAACAAATTAGATCTGTACGGAAAAGTAGATGGTCTGCATTATTTTTCCGATAACAAAGGTGCTGACGGCGATCAAACCTATATGCGTCTGGGTTTCAAAGGTGAAACCCAGATTAACAACACGATGACCGGCTATGCGCAGTGGGAATACAACATTCAGGCCAATAACACGGAAGGGTCTGATAATCAGTCCTGGACGCGTCTGGCCTTCGCCGGTGTAAAAGTGGGTGACTACGGCTCCTTCGATTACGGTCGTAACTACGGTGTCCTGTACGACGTGGAAGGCTGGACCGATATGCTGCCTGAGTTCGGTGGCGACTCCTACACCAAAGCCGACAACTTCATGACCGGCCGCGCAAACGGCGTGGCAACCTACCGGAACACCGACTTCTACGGTCTGGTGCAGGGCCTGAACTTTGCGCTGCAGTATCAGGGCAAAAATGAAGACGCCAGCAACAACCAGGAAGGTACCAACAACGGTCGCGACACGCGTCACGAGAACGGTGACGGCTTCGGTATCTCCACAACCTATGACTTCGGCATGGGGATTACTGCGGGTGCCGCGTATACCTCTTCTGACCGCACCAACGAGCAGGTCATGAATACCACTGCGGGTGGTGACAAAGCGGATGCATGGACGGCGGGCCTGAAGTATGACGCCAATAACATCTATCTGGCGGCGATGTATTCTGAAACCCGCAATATGACACCGTATGGTGATAACACCGACGCCGTGGCTAACAAAACCCAGAACTTCGAAGTGACCGCGCAGTACCAGTTCGACTTCGGCCTGCGTCCGTCCCTTTCCTACCTGCAGTCGAAAGGTAAGGATCTGGGCAACGGCCAGGGCGATCAGGATCTGGTTAAATACGCTGACGTAGGGGTCACCTATTACTTCAACAAAAACATGTCCACCTACGTTGATTACAAAATCAACCTGCTGGATGAAGATGACAGCTTCTACAAAGACAACGGCATCAGCACCGATGATGTTGTAGCGTTAGGCCTGGTTTACCAGTTCTGATTGTCAGAGCCCGCATAATCATGCGGGCTCGCTTGTTTTTTGAAGTTCGTCACATAAGACAGTTTAAGAAAGGGGTTGGTTGAGGGAAAGTTGAAAGTAAGCTGGTTAAACTGCGGTGATAGCCCTTTCTTCACTAAGGATAACAGCGTTGTTTGGTCGTGTATCCCTTGCCTTACTTACCCTTTTAGCATTGCTGTGGATGGCGTTAATTTTTGATTTTGGTGATATCGTCGGGCATCTCGGGGCGCTATTAAACCATCTGGATGGCAGTTAACTATTGTCCCTGGAAATAAAAAGCCACCAGCAGTGCCGGTGGCGGGTAAACGCGTATGTCGCGTTATTTTTTCACAGGTTGAGGCTTTTTATCACCTGATTCAGGGGCCTCACGCGGATCGTCTTTTTCAACACAGAGCATAGTTTCTCCTGTTTCAGTTACCCACTGCCTACTATAGCCGGAGGAGTAAAAGAGTGGCCAGGCGGCAATCATGCCTCCTTTTCCCCTTTCTCGCGAAAAGAGAGATAACCAAATACCCCACTTTCCCCATCCATGGGATGGTTAACGCCGTCCATCACCTTCACCTCTGGAAAATCAAAAGGTGAAACGTTTTCAAAACAGGCGACATTAACGCCATATTCGTTTGGGTTAGAACGCCGCTGATGGAACGTGTAAATCCCGCACACCGAGCAGAAGAAATGCCGTGCCGTTCCCGTGTTAAAGCGGTACTCGGTGAGCTTATCTTCACCTTTGGTCACCTTAATCCCTGACAAAGGCGCAGAGACGACCACCGCGCCCCGCATGCGACAAAAAGAACAGCTGCAGCGCCGCGCGGTGTTCAGTCCATCGGTAAGGTCAACGGTGAACGCCACCGCGCCGCAATGGCACTTCGCGTTTCGTCTTTCAGCCATGAGCTATACCCCTTTTCTCACCAGCTCGGCGGCCTTAACGAAAACCTCATCTTCTACGCCATCGCCTTTTTGCCTGCCGAGCCTGACCAGTTCATCAACAATGCTGTTGCGATGGATCGGTTTCTGCGCTGAAACTAGCCCAATAACGGCGGCCCCAATCGCCAGCCCACTAATCCGGTTTGTTCATCTTTGTTCATCATGCTTACGCTCCTGGTCCAACCAACAAGCTTAGCAGGAATACGGTAAAACGGAATGACGGACAAGTTCAGACAGGTATGACTTCTAAAATCGACAGATAGGAACCGGTATCTATTATTTTGTTCAGCTTCAAATTGGTCTGTTCAAACAAGACCTGATACTCAGGCTCTGTTCTTGCCCGCCCGCCATCAAAGCTTGTTAACAGAAGAAGGTCAATTTCAAATCGTCCCTGCTGATTATTTTCTTTTTTAATAAGCGGTTCAAAAATTAATAATCGGGAGTTATCTTTCATTGCATTTCTGCAGCACTGAAGTATCTGAATCGCCTTCTCATCAGGCCAGTCCATCAAAATATATTTAAGTAAAAAAATGTCCGCTGCAGGACAGGCTTCAAAAAAGCTGCCCTCTACGGTCTTCCATCGGCGATTATCATTCAATAGTGAAAGTCTGTTCCGCTCAAGCACGTCTTTTTGATCAAACAAGATCCCTGTCAAGGTCGGATTTCGACGTAAAATTGCCAGCAATAAATTACCCAGCCCACCGGCGATATCGGCAACGACAGCGTTTTCAGGGAATGAATAGCTACCAGTAATAGTTTCATTTTCTACGGATGACATAGAGGCCATACCAGCATGAAAAATGTTGCTTCCCGTCACCGTGTCATCATGCTGCCAGTAATCGTAAAAAGGCTTGCCAAACAATGAATTAAAAACAGGTTTGCCTTGCAATATTTCATCCATTCTAGCCGCTGGCTGCCAGAATGTTTGGTCTGTCAACATAAGAACTGCCGCCCGTAAGGAAAATTCATGATCGGAACGCAGGAATTGAGCTGAATGGCTAAGACCGTATTCCGTTTCGGATAATTCGTTGAACACCCCACGCGAAGACAATAAGCGCATGATTCGATGAAGATAGTCGCCATCGACATTAAGCTCCTTCGCCAGCTGCTTAACGGATTTCTTTCCTTCAACCAGAAGATCTGCAACGCCTAATACCGCGACAGCCCGAAGTGCTGCCTGCCAGACAAAACCCATGCTTTGCTCTAACAAACACATTCCTTCTTTACGGCTTAGCAAATCCAGACTATTACGTTGTGACATTTTCTGCTCCTTACCAGTAAAGATGCGCTGAACAACTTAAATTCGCTAGCAAGCGTAAGTCTGGTAGTGAGCTTTATCCATAATTTCAGAAAGGATTATTTATGCGGTTTCGTACCGTTTAGCATACAATCTCTTTAAATATGTAAAAAAACAGGGCCACTTACTCTTTATTTTGATTAGTAACATAGTGACACTATTATTGTGTAAATAATTGCTTTAATGAGAAAAATGCCTGCCATGAGAAATAACATTTCATATTTAAAATCTCGGCGTCAGTCCAAACTTTGGCGTTTTGATGTTTGCAGCCCAAATCTTGATATCGTTTTGCAGGAGGATCGTGAAATCGGATTTTAAATGCGTCACCATGCTATTGACGCTGTCCGCATCAACCACTGAAAAATGTTCAATTCTGTTTTGTCCTACCTGAACACAATAATATTTGGCGGGCAGTACTTTACCATTCACATTTAGCGGCAGGTTTTTCTCACCGCAACGGCCTTCAGTAATATAGGACACCAGTAAATTAGCGGATTTTCTTCCTGGCTGGGAGACACTCACCATGACCGGGAAACCTTCCGAGGTCTGTGTCATATCATAAAGAACCGCATTTTTTATATACCAGGTATTATATTCCCGCTCCTGAAAAGCAGACCAGGAAGGCGCAGAAAAGAGTACCAGCACTGCCAGGATAAGAGATTCTATTTTCATGGGATGTTGTCGTCCGTGTTGTTGCACGTATTATTCAGATTGTGCAAAAAACAGCAACCACTTAAGAATAGTCCTACTACTATTGGCAGTGACGGAGGAATGAACTAAAGATATGCCTTACCGTCAGCAGTCCCAGCCAACGCTCATAAAAGAGAATAAGAAGAAAAATGGTAAACCGCAGCCATCATGGCGATGCTGACGACGACGCTGATGAAAAAGTAGCTTTTGAAGGGCTGCTTTTGGGTTTTATGGCGAAAGAGTTGTTGGCCCACAATGGCGCCAGGCCAGCCACCTGTCACGCCAAATACCAGCAATGTCGCTTCCGGAACCCTGCGCATCCCCTTCCGCGCCGCCATTTTATCGGCGCCATACATGACCAACGTCATCACGTTGATCGCCAGAAACCACATGACCAGAGGATGGGTAGCAAGAAGGCTGCCGATCGCAGCGATAATCAGGAGTAAATAACAAAAGCGATTAAGGGTCATAGCACGAGTCACGGAGTGTTTAGCGGTTTTGGATGACGCATTATACGCTAACTGACGAAAATCTCAGAATGAGACAGCTATTCTAAATGCAAACTGCGCCCCGGCCTTTACTGGTTAATATTTAAACTGCGGTAATAAGTAAGCATTATTTCATTATGCTATGGCCGCTAGCATTTTTTTCTTAAAAAATTAACCTGAAGCAACTTACGTCGAAAACACAGCGTAAGCGCATTGTTTTAACAAAACAATAATCATTGCATCCATCAATCTTAAGAGGATGCGACAATTTTGATTAAAGTTAAATTAAACGTTAGGCAGCTAATATTCCAAATCACCCATTTGCTTAAGAATCCCAAAGAGAATGTTGAAAACAATTAATTTGACCATCCGGTCAATACATAACAAAATATTACCGTGGTTAAAACAATAATGGTCTGCATTTTTGGGGGATGATGTCCCCCCTCTTTATTTCCCCAGAAACAACCGAATAAACATTATTCCACCCTGACCTTAACTTTTGGCTTCGACAAGACAACTTTGACCAGTTCCTTGAAAGGAAGAGGTTTGTAAAAGAAAAAACCCTGTAAAAACCGGATATGATTGCGTGTGAGGTAATCGAGCTGCTCTTCTGTTTCAACGCCTTCCGCCACGATGCTAATTGAGAGTTTTTTGGCCAACTCCAGTACCGAATCAAGGATTAGGGTTGAGTCCTCATTCGCGTTAACCCTGGCAACAAAGCTCTGGTCGATTTTAATGTAATCAATATGCAGATCCTGCAGATAGGACAGACCGGAATAACCCGAACCAAAGTCATCCAGCGCAATGGCAAATCCGTTGCTATGTAACTCATTCAATGTATTAACGAGATGTTCATCAATGTCGAGTGGTTCACGCTCCGTCACCTCAACGACGAGGTTGAGATCCTGTTGAGTGAAGCTGCGCTTGTAGTGGAGACACTCTTCAACAAAGGTGGGCGCAACGATATGAGAAGCGCTGAAGTTAATACCTACGTGAAAGCCTTCTGGCAGCAATGTCGCAATAGCATTCATGTGTATTGCAACTTGCCTCATTAAGCTTTGAGTCAAAGGAATAATTAAACCGGATTTCTCAGCAAGAGGAATGAAGGATGCGGGAGAAATAAACCCTGATTGAGGATGCTTCCATCTGGCCAGCACCTCCACACCCCGTAAGGTTCCCTCTTTGCCGCTCACAACGGGTTGGTAATACGGAATAATTTCATTTCTGTAAATGGCGATGCGCAGTGATTCTTCGGGTGAAACATCCTTAGAAATATAGCGTTGAAGAATATAAGCAGAGAGAGACGATATTATCAGCAGGAATAACACCACGCCTCCGGCTCGATTGAATAATCTCTTAAGGCTAAAAAGAGGTGGAGAGTTGAATTGTACCGAGAAAGGATAACCAGAGGCTTTTACCGTTAATACCTCTTTCTTCGTAGGGTCTGCCGCCGTCACATCGCCTGTCAGGCCTAAAAGGCTATTGCCTACTCTCAGGGAATATTCAACGCCATTTAAAGGCATATCCAGCGCATCCCGGATATGGCTATCGCTGATGCTAACGATGATTCGGCTTCCGGCGTGAATTGTCTGATATAAGAGAACCGGAAGACCGTTGACGGTACTGGCCGAAGGGACGAGGAGCAATGATGACTCAGGCAGCACTGAGCTGTTGACCAACAATACGCGGTTTCCCGGTAACGAGGAGCACCAGACCGCATCATTTTTCAGAATAACGATCGTTCTCAGGTGAGGCTGTAATGCCGCCTCGGTGCCCAGCCGATATTGCCCTTCAGCATCACACTCATTCTCGGCAAGTTGCTTTGCCATCTCAGTCGCATGACGAGCTTCTTTAAGAATAACATTCATGTTCCGCACGACGTAGTGCGCCTCTGCCAGGCTATCAGCCCGTGCAGAATACCAGACCTGTAAATTGATGATAAAAACGCCGAGCAAAAACATTGTCGTGGCTGCAGCTACGGGGATAGATGCATGGCGCATTTAGGGTTCTCGATTTAAGTGAAGTAGCCGCTTCAACGATGCTGAAGTGATTGAATTGTCATTGTCTTAAGCATGGTCGATAACGTAATAAATGCCAGGCGTCAGAAAAGTTCTCGTAAACCAGATTCAGGGGAAACAAAAGGCCGCCGAACGGCAGCCCTGGCGGATAAGTGTCTATTAATATCGCTTTATTGTATTGATCGGGGTTCTTTCTGACCAGTCTGGCCGCTCGCCGGCCATGATGGCACGCTGTTGCGTTGGCGTCACAGACTGAGTTATTTCAGGCATTGACTTGTATTCGGGTTGTTTAGGTGGACTGAGAACCAGATCGGAGCTACAGCCTGACAGCAGGAAAATGGCCAGTAGAGATGAACTAAGCTTGAACACGTTAAACCCTTCCAATGGGATAAAATTTTAAGAAAAAGCGTGGTGCTGGTTGCATCCAGGTGACTCGTTACTGATATTCAAAGCCACGCGCCTGGCTGCAGACAGCAGATTCACCACACAGATAACCTCGTAAGGATATATTTACCAGGGCAATACGCGCAACGCTTTGTTTTCCTTCCCACCTGAACTAAAAATGCAAGGAAAGGCGACTATGCTTCTACAGTCGAGGGGGTTTATGCTAAAACCGCTATTCCGATTCTTTTGGTTAAGAGTTAAGAAGGGATTTGAATGGTTCAGGTTGAAGAATTAAAAATGAAGTACCCAGGCGCAGTGGCCTGGCAAATGGGTGACGGCCCGGAAATGGCGAGCGTGCTTGCGGACCTTATTAAAAAAGGAATCAAAACGGCCACCTGCGGATCTTTTGCCTCGTACGCGCAGGATGTGTCTGCTCCGCGGATGGGGAGCTACAACATAATTCTTGATGGCCAGAATGTCCCGGTCTGTGTGATCCGGCTGGTTTCAATGCGGCTGGTGCGTTTTTGCGATGTAAATGAAGAATTCGCTCGCAAAGAGGGTGAAGGCGATTTAAGCCTTGAATACTGGCAGAAAGAGCATCAGCGATTTTTCTTCCGCGAAGGCCATTTTTCTGAAGATATGGAACTGATCGCGGAAGAATTTGAATTGGTTGAGGTGCTGTAAGCTGAGATAAAAGTGATACTTATCCCAGCGAGCCTGCACCCTTCTGATGCCCTCCCAGGTTTGTCAGGCTTTTTAAAGCTACCCTTGTCGATATAACGCATCACCCCGGCATCACTAGCCATTACCCTTAAGCCTGCATGATGTGAATCATTATAGGGCTCCAGATTTAACGCAGCTGTAAAACGTGCTGGTATTCGCCGCCGGAATCCGTACCATACGCGGCATACAATGTTTGCCCCTGCTGGCTCCGAAGGTAGTACTAAATGCAACAGAATCAAGAAATTAACAAAAAAGAGCAATACAACCTGAATAAGCTACGCTGATTTTGCCAACTCATTGATATCATTTGTTTTTTCATTTAAATCAATTGGTTATAGCATAATAGTTTCTCCCTAAAGCTACCCAGAACTACAATTTTAGTGCCCTTTTTTTGCCCCTATTTCGCATTTTTGCCCCTAAATTTGCCCCTAACTTTAGCCAGTGCGCCACCCTTATTCTCCCTGCCCTATACTTTAAGTCTGACATCTAGTTCGAGGTTTCTATGTGTGGACGCTTTGCACAAGCTCAAACGCGTGAAGAATATCTGGCTTACCTGGCCGATGAAGCCGATCGCGACATCGCATACGACCCTGAGCCTATTGGACGTTACAACGTGGCGCCAGGTACCAAAGTTCTGTTGCTGAGCGAACGTGACGAGCAGCTGCATCTCGATCCGGTCCTGTGGTCTTACGCGCCAGGATGGTGGGATAAAGCACCATTGATAAACGCGCGTGTCGAGACAGCGGCCACCAGCAGGATGTTCAAACCTCTCTGGCAGCATGGCCGGGCAATCTGCTTTGCTGATGGATGGTTCGAGTGGAAGAAGGAAGGCGACAAGAAGCAGCCATATTTTATTCACCGGGCAGACGGTCAGCCGATATTTATGGCCGCGATCGGCAGCACACCCTTTGAACGTGGAGATGAAGCAGAGGGTTTTCTGATAGTGACGTCTGCAGCTGATAAAGGACTGGTCGACATTCACGACCGACGGCCGCTGGTTTTGTCGCCGGAAGCTGCAAGAGAATGGATGCGTCAGGATGTTGGTGGAAAAGAAGCTGAAGAGATAGCAGCCGACGGTGCTGTGCCCGCAGACAAGTTTATCTGGCACGCTGTGACGCGCGCCGTGGGTAATGTGAAGAACCAAGCACCATATTTAATATCAGAAATTTAAAATCTCAAAGTTTAGAGTTGATTGAATCACTGCATAGATTTTTTACAGTGTTTTTCGTAATCTAAAACACTTAACTTTAACATACATCCATTTGCGCCTTGTATCTGCTCTTTAGATGGGTACGCGTTAAAGAGAAAGATCGCCATACATACACATAGCAATGAGAATAAATAAGCAATATTTGTTGACATAAAACCAAAAAAGACCTCATGGTAGAACTTTATAGGTGCAAGTGCATAAGCTAGATATACTACACCGGCGAACCAAGCTGCCTTCCTTTTAAGGAGATATTTGGTATCAACAAGAAAATAAAACCGTTTCCCATCAAATTTTAAGTAACGACTTAAGATTGCAATTTTTCGTAGAGATAAAGTTAGGTCGCAACGATTCAAAATATATACCATTTTCATTCTATTCGACCCAGATGGTACGGGAACTACTTGCCGCATAACCTTTTCCTTAAGGAGTTTTGATATATATTTCTTGTCCTCATCATCCAAATGCTCACCATATTCTTTATAAAAATAGCGAAGCTTAATCAATTTTCCATTCCTTAGAAAACCATAGATATATTTTATGCATGCCCAAAAAGCAGTAGCAATAGGTAGTAGCGAGGCTAAAGAAGCCCATACTTCCTTTTTCACTATAATTTCTGAAATCATATTTTGATGACTCACTTTGATATAAACCAAAAAGCATAACACTTTGATTTTATTATTCAACTTACAACTAATAGGTCTGTAAACCTAGTGGTATATCTCGGTGAAAGCATTTCTCGTTTCATCTGCCACTGCTGCTGTATGCCCTGCCCGGCAAAGTAGAGTGTTCCTTTCCCGTCTTTTGCGTTCAGATGATCGAGCACTTCCATCAACCTTTCGCTATCAGCCCGCGGCGCGTTCTCGTCGAACAAGTTAAGCTGTGCAACTCCCTGGCTAAAGAAGTCACCCAGCATAATGCCAGCTTTCTGATAACGGTGTCCGTCTTTCCAGATTTTGTCCAGGCACTTTACCGCAGCGTTGATGATGTCGCGAGAATCCTGTGTAGGCGTGAGAAGTTTGACTGAGGCACTGTTGCCGTAATATGGCTCATTCAGGGCAAAAGGTGACGTCTTTACGAACGCCGAGATAAAACGGCAATACTGATGCTCGCCGCGAAGCTTTTCGGCACCACGCGCCGCATAGCTGCAAATAGCCTGGCGCATCTGTTCGTACTCGGTAACGCGTTCACCGAACGACCTGCTGCAGACAATTTCCTGCTTTGCTGGTGCAAATTCTTCCAGATCAAGGCATGGTTCGCCGCGCAGCTCCCGGACAGTTCGCTCCAGGACGACATTGAAGTGCTTTCGAATAATCCACGTACTCTGCTCTGAGAGGTCGAGAGCCGTTTTGATGCCCATGGCGTTCAGCTTCTTACTGATGCGCCTGCCGACGCCCCAGACATCCTCCACAGGCACAATAGCCAACAACCGACGCTGGCGATCGATATTGGACAAATCAACAACTCCGCCCGTCTGCCTCTGCCATTTTTTGGCGGCATGGTTTGCGAGCTTCGCCAGTGTCTTTGTCTGGGCAATGCCAACACCGACCGTCAGGTGCGTACGCTTCAGAACTGTAGCGCGGATCTCTTTGCCGAACTCCGTCAGGTCCCGGCAGTTGCGAACACCTGTCAGGTCGCAAAAAGCTTCATCGATACTGTAAATTTCGACGCGGGGGCTCATTTCCTCAAGCGTCGTCATTACCCGGTTCGACATGTCTGCGTACAGCTCGTAGTTACTACTGAAGCAAACAACGCCAGCGCGCCGGAATAGATCCTTTTGCTTAAAAAACGGCTCTCCCATGGTAATTCCAGCCGCTTTGGCCTCGGCGCTGCGCGCGATTACGCAGCCATCATTGTTCGACAGAACAACCACTGGCCGCCCTTTCAAATCGGGCCGAAACACCGTCTCGCATGATGCGTAGAATGAATTCACATCACAGAGCGCAAACATACTTAGCTCGCAGATTTAACGATGAAAGTAACAACGCCGAAAACGTCCAGCGTATCTTCGCTGCCAACAACAATCGGGCTGTAGGCGCTGTTCATAGGATTGAGCTGCACGGTCGGGCGCAGCTGCAGGCGCTTAACAGTGAATTCCCCTTCTACCGCGGCAATGACAATATCACCATGCTCAGCAGTTCGCGAACTATCAACCACCAGCAGATCACCGTCGCTGATACCCGCCTCGATCATTGAGTCACCAGCGGCCTTAACGAAATATGTTGAGCTCGGGTGAGTAACCAGTAACTCATTGAGATCGATACGCTGTTCAACGTAATCAGCGGCAGGGCTGGGGAATCCGCATTGGACTAAGTCACTGAAAAGCGGAAGAGCGATGATTTCTCGCAGTTCTGTTGGCCTGATGAATTCCATTATGTACACCTGCAATACTGTTTTTATATACAGTAGTTTTATTTGTAAGTGTCCGCAAGATACAGGCCCTACCGTCACTGCTTAAAGCTTCGCCGTTTCGTTTCTAAGCTTTTCTCACGCTTCGAATTATGACTTTTGTAAATTATTCATATGGACTGAATTAAGCCGGTTTTGAGACAACAAGTGTCAGTGGCAAGTCACTACAGCTCCAGTGGCTCAGAAAGACGATTTGACGCTGAGGAGTTCCTGACATATCTGCCGAAGAAACCGACCGCCATATCACATATGACTATAAACATGACCGCTACGAGATCGCGCCAAAAAACCAAAGTTCTACTGCTAAGGCGCCACTCATTGTTTTTTCACCGAGACCTAGCAAACCCGTAACTCACGCGTAATCGAAGTTGGAGACATGGTCAAACGCAAAGCATTTATAACCGCCAACTGTATTTAAGAGAATAAATGAAGGTTTATTCACCGCATTGTTAATCAAGTTAAAGCAATGTTATATTTTTTAACGATATATTGATCTTTAAGCAAATTAAGCATATGACAATACCTCAATTAATAATTATACCGTCTAACCATATTTATAAATAATACATATTTGAAATTCTGATAATGTTAAGAAGCAAAACAAATACAACATTGTTCAAAAAACACATATTACACCAATAAAATTATTTTTTATGGTTTAAAATACCATGAAATACGAATTCATTGGTTGTTATTTATCCTAACATGCATATAATTAGCACCTTATGCCGCCATATCGTCTTTTTCTCTAAATTTAACTTTGGTATACTTCGCACCGCTCCCGGATGGTATTGTTTTTAATGATGACAGCCCTTGTTATGAATTAGATGATGCTAAATGGAGAAGAAAGTGGAATACATCAAAGAACATGACCAGCAACATCGACAGAGTTCCTTCCTGGAGAAAAAGAATCATATTCTCCCATCAGGAAGCATGTCTGACGACGAGTTCTGGTGCCTAATAGAACTGACGCCCATCCGTAGCGATAAAATCATAAGAGCGCTGCACGATTATTTCGTATTGAATCGCTCCAGATCTTCTTGCTGCGGAATGCATGGTATAAGCAATGGTTACTTTGGAGCATGCATCACCAGGTTTGAACATGTTATCCAGGTTGTTAATGCCCTGTTTAATTATTATAAAAACTCAGGCAATACAAAAAGGGAATAAATACCAAGTGAAATCATTCGGTATTTCCGTGAAATAAAGTAAGTTTTACCAACATCCGGAATTACTAGCTAGCAAGACCGAATAAAAAAACCACCCATCCCCTTTACACACGGGATATACGTATACTTTTGTCGATTTTCTGCAACTTGCGATGAGGTGAATGTATGAATGCACAATTTATCTGCCCAGTAAGTTCTTCTGTTGAGGGACACGACATTAAATGCCCACTTCAGGCGAAGAACGTCACTAGCCATTCTTTCTTGCCGCGTGGCCCGGGTATCTGACAGTGCTGAGCACGGTCAGCTTTCAGACTGTTTAAACGAAATGTACTGATGAAGCATCGAAGAATCGTTATTAGCGGCAACTGTGGGTATGAGGTTTTCGGTCTGACATTGCTGCTCAAGGAAGATGGTTATAACGTTAGATTACTTAAGGAGGTGGAATTACAATCCGGAGACATACTGTTAATGGCACTGAGTGATGATCCTCTGCTGAACTGGTGGCGTTTACTGACTGACTTCAGTGCATCAGAGGATTCGAATCGCTGTCAGACTATAGTCCTTGTACCCGGTAAACTGGGAAATATTCAGGACATGTTTGCCAGGATACAGATAATTGATGGAACGCTTCCACCAGCAGATCTGAAAAAGAAGATTATTGAGCAGATAAAACTGAAGCGGGATGTTCTGGGCTCACGTGTATATGAGCGGTTATGTCTTTCCAGAATCAGAATGCACTATGAGGCAAGCCGTCGACCGTCGGAGATCAAAAATCAAAAACGATATTATAACTGTCGTTTGCGCTTGCGTTCTCTGATGGGGGTGCCACACATGCATATTTTGATAGTAATTGCTCCTGGTTACTCCGCGTCTGCTTTATTGAGTATTCAAAGACTACTTTAGCAGCAGCAACTGAAATACCAATGAAAATTTTTAAGAAGTTTTCAGGCACCTGTAAAGACCTGACTGGTTTTATTCTGGAACTTGCTGGATTTATTGTCATATGTGCCCTCTGGGCACTGATGTGGTTTTTTACAAGTCTGTTACATGATTATTACTAGACAGGTAAAAGCAACTTCCCAGCGTAACCCAGACGATAGCCTCAGGCGCCTGAAAGATTATTAATGCTCTGTTCATGCTTTTTCAACGCTTATATATTTTTGAAGGTGAGAATATGTCAACGCTGAAGAATACATTTTTCATCCCGCCGCCTGAGACTCCAACACAGGCCGGACCTGAAAATATCTTTTATGACTTTAACGATGGCGCCCGTGTGCTGCTTCCTGAAGGGAAATGGCATGTGCGTCTACTGGATGCGGATTCAGAGAATATTCTTTTCTGCTGCGATGTGGATAAAGGTTGGGTAACCAGTAGTAAGAAATATTTTGTGCGTTTCCGTATTCAGGTATTCCATCAGGGCGAAGAGACTCCCCTGCTTGATGAAACACTGAAATTAAAGGACCGTCCGGTACTGATTTCATTCCCAACAGGTACGTTAGGCGACCTGCTCGGCTGGTTCCCCTACGCCGAACGATTCCAGGCACTTCATAAGTGTCAACTGGAATGCACCATGGCGCAGGACATTAGCGGCGTTCGCCGTTGGCGTTGCAGAACATGGCATTCATTGAGTTAATGCGGTCCTTTACCGGCGGGTTGGCATCATCAACAATGACGCTGAATCCGGCATCGTTGAGCTGAGCAATATCGGTCTTGCTTGCGTTCTGCGATTTGCGTGAGTCGCCAGAGGCATCCGGATAGATGTAAATCTCCCGGCTTTTAACGTATCGGCCATCCTCGTAGCGCCAGAACTCTTCCTGAATGCGCTTGATCATCGCCGGCGTGTCATAGACCTTAACCAGCTCGCGAACCGCACGCGGCAGGCCGTTACGCTTAACGTGAACAATCGCGGCCATTTTCCCAACGTTGAAGTCCATACCGATAAACAGCGGATCCCCGTCCCGAATCTCGTCAGAACAGTTATTTAGCTTACGGTTGAAGGTGTGGTAAATGGTCCCGCTGTTAAGGTTGGTGAACTTCCCGCGCAGATAGGCCTGAATCAGTTCGTCAGGGTAAGAGCTCAGCAGCGATGGGATGTAATCAGGCGGTAGATTCTTCGCATTGTCGAACGTGCTGGCCTGGATCAGTCCGTACAGGGCTGCCAGCTGGGGCTTTTCACGTACAGCCTTAACGAACTGCTGGTAAACAAACTTGAAGCCTTCCGGCGTTGTCGTGACGTCAATTCCATTTCTCAGACCAGGAATGTTGTAACGCATACGAGCGATGATTTTTCGCCAGGCTTGTTGCGCTTTGGCTGCTGCCATGACGTCCAGCTCATCCACCATCGCGTTACCGATTTTAAAACCGACTATCGAGCCGGGCTTCTCCATCGAGCGGCAGATTGTTGTCCCGCGGTACCGTCGCCCCTCGTAGAAGTGAACCTCTTTGTTACCCTCATTGATTTTGACGCTCAGTCCCCAGTCGAAAGCCACCTCTTCAATCGTCGGGTAGAAGATGTCACGGATCTGCGGGTACGTCGGCGCGAAATAACCCTGGTTAATCTTCGGGTGCTCCCACATCCCCTTACAGATGCCGCCACAACCTACCCACGTCTTACCGGAGCCGAACCCGGCAACGTAGGCTTTGAATTTGTGCTGCATCGCGAGGAAGCGCGCCTGAGGAATGTTAAGTGTCGGGCTGATCCCCATCGTCCGCCCTCGCGTCCACTACGTTGATATTGATTTGAACTGGGGTTGGCTCGTCGTCGTCACTATCACCGGCCAGCTCTTTACGGAGTTTCTCGACCTCCAGCTGCCGGCGTTCGATTTCAATTTGCTGCAGGCGCTGTGCAAACTCGCTATCGACCAGCCCAAGTCGCTTCATTACCGCTTCGAACATTCTTTCGCGGCTGATTGCTGTGATTTCAACGCCGTTCTTGCCGACCTTCACGCCTGAGTAAGCGAGCCGAGAAGCTGCCGGGAGTTTGCGCGTATCGGGGAAATAAGGCTGGCCAATACCGTCGCCATTGCAGCGCGGGCATTCGGGGTTTGGTTCTCGATTGTGGTCATAGCCGTAACCGCCGGAATCTTCGGGTTCACGTCTGTCACGCTCAGCAGCCTCGAGTCTTTTCTCTTCAAATTCAACTGCATCGCGCCACTGGTAGTGGTGACCGAAGCCCCAGCAGTAACGACACGCGCCGCGACGATACTGCGAAAGCTGGTTTGCATCGAAAGTGGCGAGCTGCCACATCTGCGCGAGGACTTCATCGGCACTGCCAAGCGTGCGCACAATGGACGCTTTTTGCTGCTGCGCAATAGCCTGCGCAACGTTAGGATTCGCTATGAGCTGACGACCGTAGTTTGGGTCACTATAACCAGCACGTGCAGCGGCAGCGGTGGCGTTGTTGTCCCTCAGGTACTCCGCGACAAATAAGCGCTGCTGAGCGGTAAGTCCATCATCATCCACCAGCTCATTTGCGCTTTTATCTTTCTGCGCAGTGCGCATTTTTTTCTGCGCAGGTTTTTGCGCAGTTTGCGCATAAGGTTTTTTGATATATCGACGGGCGGTAGCGTAGTTCAGTCCTTGCGCTTCGCACCATTCCTTTGGTGATACGCCGGTTGTGGCATGTTCGGACAGGAACCGTTGCTGAAGCTCGCCCCAGTCCGGTTTAGCCATAAATTTCTCTGGTTTTTTTTCGATTGAAGGTAGATATTAAGCATGTGAATCGAAGGGATGATTAAAACTCAGCATAACTATTAACGGGTGAGTTTTCCCATTCCGATTTGATTATATTGACTATGATTATTTTAATGGAGACATTTAATGAGTATAGAGACCGAATTTTTGGAGGTATTTATTTCCAGACCTAATTGGCTACCCGAGCAATTAGAATCTGACTTAGAAAAATTTTATAGCCTATTAGATGATTTAATGATATTTCCGAACACCATCAGAATAAGCCAACCATGCTTACAAACCCCTTTCAATGACATTATTGAACTGATGGAGCGGTGTAAATGCGCCATTATATTTGCGCTCCCGCAAATATTCATTGAAACAGGAAAGGTAAAGGATAAAGAAACTAATGGAATCACATTACCGACCGAGTGGAATCAAATTGAAACAGCCATAGCATTAACATTAAAAAAACCAACACTCATTATATTACATGAAGATGTTACACCTAGAGGGCTACTTGAAATAGGGGCTGCAAATGTTTACATACATAAAATAAAAACCTCAGATCACAGCTGGCCAAACAACATTAAAGATAAATTAGAGTATTTAATACAGGCAGCCCATAAGGCCACAAAAAAATAATATATTCCCGGCACTCGGGACCGAAAACTTCTTGTTTGCCGGTGAGGGCCATTGCTTTCCCCTGGAGAATTTATGACTACTTACTATACAGTTGATTCAGGTAATTACTACTCACCTGGGATGGTGGCTAGACCAATCACTCCCTCCATTCAGCCAATCGAATTGCACAATATGGTCACTAACCTTTTCCCACGCGGAGTATCAAAGCATGGTGATGGTTATTTTCTCTCTGCCAATGCGATAGCAGGACAGATCAACTTTTCGATAGATTGGGGGCTCGAGTTTTATAGAAGAGCAATGCGGCCTTCTACACCATCACGATATGAATGCATTTTTGCGTGTGAAACATTAGCAGAAGCCGTCGCATTTAGGTCGCAATACAGAAGCCCTAACTCTCCAATTTATGAAGTTGAGGCAGATGAAGATTTAATTCACAGAGGTGATATGGCACTTTTGAACAATGCGAATTCCTGCCTAGTTTATACCTATCAGATTGAACATTACTGGGCTGGCACGACATTTTTACAACAACCATTCTGGGAAATATTGATTCCTCTTCCAGCAACTATCGGAAACCGCGTGGCTTGATTAGTTGAGCAAACCAGAACGCCGTCTCGATGTCCTCTCAGTCCGGTTTGCTCATTCGTTACTCCGTTGGTTGTTCCGTCTGCTCTGCCGGTGCACGCGCTTCACATCGGCAGGCGCGAAATACAGCCACTCCCCCGTCTCGGTCGCTAGCGGTACAAAGCCATTCACTAGCTCAGGCTGACGTCGTGACATCTTGCCCGTGAAGATGTCGCCTGTTTGGGTGGTTAGCGTGATTTGGTAGATGTCTGGAATTATTATTACTCCCAGAGGCATTAATTGGGTGATAAAGTCCTCAAGAGACCATCTACGGAGCAGAACATGAAATTAGTAGACATTGAGAAATGGGCACCACATGTTGGCATGTTTATTCTCGAATTCGGTGCCGTTGAATCTTTTACACGCAGCCTTCTTGAGGAGTTAACTCCACCTACAATATATAAACATATCAAAGAGATAGCTCTGAGCAATAAAATAAAGATTATCGCAGATATCCTCAAATGCTCTGAAGAACACCCGGACCTTCAGCAGGAGCTTATTCAGGCTTACAAACATATTGATGAGCTTACAGAAATCAGAAATATAATCGCTCACAATACTGTAAAGCTCGTTTTTTGGGAAAATCACGAGCCTGAGGAATCTCCATATGATGAAGCCCTTTACAGCGATAAAAATTCAAAAACTATCACTCTTGAAGAGATGCAAGAACATAATGCCAATCTAAGTGCACTCGTAGAAACGCTGTATCGCATAGAAGGAACTAAGCGCGGAAGGCAAATTGCCAAAGACTTGGAATATTTCAAGATATCAGGGCTAACACTATCTGGCTTGAGCGGTCTGGGTAAAGAATGATGTTATTATAATTCTCATTTCAGACACTGCTCTTTGATGTAGTCCTGCATGCCGAGAATCATCTTGTCAGCGGTTACGATTCCGTTCCGGTGATCGAAATAATTCCGTCGAGCGTCTGGAGTAAGTTCGGGGGCTCCTGCATCATCCATGCCGGGGGCGGAGGTGGCTTTGGGCACTCCAGGGCAGGTTGCGGCGATGCGCAGCCGTTTAGCACCAGAATCCACATCCCGACGCAAATCGTTAATGGTTTTTTTCGCATCGGACAATTCCTTCGTGTATTTAGCATCCAGTGCCGCAGCATCACGCTGCCGGGTCTGCATATCTTTGATGGTGGCGTTCGCCAGGGTCAGTTGTTCGGTAGCTTTATCGCACTGGTCTTTGTAAGTGATGGCGTTGCTACGGTAGTGGTTAATCGCCAATGTCATGGAAACCAGCAGGCAGATAACGGCAGCGCAGACGATGGCTGTTATTCGACTCATTTCTGGCCCCACTCGCAGACTTCGCGCTCAATCTCGCGCCGGGTGATAAGCCCCTTCCACTGTTTGCCACCGGCATACGTCCAGCGCTGCAGTTCTTTGCATGCACCCGGAACATCGCCGGCATTTAGTTTTTTCAGTAACGTCGATCTGCTAAATGCTCCGGTTCCCACGTTGTATGTGAAAGAGTAAAGCGCGGCGCGGGTTGGCTCAGGGATGTGAACATTGATCAGCGGGTCAATGGCGTTTGCTACTTGTTGCAAATCAGACTGCAGCAAAGCGTCACATTCTTTATCTGTGTAGCGGTGACCGCGGCGAACGTCAGCGCCGGTGTGGCCATCGCAAACAGTCCAGACACCGACTACATCCTGATAAGCGTAATAACGACGCCCTTCAAGACCATCTGCATTGCCCAACATGACAGCTGCAATAGTGATTGCGCAGGCTCCGCCAACAACGGCGCCCACCAGCTTATTTCTGAGTGTCGGGTTCATCTCGGCTCCTGCTGCGGCGGTTGTCTTCGCGTATTTTGAAATAGAGATTCGTCAGATATGTCAGTACGGCGATGATGATGCCCACCAGCACGCCGATAGCGTTCCACTGCTCGGGACTGTAGGCATTCAACATGCCGTTTAGGATGCTACCGGCTGAAGCGCCGTATGCAGCACCGGTGGTAAGTTTGTCCATGCGATACATACTCTCACCTCGCTTTTTGCGGGTGCTCTTGCTTGAAATTAAAAAAAGGCCGCCGAAAGGCAGCCTTTGAGAGATATGTCAGTGTCTGGGAGGATAATATTATGATGCTTAAAGTCAAAAGATATTATGTGTTTCTTTTAGCTTTCTCCCAATCTTCTTTCAAAAGGCGCTGCATGTCACTAACAAATTGATTTAAATATTTATTAGCTTCTTCCCCATCCAAATCATAAATATTTTTAACCATGTCTTCTGAGTGTGTTTTTAATTGATTCATGGCATTTATAACTCTTATGTGATCAGCCCTTTCAGGATTAAGCATCAACTGAATGCGCGTTGAATGAAGTACTAATTGTATCATTGCCGCATGCAATTCAATCTTAGTCTGAGCAATCGAACTTAGGAGATCCGCCTTCTCAGTCTGGGTAATAGCGGGATGATTACTGGATTTAATTTCAAGAACATACTTTTGACTTATGGATAAATATGTAACGGCACTAGCTACAAACTCAGCGGAAGCCTCTCGCAGATCTTTTATCCATACAAGCCTGTTAGAAGCAATTACTTGAGCCTTTCTACTTTCTTCCGCTAATTTAATTTGTGTATCTCTGCCATGCTCAATATCCCTCAATTGCACCGCTCGATCTTCTCGAAGAGTTTTATTACTGTTTTTAATTGACCACCATGCAATTAAAGCTGGTATCGCGGCTGCGATGAATGCACCAGCAACACTTGCAACAATAGTATCCCAGCCAAACCCGCTATCGGTGGTTACATCAATGTGCGGTATCTTTTCAATTAATAAGCCCAGATTTCCGGCTACCGGATATGGAATACCTTGCCAAGCCATAACACCTCCTTTTTTGAGGCATCATAACAAAAAACCCCGCTAAGGCGAGGTTTAGAATTTTTAACAATGAACATAAAAAGCCCATCATTGGAGCAAAATTACCACAGATTCGGGAAAAGTAAATAGCTCACGATAAAATAATGCCCTATTTTGTTATCTGCTTGAGCTGTGCATCAGCCCACGCCTCTTCGATGTCAAACTTGGTGATAAGCTGATCGTAAAATGGCTTAACAGACTTCTTCCAGGTATCGAGACTGATTGCATCCGTTGCCTGGCACACCGCGGCGTAAGCCTCAGTTGATGGAATTCGTTCATATCCACGCCCACCGCAGCGCTTACAGTCAACCAGAACCGGTACACCCTGCTGTTCAGTAAGAACCTGATTAACGGCTTTCCCACGTCCATGGCAATCTTTACAGGCGCAACTTACAACCTTCTTACCCTTGCACTGAGGGCAGAGAACGCGCGCTACCTCCATGACCTGCCTACGCACCTCATACTCAGAAGGGCGAATATTCTCGACACCCATATGCAAAGACATCTTCACGATCTTCTTCTCTTTTGCCGGAGTGTGGGACTTCATGCTGAAAACCTCAGCGTCAATAAATCCTTCCCCATTGCAGCCATCGCACTGCTTCACGCTGGCGGCGCTGCGAGAATAGTCTTCAAACGCGAAGGTGGCCAGCTGATGCATCACCAGTGGTTTAACCCCTGGCTCCAGCTTGCGCAGCGCCGCCACCCGATCGCACTTAGTCAGCGCATACTGGGCCAGCAACTCAATCGCCCTCTCCCGGTCATTGTTGCTGATGCCCATTTTCCCGAGAAAAGCACTGTAACCCAATGCTGCCCGTTCCTGCGTCATACCCATAGCGGCCATGACATCCGTTCCGCTTAATGAGTCTGACGCCGTAGCGCGCGGAGAGTCACAAATCATTGTCGATTTGGCGAAGTGATATTTGAGGGTGTTTTCAAGATTCATGCGGTCTCCAACTCGGTAATGGTGAGTTCTAATTTCCCGCCCTTAACGACAGGCATTTTCACAACGCGATAGTCAATAACCTGGCAGTCGTCCAGCCAGAACCCCGCCTTGGTTAAAGCGTCGAATGCAGCCTTCTGCAGGTTATCCAGATCGCGGCGCCGGCGGTCGGGCATGTGACATTCAATACGGATTTTGAGTGGTGCGGCCGTACGGATATTAAGCCGGGCGCTTCGAATGACACTTGCGACCGCATAACGGTACGCAACGCCATCAGCGCTAATGTGTGTACGCCCGCGGTTGTGCCGGTAATACCGGTTATTGCTCGGCGGCCAGGGCAAAGTGATTTGATATGTCTTCACGTTCACCCCCACATCCGGTTTCGCCAGCGACTGTCCGGGCGGGCTGGTGTATTTGAGGTCGGCAGGAATGCACTGACAGTCCAGGTCACGTAATCCTGGTTTAGGCTGCGCTCAACGCGCACGCCGCGCGCTTTGTAACGCTTGACCAGTTCGTCGGCCTGTTCGGTGCTGCAGTCGGTGTGATGGAACCAAGAATGTCTCATACCCATCACCCCGCAAAGCCAAGCAACTGAGCGGCGATATTTTCTGCCTCATCACGACTGCGGAACGAACGGGACAGGACCCAGCGCCATAGAACATCGAGCGCAGCTTTATAGAGCTGCTGGAACTCAAGTTCGTCCATGTTGGCGAATGAGATGCTACGAGGATGTTTTTTGAGTGTTCCGTCAGGTAGCTGAATGGCATCAAAGTGCCCTGCCTCGACGATCACCCAAGAGCGGTAAGCATCGAAGGATTTGCACAGGCTAATGCCATTCGTGACGCGCCGATAAGCAACCTGTTCCAGGTACTGTTCAGCAGCATCGATCAGCGCGCCCTCATTCCCGCCATAAGAAGCCAGGAATTTTGCGTAGCCGGTGATCAGCTTCCGCTCGTTACTCGAGATAGCCCCGCCGGTTGGTTCCCAGTATTCAAAACCTAGATTTAGAAGCGCGAAAAAGCGCCGGTGAAATGCCGGATTACGTACCCGCCTGAATTCGGCAACAAGAACATCGCCGAGCCGGGTTTTGGATTGCAGGATATCGCTGGTCTCGGGCGTAGCCGGGATCAGTATTCCTGAGTGGTGTTTGATAAGTTGTAATTCTAGCGCCATGGTTCTCTCCGTGGCGCATCAGGTATAGGTTGTTCAGGCCTATGAAAGAATAATATCAGACGGTGGTGTAACTCGGTACCCCAGTCGTTTTGCAAATTGCATAAACCCGTTGAGAGTGAATATTTCTTCCTCTTCGAGTAACGGTCGTAATGAAACTATTCCATTTACTCGATAAACCAGATATCTCCCTTCCGCCGGGAAGCTATAGATAACTGCGTTATCGGCCCTTCTGACCACGTCGTACCATTGATCATCTGCATTAAAGGCATCTGCACTACACACTATTTCCCCCAGAGCGACTTATTGACGCGGTAAACAGTAATCGGGAACAGCCAAGGGAACGCAAACAGCGATACTCTTTGAAACTGCTCCAGTGAAATTCACGCGATTAATAAAACCACTCGTCCGCGCTTTCCCAGGTCTCCTGCACGATATGTTCGACCTCTTTCTTGTCGCCCCCGAAAACAGTCAAACCATCATTGCCGGCACGCTTGATCGTTAGCTGGCATTCATCGAACTGCTTGCTGAGTCTTTTGAGCAGTTCTGACTCGAGCGCAGGTATTGCTCCATCAGGAAGTTTCTTCATGCGATCAATGGTTAGCTCGATTTTCATTTATCCCTCCGCAATGAATTACTGTATGCATATACAGTATATTTATAAACGTATCTCTCGGATTTTGCAACGCTTTATAAGCACAAAATGCATACCAGAGGTCTGAACAAAGGCCCTAAACGAACATAGTCTGGCAGTAATTCCCGCTCAAAAGCTCTGTTCGGCCCCTTCTCTGAAAATCATCCGTGCCGGTTGATCTAGGAAACATTAATATTAATATCGTTCAAAGTTAGGAAGGAGAGTTATGGAGGAAAGATGTTGGGCTGGAAATTACTTATTGGCTTTCTTTTTGTCGCTATCGTTGGGTTTGCACTGTTCGGTTTCGTTTTTTCACTCCAGCAGTTGACGTAAAAAGTACGTTCATCCTCTGTTGCATGCCATGCACGAAACGTAAAAAACCCGCTCAGGGCGGGTTTTTTATGACTTTCACTTATCTGCTCAGGCTTGTGCCGTCATCGCTGTCGTAAGTGTTCAGGTCACTCTCAGGTATTACAGCGCAACAACGTTAGCAGCTGCCGGACCCTTGGCACCATTCTCAATCGAGAACTCAACCTTTTGGCCTTCATCCAACGTTTTATAATCATTACTCTGAATAGCAGAAAAATGTACAAAAACATCTTTGCTACCATCAGTTGGGCTAATGAAACCGAAGCCTTTTTCAGAGTTAAACCATTTTACTAAACCAGTCATTTTATTTGACATAGATACTTCCTTTAATTTTATTGAGCCACATGTTGTGGCGAACATGGCCTGATTGCAAATGAGGACTTACTGGGCAATTTGGAGAAGGCTCATGCAGAAGAGTATCTAAGGATAACACTTGAAATGAGGACTGCTTTATTAAAACTGCTTTCATAAGGTCTGTATGCCAAACCGAGGACACATAGTGAACCCACACGAGACATTAAGCAAGATTAGATTTGTCAGCGATTTACTGAGGAAACTTACAATCCAACGATGTTTTAAATTTGCTTGAGGAGAGTACCAAATTCACACGCTACTCTTGCTGTCGGGAGAAATGCCGTGCCCTTTCATCTCTATTCAATCTATACTTCATCCTTGTGAAAAACCGCTAACGATGACGCATATAGTGTTTATCTTTCTTATCAAAATCATTCCAGCTTTTGATTTGCTCTGGCTTTGAGCCCTTTTCTATCATTACTTATCATAAAATTCTTATGCTTAGAAAATTTATATTATGAGAAACATAATATAAGAACAGGAAGTGAGCCTTCAAATCATCATGCGGTCAGCATCTAAGGTGATCACGCCTGAATCCCCTTTCCTCTTGCCAGGTTAATTCTGTCAACGCATTCCCTCAATGCTTTGACTTGCTCCGAAGTGAGTTCAGATTCATCAATTGTGGCCAGAAGAGCGTTGAGGGAGCGCTCAATATCATTTTTAATTAATCGTAAACAGATAACCTTAACCCAACGTGGCGAGAACTTACTGAGGCCGATTGCTCGCGTGATTCTTAATTTCATTCTGATGCCTCTTTGTCGCATGAGAAGGCGACTTGTACTCGGTTATATCATGCAATGGAGACAAAGCTGTTAACTCATTCACCATGCGATACGAATCTTCAGAATCTTGACTGGCATACTTACACCCTCCCACCAGCTTTCAAGCGCTCGTATTTCGCTTTCAAAAGCTCAGCAGGTGTTGGCCCATTTGGAGCCACTGGAGCTGCCAACGCACGACGAACAGGCGGAATTGGCTTCCCTGCCAACACCCGCTTTTCCCACATATCCAGAATCTCGCCAGCCTCGCGCTCGAGCTCTTTCTGACACAACTGACCATCAGTTCCGCGGCGCCGCAGCTCCAGACAGATGTGGTAAAAAACCGGCTTTGGCCAGGGATACTGCTCGCTGTTCGGGTACCCGGCTTACTTCGAGCCTGGCCGCTACGAAGATCTGCCGAATGATGTTTATCACGCAGCAAACGGTATTAGCTCAACCCAGGTAAAAGATGCCCGCGTCAGCCTGATGTACTTCAACGCACGCCATGTGGCTAAAACTATCCCACGCACAGCATCCAAAGTGCTGGATATGGGAAATCTGGTGCACACCCTTGCATTGCAGCCGGAAAACCTCGAAGCAGAGTTCAGCGTAGAACCGGAGATCCCTGAAGGTGCGTTTACGACCACCGCAACTCTGCGTGCGTTCATCGACGCGTACAACGCCAGCCTGCCGGCGCTGCTAAGCGCTGAAGAGATTAAAGCGTTACTTGAAGAACATAACGCGTCCCTTCCCGCTCCAGTGCCGCTTGGCGCCAGCCTGGAAGAAACGGCTCAAAGCTATATGGCTCTCCCAGCTGAGTACCAGCGTATTGAAGAAGGCCAAAAACAAACAGCAACGGCAATGAAGGCATGCATTAAAGAGTACAACGCCACCCTGCCCGTGCCGGTTAAAACCAGCGGCAGCCGTGATGCGCTACTCGAGCAATTAACGATCATCAATCCTGATTTGGTCGCACAGGAAGCGCAGAAACCGACACCGCTGAAAGTGTCTGGTACTAAAGCAGACATGACCCAGGCAGTTAAATCAGTTAAGCCCGATGCCATGTTCGCCGACGAACTGCTGGATGCCTGGCGCGACAACCCTGGCGAAAAGATTCTGGTTACCCGCCAGCAGCTGGCCACAGCGCGAGCAATTCAGTCTGCACTCTTGGCGCACCCGACCGCCGGCATGCTGCTGACACATCCAAGCCGCGCCGTTGAAGTGAGCTACTTCGGTTTTGACGACGAAACAGGTTTAGAAGTGCGTGTACGTCCGGACCTCGAGATTGAACTGGACGGCGTACGCATCGGTGCTGACCTGAAAACCATCAGCATGTGGAATGTCAAGCAAGAAAGCCTTCGCGCCAGGCTGCACCGGGAAATTATTGACCGGGACTACCACCTCAGCGCGGCAATGTATTGCGAGACCGCGGCGCTGGACCAGTTCTTCTGGATTTTCGTCAACAAAGACGAGAACTACCACTGGATCGCCATCATTGAGGCGTCCACCGAACTACTGGAACTGGGCATGCTCGAGTACCGCAAAACAATGCGCGCCATCGCAACTGGATTCGACACGGGCGAATGGCCAGCGCCGATCACTACCGATTACACAGATGAACTGAACGATTTCGACCTGCGCCGCCTCGAAGCGCTGCGCGCTCAGGCTTAAGGGGGATTTATGCATAACACAAACGTTACCGTTGCTGACCAGAACACCGTTATTAACTCCAACGTGGCTTTGTTCGATTCCCAGTATCTGAACGCCATCAGCACGTTCGCGCAGATTATGGCCCAGGGCACCGCTACTGTTCCTAAGCACCTGCAGGGTAATCAGGCCGACTGCATGGCTGTAGCGATGCAAGCGGCTCAGTGGCAGATGAATCCCTTTGCCGTGGCGCAGAAGACGCACCTGATTAACGGTGTGCTCGGGTATGAAGCGCAGCTGGTTAATGCCGTCATTTCACGAAGCGGCGTGCTGGCCAGCCGCTTTGAATATGAATGGTACGGGCCATGGGAAAAGGTCGTTGGAAAATTCCACATCCGTAAAGGCGACAAAGGCGAGTACCGCGTCCCGGGCTGGACCCTGGCTGACGAAGCCGGGATCGGCATTATTATCCGCGCAACCCTGAAAGGCGAAGATCAGCCGAGGGAACTCGATTTGCTGCTGGCTCAGGCCCGCACCAGAAACTCTACCCTTTGGGCTGATGACCCTCGCCAGCAGCTGGCGTACCTGGCCGTCAAACGCTGGGCGAGACTGTTCTGCCCGGATGTGATTCTGGGCGTTTACACCCCGGATGAGCTCGATGATCGCCGTGAAGAACGAGAGGTAAACCCCGCACCGGCGCAGCACGTAAGCCTTGCAGACATTTCAGGTGACAACGTCACTACGACTCAAACGGCTCAGGAATCAGCTCAAAACATCGATGCACTTGCTGATGATTTCCGTGATCGCATCGAGGCGGCTCAGGATGTGGATAGCGCTAAAGCTCTGCGCGCAGATATTGAAACCGTGAAATCAACGCTGGGTTCTGCCCTGTTCACTGAGCTGAAAAACAAGGCCGTGAAGCGTTATTACCTGGTTGATGCACGAAACAAAGTCGAAGCAGCCATCAATTCCTTGCCACCTTCAGATGAGCCCGATGCAGCTGCGCGGTTCGCAGAAGTAGAGCGCGTTCTTGCATCGTCGAAACGCCATCTGGGCGACGAACTGCATGGTCAGTTCAGCATCACCCTGGCGGATATGAAACCGGAATACGTGGACTAACGAGATCGGGAGGGGAAACCCTCCCTCAAGGAGAAGAAATGCGACTGATTAATCGAGGCAGTAAGCAATCCCCTTTGGCTCGCCAGGCATGTGAAATCGCACTCGCAGCCCACCAGCAAAGATACGGCGACTATGGGCGCAGCAAGATGAAAGAGACCTATACGGTGAGAGTGGAAGGCGTGAAGGTCTGGGTTGAAGTGGTCAACTGCAAGGCAAGCTACGTGGCCACAGCAATGACTGGCATGCGCCGACTGCGTTCCCTGCCCGGCCAGGCAAACTGAAACTGAAATATCAACGACTACAGACCGGCATATTTATACTCATGCCGGTTACCTGAGGTGAACCATGTCGCAGGTAATTTTTAACGAAGAATGGGTTGTTGGCGCAAGACTCACAGAAAAAACAGGCCTGACCGAACGACAGATTGAGAAGTATCGCCAGGGCTGTTGGGTGGAAGGTGTCCATTTTAAACGGGTTTCTCCTTCAGGAGAAAAAACCTTGCGTGGCACAACCTGGTACAACTATCCGAGAATTAATCAGTTAATAAGGGATGCGTAAGATGGCAGCTTTGCCTACAGGTGTCGAAATCAGAAACAATAAGATTTGTATCTGGTTTATGTACCGGGGAAAGCGTTGCCGCGAAATTCTCAAAGGTTGGATTAACACCCCGGCGAACATCAAAAAAGCCGGGAATCTTCGGGCTGTAATCGTTAGTGAGATCAACCTTGGAGAGTTTGATTACAACCAGCGCTTTCCTTCATCATCCAGAGCAAAAAAAACCGTAACCACTGTTTCAGTTCAAACCTTTTCAGAACTGTGTGAACTATGGACGAGCATTAAAGAAACCGAAATTAGCGCGAACACGATGCGTAAGACGCGCTCACAACTCGGTACGTTAATGCACATCATCAACGGAGATACGCCTGTTTCAACTATACGCCACAGCGACATTCTGAAATACAGGAAGGAGCTGTTGAACGGTGAGACACTTTACCTGGCAAATCCCAGAAGTAACAAACAGGGACGCACTGTGCGTACCGTGAACAACTATATATCGCTACTGTGCTCCCTGCTTCGGTTTGCACACAAATCTGGCTTTATCAGTGGCAAACCCTTTGAAGGGATCAAGAAACTACACAAAGGGAAAGTAAAACCGGATCCTTTAACGAAGCAGGAGTTTAGTTTGCTTGCGGAATCCGAGCGTGGCCAAAGCCTCAATATGTGGACGTTCGCAGTTTATACCGGTGTCCGTCATGGAGAGCTTGCAGCTCTTGCCTGGGAAGATATCGACTGGGAAAAAGGTACGGCTCATATACAGCGCAACCTTAATGCGCTAGGAATGTTCGTCCCACCAAAAACCGATGCAGGTGATCGAGTTATCACGCTATTAGAGCCAGCACTAGAGGCCTTGAAGGCACAGCGTACGCTGACTTCGTTACAGCCCAAAACCGAGATTGTTTTTCACCACCGTGAGTATGGTGCGATGGAATATCAAAATCTGCGATTTGTTTTCATGCCCAGGATGCGCAAGGGCATACAGAAGGCCTACTACTCTTTATCGAGTATCGGCTCCAGATTTAACGCAGCTGTAAAACGTGCTGGTATTCGCCGCCGGAATCCGTACCATACGCGGCATACTTTTGCCTGCTGGCTTTTATCTGCCGGCGCTAACCCGTCTTTCATAGCCAGCCAGATGGGGCATGAAAACGCGCAAATGGTTTATGAAGTCTACGGTGCGTGGATTGAAGAAATGAATGGCGAACAGGTGCTGATGCTTAACGATAAGCTGGCACGCTGAAAAATTTTTGCCCCTATTATGCCCCTATTGGCTCCGAAGGTAGTAATAAATGCAAGAAAATCAATCAAATACAAAGAAAGAGCAATACAACCTGAATAAACTGCAAAAGCGACTGCGCCGTAACGTGGGCGAAGCCATTGCAGACTTCAACATGATTGAAGAAGGTGACCGCATCATGGTTTGCCTGTCAGGGGGTAAAGACAGCTATACCATGCTGGAGATCCTGCGTAATCTTCAGCAAAGCGCACCGGTGAAATTTTCCCTGGTGGCGGTCAACCTTGATCAGAAACAGCCGGGCTTCCCGGAGCACATTCTGCCGGAATACCTCGAGAAGCTGGGCGTTGAGTACAAAATCGTCGAAGAAAACACCTACGGCATTGTGAAAGAGAAAATCCCGGAGGGGAAAACCACCTGCTCACTCTGCTCTCGTCTGCGCCGCGGCATTCTGTATCGTACCGCGACGGAGCTGGGCGCGACCAAAATTGCGCTGGGCCATCACCGCGACGATATCCTGCAAACGCTGTTCCTCAATATGTTCTACGGCGGCAAGATGAAAGGCATGCCGCCTAAGCTGATGAGTGATGACGGCAAGCACATTGTGATCCGCCCTCTCGCCTACTGCCGCGAAAAAGACATTGAGCGTTTTTCTCAGGCTAAAGGGTTCCCGATCATTCCATGTAACCTGTGCGGCTCTCAGCCGAACCTGCAGCGTCAGGTGATTGGAGACATGCTGCGCGACTGGGATAAGCGTTATCCAGGGCGTATCGAAACCATGTTCAGCGCGATGCAGAACGTCGTCCCTTCCCATCTCGCGGATGTGGAGCTGTTCGACTTTAAAGGCATCAACCACGAGTCAGAAGTTGTGAACGGCGGGGACCTGGCGTTTGATCGGGAAGATATTCCCATGCAGCCAGCGGGCTGGCAGCCGGAAGAAGATGACAATCAGTTTGAAGAGCTGCGTCTCAACGTGCTTGAAGTGAAGTAAACGATTAGCGTCTCAGAAACACCTTCTGAGACGCTTCATTCTTTATTTCAGCAGACGTACGCGACAGGTTTTACCCTTAATTTTCCCGTTTTGCAGCTGCTTCCATGCCTTATGGGCAACCGCCTGGCGAACCGCTACGTAGACATGCGCCGGATGGACCGCAATCTTACCGATATCCGCCCCGTCCAGCCCCACGTCCCCGGTCAGCGCCCCTAATACGTCACCTGGACGCATCTTGGCTTTTTTACCGCCATCAATGCACAGCGTCGCCATTTCAGCCTCCAGCGGCACAATGCTGGCGCTGGCCGGTGCATTCATCCAGTTCAGCTTAATCTGCAACATCTCAGAGAGAATGTTGGCGCGCTGCGCCTCTTCCGGTGCGCAGAAGCTGATCGCCAGACCGCTGTTTCCCGCGCGCGCGGTACGGCCAATACGGTGCACGTGCACTTCAGGATCCCACGCCAGCTCAAAGTTCACCACCAGCTCCAGGGATTTAATGTCCAGACCGCGCGCAGCGACGTCGGTTGCGACAAGAACGCGGGCGCTGCCGTTAGCGAAGCGGACCAGCGTCTGATCGCGATCGCGCTGTTCCAGATCGCCATGCAGCGACAATGCGCTCTGGCCGGCGGCATTCAGGGCATCACAGACCGACTGACAGTCTTTTTTGGTATTACAGAACACCACGCAGGACGTAGGCTGATGCTGGCTCAGCAATTTCTGCAGGAGCGAAATTTTCCCCTGCTGCGAAGTTTCAAAGAACTGCTGCTCGATGGCGGGCAGCGCATCGACGCTGTCGATTTCAATGGTGAGCGGATTTTTCTGCACGCGCCCGCTGATGGCGGCGATGGCCTCCGGCCAGGTCGCGGAGAACAGCAGCGTCTGACGATCGGCCGGGGCGAAACGGATCACCTCGTCAATTGCATCGCTGAAGCCCATATCCAGCATCCTGTCTGCCTCATCCATCACCAGCGTTTGTAACGCATCCAGCGAGACGGTGCCTTTTTGCAGGTGATCCAGCAGGCGGCCGGGCGTTGCGACAATGATGTGCGGCGCATGCTGAAGTGAATCACGCTGCGCGCCGAACGGCTGTCCGCCGCAGAGGGTTAAAATCTTGGTGTTTGGCAGGAAACGCGCCAGGCGACGCAGTTCACCCGCGACCTGGTCTGCCAGTTCGCGGGTTGGGCACAGCACCAGAGACTGGGTCTGAAAAAGCGCCGCATCGATGTGCTGCAACAGGCCAAGGCCAAATGCCGCCGTTTTCCCGCTGCCCGTTTTCGCCTGCACGCGCACGTCACGGCCCTCGAGGATGGCGGGCAACGCGGCCGCCTGAACAGGCGTCATCGTGAGGTAACCCAACTTGTTGAGGTTATCGAGTTGGGCGGCGGGCAGAACATTCAGGGTAGAAAAAGCGGTCACAGTAGTCTCTCGTGGTCATCTTTGCGGTCAGATGGCGCGTATCCTCGCAGATCTCGCGATTCGATGCGACAATTTAATCGGTTCTTGATCTGGCGGCGGGTCGGGCATCGGCTGCGGACGCGGGATGGGATCGGGCATTGGCACCGGATCGGTGGGGACGGGATCGGATTGACGCGATTGTTGCAGTAGCAGAGCGTTCAGGATGCTCATCATTCCCTCCAGAATTTGCTGTCGTCCCTTTTAGGGTAGACGCTGAGAATCAGGAGGCAAAAAAAAGCCGACTATGAAGTCGGCGTCGTACGAATCAATTGTGCTATGCAGTAATTCAAAAAAGGAAGTAAGACAATATGGAGCGCAACGCCCATCGCTTGACGTTGCATTCACCTGCGGGAGTAATATTGCACCTTACGGGGTAGATGTTTATTGACTTCGCTCAATTAAAAGAGCGTTTTGATCCCGTTAAAAGCTGAAAAAAGCGTAAATTTACAGCCATTTACTACGATGCAACCACCATGCAACACCACCAATCAAAACAACTAACATCACGCAAAACGCGGTAAAGCCGTAGCGATAAGCGCCACCCGGAATTCCCCCAAGGTTCACGCCAAACAGCCCGGTAAGAAACGTGCTGGGTAAAAACACCATCGCCATCAGGGACATCGTATAGGTTCTTCTCGCCAGAGACTCCTGCATCACCTGCGCGATTTCGTCCGCCATCACCGCCGTTCTGGCAATACAGGAATCAATCTCGTCCAGCCCGCGCCCCAGCCTGTCGGCAATATCCTGCATTCTGCGTCGCTGATCGTCATTCATCCAGGCGAGCCTTTCGCTGGCAAGACGCGCATACACGTCGCGCTGCGGCGTCATGTAGCGGCGCATCACAATCAACTGCTTACGCAATAAGGCCAGAAAACCGCGCGGCGGGATCTGCTGATCGAGCAGGTTATCTTCCAGGTCGATGATTTTGTCGTGCAGCTCTTCAATAAATTCACTCGCATGATCGGTAAGGGCGTCGCAGACGTCCACCAGCCAGCTGCCGCAGTCGACCGGCCCGGTGCCCTCTTTCAGATCGTTGACAATGTCATCCAGCGCCAGAACTTTTCGCTGGCGGGTCGACACAATGAGCCCATCGTCCATGTAGACACGCATCGCAACCAGCTGATCCGGGCGTTCATCCGTGCTGCCGTTAATGCAGCGCAGGGTGATCAGCGTCCCGTCACCCATTCGGCTCACGCGGGGCCGCAGGCTTTCACCCGCCAGCGCATCGCGCACGTTATTGGGCAAGAGCGGCGTCGAGGCCAGCCAGTCAGCGCTGTCCGGATGGGTGTAGTTCAGATGTAGCCAGCAGGGATGCGCACTATCGATCACATCATTATCTTCCAGCGGTCGCGCACCGCCGCGACCATCCAGCACCCACGCAAAAACTGCGTCTGGAACGTTTAGTTCAGATCCTTTAATGCTTTCCACAGCGCCTCCACCTTTTTAGCTCTTCGGTGTCAGTCTAGCTTTCATCAGGGGTTAAGCAACAACTATGTATCCCATCGCGCTGAAATCGCTCAGGAATTGTACATACCAGGCGGAGGCATGAAAAAAGCCTGGCATGCCAGGCTTTGAGGTGCTGTCAGAGAGAGTGCTCTGGCCGCTGGAGGAAGGATGGCGAACCGCCAGGTGATGAGGATAAGGATGACTGATCGAGCCTGAAATTACGCGTCCGGGTTTGCAGCTCAATCACCTGATTACGCAGTACATCAGACGAACCGTTGAGTTCCTCTGCCATTGCCACGTTACTTTGTGTGACCCGCTCCAGCTCCGATAGCGCCAGGGTAATCTGAGAAATGCCTTTCTCCTGCTCTGAGGTTGACGCGGAAATGTCGTCCATTAAGCGGCTGACATTTCCCGAGCCGGTCACGATTTCATGCATGTTTTTCTCTGCCTGTGACACAACGCTGGCTCCCTGCGTGACGTTACTGCTGGTGACTTCAATCAGCGTTTTGATATTCTTCGCGGCCTCCGCGCTGCGGTGTGCCAGGTTTCTTACCTCTTCCGCGACGACAGAAAAACCCTTGCCATGATCGCCCGCCCTTGCCGCCTCCACGGCCGCGTTGAGCGCCAGGATATTTGTCTGGAATGCAATGCCGTCAATGAGCGAAATAATCTCCGTCATCTGCTGCGCGCATTCGGTAATGGACTGCATATTGCTGGCGACCTGCCCCATCAGCTCGCCGCCCTTGCGCGCCTGTAACGTCGCCACATTTGCCTGCTCGCTCGCCAGGCGGGTGTTATCGGCATTGTTTTTGGTGCTCGCGGCCATTTGCTCCATGCTGGCTGCGGTTTGCACCAAAGACGCAGACTGCTGTTCGGTTTTCACCGAAAGCTGAGCGCTACGTGCCGAGAGTTGATCCGATAAGGTCATGGCGGTTTGCGATGACGCCCTGATCTCACGCACCAGCGTCGCAATATTGCCGGAAAGACTATTGATCCCGGGGATGAGTCGGCCCGCGCAGTTATTGCCAAATTCAGGGATAGATACGCCAAGGTTACCTGCGGTCACCTCCTCAATACTTCTCTTCACCGTATTGATCGGCGTCACAAGATACTTCGTCATATAGACCCAGAGCAAAAATAGCGCAACGAAATTGATGACATTAAGCGAAATAAAGAGAGACGTATTGCTGGAAATTAGAACAACGACACCTGCACTTACCAAAAAAAAGAGAGAAAAGGAACCCGATAATAAAGGTCCTTACACTAATATTTTTTAGCATGATAATACCCACGTTTTATATTTTGGTCGGCACTTAGACTTATAGCATTGGCCCAGAAGTTTTTCATCGCAAACAACGCTTGTTTTTTGTTTCGCCGTTAGCATCCTGAGATTTACGTTAAGTCAGATAAAAAGAGCGTATTAGTGAAAATGTTTTGCTCAGCATGCTGTGATACTGGTCTCCAGCCATGTTAAGCGATAGTATCGCCCGCGGTGAGACGACACGATCGCCCTCATATTTAAGGAGCTTTGCTACTGTTATTCGTTCTTGTTTAGCAATGCTTAATATATTAACGAGAGAATATATTTTATATTCTTAATAAGTTATAGAGTATTAATATGACTGGTCATTTTTCACGATAAATAACTAATATGGTTTGAATGCGCATGTTCGTTGCCCGATAAAGATGTATCCGGCAGGCGAAATCGGTAACCCTCTCAGGCGTGGGATTGCATAATGCTCAATATATCGTGGGACCCTGTGTTAATCGCTATCTCTTATCTGGTGGCGTTTATCGCCTCCTTTGTGGCGCTGGACAGCGCCGGAAAGATCCCCCTCTCCAGCCGAAAGGCTGCCCTGTTCTGGCGCATTGCCGGAGGGGTCACGCTGGGCATTGGCATTTGGTCGATGCACTTTATCGGCATGCTGTCGATGCAAATGCCCATGATGATGAGCTACGACCTCTGGTTAACCCTTGCGTCACTGGGCGTCGCGGTGGTTGCATCGGCCACGGCACTTAATATTGCCGTCGCGGGCAAAAAACTTTCTCCCTTTCGACTGATCTTTGCCACGGCGATCCTGAGCGCTGGCGTGGTGTCGATGCACTACATCGGTATGGCGGCCCTGATGCTGGATGGCAGCATCATCTGGGATCGCCGCCTCGTGGGGTTGTCCGTGGTTATTGCGGTTGTTGCCTCCGGCACGGCGCTGTGGCTGGCTTTCCGACTGCGGGATAAACACAAAGGCGTCTTTATCAATCGCATTCTCGCGGCCTTCATCATGGGTGCCGCCATTTGTGCGATGCACTATACCGGCATGAGTGCCGCGCAGTTTCAGGAAATGGCGCATACCCTCCCGGGCGGGATCGGCGAGCTGGGGTTATCCATCTGGGTTTCGGTCACCACGCTCTGCCTGCTCGGCGTGATGTTAATCATTTCACTGATCGATTCCCACCGGCGCACCAGCCGGCTGACGGATAATCTGCATCAGCTCAACCGCCAGCTTGAGCTACAGGCGCGTTTTGACGCGCTCACCGGGCTCGCAAACCGCCACCAGATGGATCTCCGCATGCAGGATTGTCTGCGCAGCGCGCTGCTGAGCAAAAAGCCATTTGCGGTTATTTTCCTGAACGTCGATCACTTCAAACGCGTTAACGATACGTGGGGTCACAGCATCGGTGATGAGCTATTGATCACGGTCGCGCAGCGCATCACGGCCCGGCTCACGCGCGAGATGACCCTGGCAAGGCTGGGAGGCGACGCCTTTATCCTGCTGGTGCCGGAATGTGACGACGACAGGCTCAACGCCCTGATCACCGCGCTGCTTGAAGATGTGCGACGCCCTCTGTCTGTCTGCGGGCATACGTTAAGCACGACGATCAGCGCGGGCGTCAGCCTCTATCCTCAGGACGGCGAAACGCTGCATGAACTGAAGCTCAAGGCGGATGCAGCATTACATCGCGTCAAGGAAGATGGCCGCAACGGCTGGGCGATTTACCGGGCCGAGATGTCAACGGCGATCCCGGCGAAACCCGGTTTCCTGCAGGAGCTTTCTCAGGCGCTTGAGCGCGATCAGTTTGAACTGTGGTACCAGCCTACCTGGCATGCGGGAGAGAAAACCATTCACGGTTTTGAAGCCCTTCTGCGCTGGCGGCATCCTGAGCAAGGGGTTGTGCTGCCTAATCTGTTTATCCCTTCCCTGGAACAAACGGGCTTAATTATTCCGGTAGGTAACTGGGCCATTGAAGCGGCATGCCGACAGCTTCATTTCTGGACTGAGCAAGGCTTCAGCCAGTGGACGCTGTCTCTCAACCTATCCCCCATCCAGTTTGAACAGCCGGATATTTTCCAGATCGTCTCGTCGATGCTGGAAAAATATAGCTTGTCTCCGTCCCGGCTGATCCTTGAGGTAACGGAAAGCACCGCGCTTAAAAATCTCGACCGCAGCATTGAGTTGCTCAATGCGTTTAATCACGCGGGGATCGTTGTCTCGATTGATGATTTTGGGACGGGCTATTCCAACCTTTTGATGCTGAGCGTGCTGCCAGCAAAAGAGCTCAAGATCGACAGAAGCTTTGTCACGTCGATGCTGGAAAATGAAAAAAGCTACAAGCTGGTTGAAACCATTATCAGTATCGCCCGGACAATGGAGATGAATGTGGTGGCAGAAGGGATCGAGACGGAAGAACAGCAGGCGGTTCTCACCCGACTCGGCTGCGATTACCTGCAGGGTTACCTTTTCTCCCGGCCCCTACCTGCCGAACAGGTACCGTGGCTACTGCTGCAGATAAACTCAGACAAACAGATTATACCCATTAATAAAATTCAAACGGACCCCGCATTTATTTCTCAAAAAAATCATGCCTGACGGGGTTAAGTGGAGTATGTTTCAAGGGAGTACACGCGAGTCAATTCTGTCATGATTGTCAGGCACATGTTGTCGATGAACAGGAAACGCCTATGTCGCAACCTTGTTTTGATGCGTTGAATGTAATTAAAGCACCCGTGTGGCTCGTTTCACCCGTGTCGGAAAAGATCATTTTTGCGAATGTGGCCGCAACGCAGATCATGGGGGATAAAACGCTCGATGACCTGCGCAAAGGAATCTATTCAGCCAGTGCGCAAACCGTCCTGTCGATGTATGTCTCTGAACTGAAAACAGAGCAGGAGATCGTCGAAATCTGGACAACGAACCGGGATGGCCAGGATACGCCGTTAAGCTGTCGCCTCTCGCTTGCCCACTACGCGCCCTGGGGCGATGTGATTGTTTTCGAGGGCATCTCCCAACAAATACTCTCAGGATTGAAGGCCAGCCGTTCCGCTACCTACCGTCGGAAAAAACAGGGTTTTTATGCGCGCTTTTTTCTGACCAACAGCGCCCCGATGCTGCTAATCGATCCGGCCCGCGACGGCCAAATCGTCGATGCAAATATGGCCGCGCTCAATTTTTATGGTTATTCACATGATGACATGTGCAGTAAGCATACCTGGGAAATCAATACGCTGGGGCGAGATGTGATGCCCATTATGACTGCGATTGCCGCGCTGCCCGGTGGTCACAAGCCGCTCAATTTTGTTCACCGCCTTGCCGATGGATCCACCCGCCACGTTCAGACGTATGCCGGGCCCATTGAGATCTACGGTGACAAGCTGATGCTGTGCATCATCCACGATATCACCGAGCAAAAAAGGCTGGAGCAGGAGCTGGAACATGCGGCATCACGTGACTCCATGACCGGGCTACTCAACCGGCGGCAGTTCTACGCGATTACCGATCAAAGCAATCTGAATAAACTTCCCGCGCAGCAGCAATTTAGCCTGCTGCTGGTGGATACCGACCATTTCAAAAACATTAATGACCTGTTCGGCCATCTGAAAGGCGATGAGGTGCTTATCGCCCTTTCCCGGACGCTGGAAGCCTGTAGTCGGGAGGGCGATATGGTGTTCCGCTGGGGTGGCGAAGAGTTCGTTATCCTGCTGCCGCGCACCTCTCTCGACACCGCGATGCAGATTGCCGAGTCAGTCCGTGCAGCCGTTGCCCGCATTACGATTCCAGGCTTGCCGCGGTTTACCGTCAGCATCGGCGTAGCGCGGCACAATCAGGGAGAGAGTATTGACGAGCTGTTTAAGCGTGTGGACGATGCGCTGTATCGCGCTAAAAATGACGGACGCAATAAAGTCCTTGCGGCATGAAACTGGAGTATCCGGAAAAGCCCCGCTACAATGCCCACCTCGAATCAATTAGCGTCAGGTGGGTAAAAACCGCAATGGGAAAAACTGAAATAATACTCACCTTAATTATTTTACTCCTTATTATATTTGGCTTCTGGTTTATTTTTAGCGGTGAGATCTGGTATCTCGTCGAGTTTCTGGAAAATAGCCTTTACCCGACCTTCGACGCACCGTAACGCACGTTTAATCGCTTGTTTCACCTACCGAATATGTCAGGTATCTGCTTCCCTTACAGCCGCGTAAAATACGCGGCGTTATCCTCCAACAACGTTGATAACGAATCAATTATTCATTTGCTTATGTTGCCCGTGCTCTGACGGGCTTTTTTATTTCCGGCAATTCAGCCACGCCAGGCTATATCTTAATCATCTTTATTGATAGAGGTGAGGAAAGATGAGCAAGAAGATCCTGATGCTGGTTGGCGATTACGCCGAAGATTACGAAACCATGGTGCCTTTTCAGGCGTTGCAGATGATTGGTCATCAGGTGGATGCGGTCTGCCCCGACAAACCGAAGGGCGATTACATCATGACGGCAATCCATGACTTTGACGGCGCCCAGACCTACAGCGAAAAGCCCGGTCACCGCTTTACCCTCAACGCCGATTTTTCAGCCGTAAAGGAGCAGGACTACGACGCGCTGCTCATCCCCGGCGGGAGAGCCCCCGAGTATCTGCGGTTAAATGAGGACGTCTTAAAGCTGGTACAGGCATTTGACGCCGCGCGTAAGCCGATTGCCGCGGTGTGCCACGGCCCGCAGCTGCTTGCTGCCGCGGGCATTCTGAAAGGACGCACCTGTAGCGCCTACCCGGCCTGCGCGCCTGAGGTCCGTCTCAGCGGCGGACACTACGCCGCTATCGGCATCGATCAGGCCCATGTAGACGGTAACCTGGTGACGGCTCCCGCATGGCCCGCGCATCCGCAGTGGCTGGCGAAGTTTAATGCGCTGTTAGAATAACAGAGACCCGGCATCGGGCCACGCATAGCGAATGAAGCGGTACCGCGAATTGCAGGTCTGGCGCGAGAATGCGCCAGGCCTCATAAAACATCAGTGCTTCTCGATATACATGGTCCGGCTATACGCCACGTCTTCCGGGTTATTGATGGGGTAGCCTTTCACCCAGGGCTTAATCAGGCGACCATTGGTGTACTGGTAAATGGGCGCGATAGGCGCTTTCTCCAGGAGGATTTTCTCCGCCATGTTGTAGTCCGTATTACGCGCTTTCGCCGTGGTTTCCAGCGTCGCCTGGTGGATAATTTTATCGTAGGCCGGGTCGTTGAAACGCGAGATATTGCCGCTGTGGGTGGAGGTCAGCAGGGACAGGAAGGTCGACGGCTCATTGTAATCGCCTACCCATGACGCGCGGATCACATCAAAATTGCCGGTATTACGGCTGTCGATATAGGTTTTCCACTCCTGGTTTTGCAGTTTGACGTCCACACCGAGATTTTTCTTCCACATGGACGCCACCGCAATGGCGATTTTCTGATGGTTTTCCGAGGTGTTGTACAGCAGGGTCAACTTCAGCGGACGCTGCGGGCCGTAACCTGCGGCCTGGAGCAAAGTTTTCGCCTGAGCGTTCAGCTCCTGCTGGGACATCTGCTCGAACGGTGAAGGCTCAGGGGTGAAGCCCGCCGTCACGTCTGGGGTGAAATGCCAGGCCGGCTTCTCGCCTGTACCTAATACCTTTTCCGCCATAATGCGGCGATCGATAGTCATGCTCAGCGCAAGACGAACCCGGGCATCGGCCGTCGGGCCCTTTTGCGTGTTAAACGCATAGTAATAGGTCCCGAGCTGAGGCGGCGTATACACCTGTCCCGGAATGTCCTTCAGGAGCTTCTGATACATGTTTTTCGGGAACGATTCGGTGATATCAATATCCCCCGCCAGATAGCGCTTAGTGGCGGACGATTCCTGATTAATCGGAATGAAGGTCACTTTTTGCAGGACAGTTTTCGCGTTGTCCCAGTAGTGCGTATTCGGCACGACAACCAGTTTTTCATTCACCACCCGGTCGTTCAGGACGTACGCGCCGTTACCCACCAGAGCGCCCGGACGCGTCCACTCTTTCCCGCTTTCAACGTTCGCTTTTTGCACCGGATAGAAGGCAAAGTTCGCCGTCAGGTTGCTAAACCAGGGAAGCGGTTTGTCCAGCTGGACGCGTAAGGTTCTGGCATCCACCGCCGTCACGCCCAGGGTATCTGGCGCCGCTTTGCCATCGATAATGGACTGCGCGTTATTGATGCCCGCCAGTGCCGCAAACCAGGCAAACGGAGACGTGGTTTTCGGGTCAACCAGACGCTGCCAGCTGTAGACAAAATCCTGCGCGGTAACGGGCGTACCGTCAGACCATTTCGCGTTATCGCGCAGGGTGAACGTCCAGATACGGTTATCGTTGCTCTGCCAGCGCGTCGCCACGCCGGGGGTCAGCTCCCCTTTCTCGTTCTGATTCACCAGCCCTTCGAAAAGATCGCGAATCACCTGAATCTCGGGTAATCCCACCGCTTTTGCCGGATCGAGCGAAGCCGGCTCGTCTTTAATATGCCTGACCAGCTCCTGTTTTTGCGCCAGTACCGTGCCCTGGGGCACATCAGCAGCGTACGAGAGTGTAGAGAGTCCGCACAGGTACAGTGCAGCGCAAAGACGCGAAACAGGATGCTTCATAAGATCCCCTTTGATGAATTCAGGTAACAAGCAGATGCGTAATTATTTGTTTCGAAACAGAGAAATGCAAATACCTTACGCCTGAATAGTGATTTAAGGCAATTCTCAAGCGTTACGGAAACTATTTGATTAACAGCGGGTTTTGCACAACACTGCCAGTAGAGACTTCTTTATCAGGATTTCGTATGGCAATTACCCGACCACGAGCGGAACGCGGGGCCTTTCCGCCGGGCGCTGAGCAATATGGCCGCTCATTTTTAGGCGCATCGCTGATCTGGTTCCCGGCGCCCGATGCCGATCGCAGCAGCGGTTTGGTCATTGCCGGCACGCACGGAGATGAGAACTCGTCCATCGTCACGCTTTCCTGCGCGCTGCGGACGCTGACGCCTTCATTGCGCCGTCACCACGTGATTCTTGCCGTCAATCCGGACGGCTGTCAGCTTGGATTACGGGCGAATGCGAGGGGCGTTGACCTGAACCGTAATTTCCCGGCGGCAAACTGGCGCGCCGGAGAAACGGTTTATCGCTGGAACAGCTCCGCCGAGGAGCGGGACGTGGTGCTGCTGACGGGAGACAAGCCCGGCTCGGAGCCGGAAACGCAGGCGCTATGCCAGCTTATCCATAAGATCCACCCCGCCTGGGTTGTCTCCTTCCACGATCCGCTGGCCTGCATTGAAGATCCGCGTCACTCCGACCTGGGCGCGTGGCTGGCGCAGGCTTTCGCCCTGCCGCTCGTCACCAGCGTGGGCTATGAAACACCCGGATCGTTCGGTAGCTGGTGCGCCGATTTGAGCCTGCCCTGCATCACCGCTGAGTTCCCGCCGATTTCCTCCGACGAAGCTAGCGAAAAATACTTAAACGCGATGATGGAGCTACTGCGCTGGCAGCCTCAAAGATGAAGCACGCCGCTGGTAAAATTAAGCGCCGGTGAAACGTCAACCGCCAGCCACGTCGGGCCGTCCAGATCGGCAAAACGGACCTGATTGACCAGCGGCAGCGCCGCGCCGATTGCCCGGGATGTGCAGAGCATGCATCCCAGCATCAGGGAAAAGCCCTGCGCCTGCGCTTCCGCCGCCAGGGCCAGCGCTTCTGTCAGCCCGCCGGTCTTGTCGAGCTTGATATTGACCATCTCATAGCAGCCCTTTAGCGCGCTCAAATTCTCGCGGGTATGACAGCTTTCATCCGCACAGACGGGCAGCGGATGGATAAAATTCTTCAGCGCCGCATCATCCTTCGCTGGCAGAGGCTGTTCCAGCATCGCCACGCCCAGGTCAGCCAGCAGCTGGCATCGCGCGGCAAGCCCCTCGGGATGCCACGACTCGTTGGCATCAACAATCAGCGTGGCCGAGGGAACCGCCGAGCGAATGGCGACCATCCGCTCGCTGATCAGGCGATCGTCGAGCTTCACTTTTAACAGCGTGGCCCCTGCGTCATAGAGCGCTTTTGCGCTGGCAGCCATCTGCTCCGGCTCACCAATCACGACCGTTTGCGCCGTCACGACGGACTCCGGCAGCGCCACCCCCAGCAAGGACGTCAGCGATTGTTGCTGCCTGGCGGCCTCAAGGCTCCAGAGCGCACAGTCGATGGCGTTGCGCGCAGCCCCGGCGGGTAAACGCTGCTGTAACGCCTCGCGCGTGAGCCCTTTTTGCAGGTCAGGCACCAGGGTCATGATATGCGCCATCACCGACGCAGGACTTTCTCCATAGCGCGGGTAAGGCGTACATTCCCCAACGCCTTTAACCCCCTCTTCTTCAATTTCAACCACGACCACGCTGGCTTCACTTCGACTGCCGCGGGAGATCACAAACGGGGTATGCAATGGCCAGGCTTCTTCATAGACCTTAACGCTTCTCATCACTGACTCCTTGCGGCCCGGAAAGGCGAAAAATTTGGTTTGCCGTGTTATCCGCTGATGGCATACACTAGCCCCGACGTTAACTATATGTAAACAGGAAGATATCTATGTCACAACTCGTTCATTTCCAGGGCAACCCGGTTGCTGTTGCAGGTTCCATTCCGCAGGCTGGCAGCAAAGCGCAGGCTTTTACTCTGGTGGCTAAAGATCTGTCTGACGTCACATTGGCTCAGTTTGCGGGTAAACGCAAAGTACTGAACATTTTCCCAAGCATTGATACCGGCGTTTGTGCCGCGTCCGTGCGTAAATTCAACCAGCTGGCGACTGAAATGGACAACACCGTTGTGCTGTGCATTTCCGCTGACCTGCCGTTTGCCCAGTCCCGTTTCTGCGGTGCTGAAGGCCTGAGCAACGTTATCACCCTCTCCACCCTGCGCAGCGCAGATTTCCTCGAGAAATACGGCGTCAGCATCGCGGAAGGCCCACTGAAAGGTCTGGCGGCACGTGCCGTACTGGTTCTGGATGAAAACGACACCGTTGTCTTCAGCGAACTGGTTAACGAAATCACCACCGAGCCGGATTACACTGCCGCGCTGGACGTGCTGAAAGCATAATAAGTACTTAGCATTCTATACAACTTATTCTCAACCTCGCCGCGGCGGGGTTTTTTATTATAATAAAGCTGAATCGTTAAAGCATAAATGCTCACAAATCACATTAGTCATGCAATAAAAACGTCGACGCGTAACATTAACGTGATCAATAACGCATAATAATCGTTAAAATTCTCTATTTTCGACCGCAGTGAAGCACATCACATTTCCCTTTTTGCCTAAACATTAGATTTGCTTACGAAAGAAAATAATCGTTTCAGCAAAAAGGATAAAATATGAAAATTAAATTCGCTTTTACGCTCCTTGCGGTACTGATTTCTGGCCATGCAGCGGCCAAAACCTGGGTGCTGACAAGCGCTGAAAGCAGCGTAGAGAAAGGAAACTGGAAGATTTCCAGTGATGAGCTGAAAGTTAAAGACCAAACGTTCAGCATTGAGCAAAAAGTCTTGCACGGTGGTAAACAGGAAGGCAGCAAAGTCATCATAATCAGCAGTAAAGACGGCCTGACGATTACCCTGAGCCCGACCCGCGGGATGAACCTTCTGCATGTAGAAGGCTTTGGTACCCGACTGGGGTGGAATTCGCCCGTTAAAGAGGTCGTTAATCCGGCATATATCAATCTTGAGAGCCGCAACGGTCTCGGCTGGCTGGATGGTTTCAACGAGATGATGGTGCGCTGTGGCTATGAGTGGACAGGACACCCGGTTACCGCTGACGGGCAAATTTATACCCTGCACGGCAGGGCCGGTAATACCCCCGTTTCGCAGGTCGAGGTTGAAATCGCGGATGCCGCCCCGCATGAGATCCACGTTCGCGGTTTGATCAAAGAGAGCACGTTTAAAAAATCGGATCTGCAAACCATGACCGAACTGCGTTACGTTCCCGGAACCAACCAGTTCAGCCTGCACGATGTTCTGACCAACCATGCGGATTACCCTCATGATTACCAAATCATCTATCACAGCAACTTCGGCACGCCGATCCTCGAAGAAGGCGCCCGCTTCCTTGCGCCGGCGGCGAGCGTGAGCCCGTTCAATGACTACGCCAAGGCGGGCGTTAACGACTGGCAAACCTATGCCGGGCCGACAAAAGGCTTTGATGAGATGGTCTTTAACATTAAACCGCTCTCGGACAATAACCACGAAACGCTTGCGGCGGTGGTCAATAAAGCCGGAGATAAAGGCGCGTCAATCCAGTTTGATACCCGCCAGCTGCCCGTGCTGACCTTATGGAAGAACACCGATACGCTGAAGCAGGGCTACGTCACGGGCATTGAGCCGGGCACCAGCTACGCCTACCCCGTTACGATTGAACGCGAGCAGAAGCGGGTTAAGCAGCTGCAGCCCGGTGCCAGCGCGCAGTTTGACCTGACCTATACCCTGCTGCACAGCCCGCAGCAGGTGAAAGAGGTCGAAAACAGGATTGCGTCGATTCAGGGAGAGACAAAAACAGAAATTATTAACACGCCGATGGCGAAGGAATAAACGCAAAGTAAAAAGCCTCTTTACAGAGGCTTTTTGTTATTCGTCGCCTTTCTTATGATTCAAACCGTACTCGCGCAGCTTGTTCGCGATCGCGGTATGCGAGACGCCAAGGCGTTTTGCCAGCTTGCGGGTGCTGGGATAGCTGCGGTACAGCTGCGTCAGCACTGAACGCTCAAAACGGCTGGTGATATCGTCCAGCGAACCTTCCATCGCCTCTTCGCCAACCGATACCGTCCCCGCGTCGTAATCAGGCAACAGAATATCCTGCGGACGCAGTTCATAGCCTTCCAGCTGGGTCAGCGCACGATAAACGGCGTTTTTAAGCTGGCGAATGTTGCCCGGCCAGCCGTAGCGCATAAGCACCGTGCCGAGATCGGCAGACAGCTTCGGACGCGGCACTCCCTGCTCGTCGGCAAAGCGGGCGACGAACAGCTCCGTGAGCGGCATGATGTCCTGCGGGCAATCGCGCAGCGGGGGAATATTCAGCGTCAGGACGTTGAGGCGGTAATAGAGATCTTCGCGGAAGATCCCCTTTTGCACCAGTTCCACCAGGTTTTTCTGGGTGGCGCAAATGACGCGCACGTCCACATGCACTTCGTGATCCTCACCGACGCGGCGGAAGGTTCCGTCGTTCAGGAAACGCAGCAGCTTAGCCTGCATGCGCGGCGACATTTCGCCGATTTCGTCAAGCAGCACGGAGCCGCCGTTAGCCTGCTCGAAGAACCCTTTCTTGCCTTCCGGCGCGTGGCCAAACAGCTCGCTTTCAACGGCGTCTTCCGGAATAGAGGCGCAGTTAAGTGCCAGATAAGGCTTAGCCGCACGCGGGCTCGCCAGATGCACGGCGTGAGCCAGCAGGTCTTTCCCGGTGCCGGTATCCCCGGTAATCAGCAGCGGCGCGGTCAGACTTGCGAGCTTGCGCGCCTGGTCAACCACATGACGCATTTTCGGGCTGACGGCAATAATCTGGCTGAACGCGCCGACATCCTGACTGGAGAGGTTTTGCAGCTGGCGACCCATGCGTAACGTCGAGCGCAGCATGATCACCGCCCCGGTCAACACGCGGGTATTCCCTTCCCCTTTCAGATAGACCGGCGTGATCTCCATCAGGAAATTCTGCCCGTTAATCACCACATGCTCGCTAAGCGTGTTCTGCGGATTGCTTTCCAGCCAGCGCTGGAAGTTAAAGCCGGGGATCAGCTGCGCGGCGTTATGATTGCTGAGCTTCTCCTGGCTCTGCGCGAAAAGCTGGCAGCTCGCGTGGTTAACGCGCTCAACTTTGCTTTTCAAATCCAGGGAGAGGAACGGCTCAGGCATCGCTTCCAGCAGCGCGCTCAGCGCCAGGTGCTCACGCTCAGAGGGCATCCAGGGAATGGTGCGTACATCCGTAACGCCAGCGATACGGCGGATTTCCGCCATCAGGCTGCTGAAGGTATTAAATTCAATTTCGGCAAAATTGAGGTAAATTCGCCCGACAGGATCGATCTCAATGCCACGTAAATCAATGCTACGTAAAACAAGAAGATCGAGTAACTCGCGGGTCAGACCGAGACGGTCTTCACAGAAGACTTCAAGACGCATGGGAAATTCACCGTTTTAAGCCAATAACAGTAAAATGATATGCCAGAACACGGTGATCGGGAAGATGGCTGTCAACAAATATTGACAGCCAGCACGATAAGTGAACAAAACCTCACGGAGCCGGTTTTTTATTGAGCGTCTCTTTGAGTTGGCCGATCAGCTCGCGCCTGAAATCCCCCAGCCGGGGCTTATCGCCATCAATCCACGGCAGCGGACGGCAGACCTCCATCGCTTTAATCCCCAAACGCGCGGTCAATAATCCCGCGCCGATACCCTGCGCGGCACGAGCGGAAAGACGCGCCGCCAGATCCTGCGACATCCAGTCCATTCCGACTTCGCGCACCAGTTCACTCGCCCCGGCAAACGCGATATTGAGCAGGACCAGCTTGAACAGCCGGAGTCGACTGTAGTAACCCAGCTCTATGCCGTAAAGGTTCGCGATACGGTTGATCAGGAGCAGGTTACGCCAGGCGATAAAGGCCATATCGACCAGCGCCAGCGGGCTGACGGCAATCATCAGGGTGGATTCCGCCGCAGAACGGCTGATCTCGCGTCGCGCCTGGGCATCCAGCACCGGCTGAACCATATGGGAGTAGAGCGTCACCACTTCCCGGTCATTCTGGGTTTCATGGATGGCGGCATACCAGCGCTGAAGCGCCGGATGCGACTGATCGATTCCGGCCTGGCTGGCCAGCTTTTCACAGAACGCGCGGCCTTTGCCGGTGCCGTGGCTGTGGAGCAGATCCCGCGCCTCATCACGCTCGTGCGCGCGCTGGCGCAAACGCCAGAGCCGCCGCCACTCGGTGGCAACCGACCCGATACCCGCTCCCACAATCAGCGCGCCCGCGGCACATCCGCCCAGCGCGACCCAGTCCTGAGTTTGCCAGGCATTCATCGTCCACTGCGCGCCCTGCCCAACCACGCTTACGCCAAACAGCGCCAGACCGGCGGTGACCATCCTGCGCCACAGGCTGCGTTTTGGACGCAGGGCGGCTTCCACAACGGCCTCAGCAGGACCTTCCTCGACGCCGGGCTCCTCGGTCAGGGCCGGGGCAAAGTTATCAGCCTGCGTGCCGCTGAACGTCTGCGCGGTTTTAAACGCCTCCTGAGGATCATGCTCAAGCGTTCCGGTAAAGTCTATGCGCGGTTTTAACGGTTCCGTCATCGCAATTTATCTCCAATCAAAAACTCCAGCGCCGCATCCAGACGGATGTGTGGTAATGGCCGATCGACGCTCATTGCCTGCGGGCGGAAGGCTTCAAACTGGAAGCCCTGGTTCTGCCAGAAGGCCTGACCCGGCAGCCGCGCAGGCACTTCGCCCGGATAGACGGTAAGCGGTTCACCGTCGCTGAGCCGGTTCCCGCGTAATGCCGGTATTTTCTCGCCGTTAAGATCAATCAGCCCGCTTTGCGTTGCCTGCACGGACGCAAGCCCAAGGCAATCCATGCCGATCCCTTCGAAGGCGGCGTTTTGCCAGGCGTCCTGCACCAGCTGCTGCAGCAGCGATACCATATTGGCATGCTGATCGACCGTGACGTGATCGGCCTTGGTGGCCGCAAAGAGCAGTTTATCGATCACCGGTGAGAACAGACGGCGAAACAGCGTCCGCTGCCCGTAGTGAAAACTTTGCATCAGCTGCGTCAGCGCCAGGCGCATATCGTTGAAGGCCTGCGGCCCGCTGTTGAGCGGCTGCAGACAATCCACCAGCACAATCTGACGGTCAAATCGCAAGAAATGGTTTTTATAGAATCCCTTGACCACTTTTTCACAGTAGTAATTGTAACGCTCGCGCAGCATCCCGGCGTTAGTGTGCCTGTCGGCCTGCGCCAGCTTCGACTCGCCCACCCCGTCCACGTCCGGCCAGGGGAAGAACTGAAGCGCAGGCGCGCCCGCTAAATCACCCGGCAGGACAAAGCGACCCGGCTGAATGAAGTGCAACCCTTCCTGTTTGCACTGGTGCAGATACGCCGTCCAGGATTCGGCAATGGCCGCCAGACGGTTTTCATCGGCCGGCGCAAGCGGGTCCAGGCCTTCGCACAGCTGTCGCCATTTGGCCGACCACCCGGCGCGCTGCCCCTGTAACAAGCCCGTCATCTGGCGGGACCAGCTGAGGTAATCCTGCGCCAGCATCGGCAGGTCGAGCAACCATTCACCGGGGTAATCGACGATTTCAAGGTACAGCGTAGAAGTATCCTTGAAGTGGCGCATCAGGGATTCATTGGAGCGAAAGCGGAGCGCGAGGCGAATTTCACTCACCCCTCGCGTCGGCGTCGGCCACATGGGCGGATCGCCATAGAGCTGCGCCAGCCCTTCGTCATAGGTAAAACGTGGAATCCCAAAATCACGCTGAGGAACGCGCTTCACGCCCAGCAGGCGTTCTTCCCGCACCGCGCTGAGCAGCGGCAGACGCGCCCCGGCGTGCAGGTTCAGGAGCTGGTTCACCATCGCGGTGATAAACGCCGTCTTACCGCTGCGGCTCAGCCCCGTCACGGCCAGACGCAGATGACGGTCAACGCCGCGGTTCACCAGTGAATTGATTTCGTTTTTAAGTCGCTTCATCGCCGTCCTTCTTTGCCTGGAAGCCTTGAATGCATGGCTTCAGAATACAATAAATGGGGGCAGATCGTTGATTATCAATTCTTATTTATTGCTATTGCCGTTTTCTCTCCAGTAAGATGAACGGTATTGCTGTCAGTCCGGAGTGAGTAAGGTGTATGTCACCCACCATCTATGATATCGCACGGGTTGCGGGCGTATCGAAATCAACCGTTTCCCGCGTTCTGAATAAACAAACGAATATTTCTCCCGAAGCGCGTGAAAAAGTGCTGAAGGCGATTGACGAATTAAATTATCAGCCCAACAAACTGGCCCGCGCCCTGACCTCTTCAGGCTTCGATGCCATTATGGTTATTTCGACCCGTTCAACCAAAACCACTGCCGGTAATCCTTTTTTCTCCGATGTCCTGCATGCCATTACGGCAAAAGCGGAAGAAGAAGGATTTGACGTTATTTTACAAACGTCAAAAAGCAGCGAAGACGATCTGCTGAAATGCGTGAGTAAAATAAAACAGAAGATGATCAAAGGGATCATTATGCTGAGCTCACCGGCAAATGAATCCTTTTTCACCACTCTGGATGCGTATGGCGTACCGGTAGTGGTTATCGGTAAAGTGGAAGGTGAGTATCAAAATATCTATTCCGTCGACACGGATAATTTCCATGACAGCGCCACGCTGACCGAAACCTTTATTAAAAACGGACGCCGTAAAATTGCCTGTCTGCATGCCCCGCTTGATTATCATGTTTCGATCGATCGCCTTGCGGGCTATAAAGCCAGTCTGGAAAAGCACCATATTGCCCTTAACCCGGACTGGATCAGGGATGGCGGTTATACCCATGAGAGTGCGCTTACGGCAGCGCTGGAATTGTTGTCTTCACCCACGCCGCCTGATGCAGTATTCGCTACCGACAGCATGAAGTTACTTAGCCTCTATCGCGCGGCGGATGAGTTGAACCTGATGATCCCGGAGCAGGTGGTGATAGCCGGATACAGTGACCCGATGCTGTCTCTCATTTTAACGCCCGCACCTGGCGGCTTTGATATCCCCACCCGAAAGCTGGGGGAAGAGAGCTGCGATCTTCTTTTCAGGCGTATTGCGGGTCATCCCGCCCCGCAAAAAGTGCTGGTTGATACCCACTTTTTGTTTGCTGCTTCCCTTCGCTAAAGCCAGGGGCGAAGTGCCCCTGGCGTGCAGTCGGTCAGAACGCGTAGTTTACGCCAACCCCCGCATAGTGGAAGCGGTCGCTCTCGCCTTCATCGTGGTTTTCCCACTCATACGCGTATTCCAGCGTCATGGATAAACCATTGTTGAAATCGTAAGCGTAGAGGAGACCGAGTCGGTTGAAATCGTGTCCTTCACGCTCAGGATCGTCCTGCCAGTCCCAGTTCGACCAGCGATCGAGCCCCAGGCGGGTATAAGGCGTTAAGGTGGTCTGGCCTAACGAAATAGGCAGATAGGCACGAATTTCCTGAGTAGAAAACTCGCCGTTATTACGGGAACTGTCCATATTGAAGCCGCGCTCTAAATAATAATTCACTTTAGCAGCAAAGGTTTTGTTAATGGTCCAGGTAAAGCCCGTTTCGGTTTCAACGCGGCTGTCAGCATAGCCGGTTTTTTGCAGATCGTTAGCAAACTGATACATGGCAAACCAGCCGCCAAAACGCCAGTCGTCGGTTAATTTAATATCCCAGTCAGGCTGAACTTTGTAGCGCTGCATATTAGCGCTGCCGTCTTTGGCACCGTGCTCATCTTTAAAGTGATAACCATAATTACGGAAACCGCCGGTCAGACCGAAGGTGAAATTATCGGTTCCGATAAAGCGATAGCGTAATTGAAATTCAGGACGATCGAAATAGGTTCCACGGGTCATACTACTGTAATCAACCGGCCCCTCCTGATACATCGCCAGCGAAATAGTCCACGCATCCCAGGTTGCATTGAACCATACGGAAGGTTCATATAATCCATCTTTATCGTCGCCCTGCCCCTCAACGTTTTCGATTTCATACATTGCGCCAATATTAAATTCCCACTGTTTAGCTGCTTCTGATGCTTGTGCACAGCTAACTCCTGCGCACAGAACGAGCGCAGCACTTCTTAGTAGAGTACTCATTTAATTTTCCCTTTATAAGTAACAAACAAAAAAACCGGAAATTTTCATTTCCGGCGAACACCTTTCTTATCTAATAGCCGCTTCGGTTTCAGCGTCGAAGAAATGGCACTTATTCATATCGAACTGGATATTGATCTTATCCCCTGCGGCATAATCATTCGCCGCGCCAGCGCGAACCACCAGCTCATGACCGCCAACGGTGGCGTAAAGCATAAATTCTGCGCCGGTCAGTTCGGCTACGCTGACTTTCGCCGCGATATTTTTACCACTGCTCTGCAGAGTGAGAATATCTTCCGGGCGGATCCCAAATACCACCGCTTTGCGCTGATACCCTGCGGCATTCAGTGAAGCGAGCTTGTCTTCCGGGATCGCCAGACGCAGCGTTTCCGTGACGAAATAGCGATCGTCGATAGCACCGCGAATAAAGTTCATGGCTGGCGATCCGATAAACCCAGCAACAAACACGTTTGCCGGTTCGTTGTACACCTGCTTCGGAGCGCCAACCTGCTGAATAATGCCGTCTTTTAAGATCACGATTCGGGTCGCCATCGTCATGGCTTCCGTCTGGTCGTGAGTCACGTAAATCATCGTGGTGTTGAGCTTCTGGTGCAGCTTGCTGATTTCAGCCCGCATCTGCACGCGAAGCTTGGCATCAAGGTTGGAGAGCGGTTCATCCATCAGGAACACGCCCGCTTCGCGCACGATCGCCCTGCCCAACGCCACGCGCTGTCGCTGGCCGCCGGACAGCGCGCCCGGTTTACGCTTGAGGTACTCGCGTAATCCGAGGATCTGTGCCGCCCAGTTAACGCGCTCGTCGATAACCACAGGCGCAATTTTTTGCATCTTCAGGCCGAACGCCATGTTGTCGTAGACCGTCATATGCGGATAAAGCGCATAGTTCTGGAACACCATCGCGATATCGCGAGACTTGGCGGGCACGTCATTCATGCACACCCCGTCAATAATCAGTTCACCCGCGCTGATCTCCTCCAGACCGGCAATCATGCGCAGCGTCGTGGATTTCCCGCAGCCCGAAGGCCCGACGAAGACGATGAACTCCTTGTCTTCGATTTCGAGACTGAAATCCTTAACCACGTGGACCTGGTTATCATAGATTTTCTGAATGTGTTTCAGGGACAGTTGAGCCATTGTTAATTCCTTATCAATACGTCCGGGATGCCCAAAACTCGGTCAGGCATTTCCAGGTCAGTTCCCGCGTTGAATGAAGTTGTAAACCCGCATGGTTCAGGCCAGATCCAATCCCAACCGATAGCATTCCCGCCGCGTTGATCGCCTCAACGCCTGCAGGTGCATCTTCGATACCTATAGCCGCGTCAGGACGCACATTCAGGCCTGCACAGGCAGCAAGGAAGATCTCCGGGTCTGGCTTTGAACGGCGAATACGGGAAGCATCGGCACAAAAATCGAAGGCCTGATGAATGCCCAGCGCGTGCAGGATCCCCGGGGCATTCAGGGAAACGGAGGCGAGCCCAATTTTGACCTTCGCCGCACGGATATCCGCCAGGACGTCGCGAATACCCGGAAGCAGTGAATCCTCCGTCAGCGACGCCAGAGACTGGACATAGAGCGCGTTCTTTTTCGTCGCCAGCGCGAGGCACTGCTCATGGCTGAACATCCCCTCTTTCCCGCCATGCTTCAGGATGCGCTGCAGGGAATCCATGCGGCTAATGCCCTTCAGCTGTTCGTTAAATACTTCGTCGAAGGTGATGCCGATTTCATCCGCCACTGCACGCCAGGCCAGAAAATGGAGGTGTGCGGTATCGGTGATCACACCGTCCAGATCGAATACAACCGCCTTAAGCGTCATGGCGCCCCTCCGTGGTAGCGGTCCCATTAACAGGTGCAAGAAAATCCTTATAAGCGCAAACTGTCCGCCCCGATACGTGTAGCGTCTTGCCCCACAGCGTCAACATGGAAGGTGCCGAAGCTTCAATGGTTAACACCTCGTTTTCACAGGTGAAGTGCAGCGTTGCATTTCGCCAGCGCAGCGGGAATGCCAGTCTTCGCCAGTGGGCCGGCAACCTGGGCGAAAGATGCAGCTCCCCATCCACTATCTGCATACCGGCAAAGCCCTGAATGACGCCGGACCAGATAGCGCCGGTCGCAGCGGCGTGAATTCCGTCATCGCAGCTGTGCGGGTCGTCCCCAAGATCGATAGCGACGCCATCGCGCCAGAAGGCGTAGGCACCTTCGACGTCACCACAGCGGGCAGTCACAATGCCGTGAATGGCCTTGCTCAGCGAAGAGTCATGGATCGTGCGGGGCTCATAGAACGCCAGATTGGCGGCACACTGTTGCGGGGTAAACCGCTCCGGCAACAGGTAGGTAAGCATCACCACATCAGCCTGCTTAAGGATCTGCATGTCGTTGACTTCCGCGCGGGAATAATCGAGCAGAATGGTCTGCTTACCCGCTTTGGCTTTGTAGCGGCTGAGATCGATGGCCGGTTTGGCCATGAAGGTATCATCCTGCGGGATCACACCGTCTGGATTGGCCTCCGGCAGCCATAAGCACGTCAGGAACCGTGTCGCTTTGTGCGTAAAACCTTCATCCTCGCGCCCAAATATCGCCATAAACTGGCGAGCGCAGGCAACGTTGTGCCAGGCCAGATAGTTGGTATACGCGTTGTTGTTCACATGCTCGGTGTATTCGTCCGGTCCGATAACATCATGGATTTCGAGACGACCATTAATTTCCGTCGCGCGGCCCATCCAGAACGCGGCGGTTTCCATCAGCAGCGTCAGGCCTTCGTTTCGCATAAAGGTCTCATCCTGCGTCGCCTGCCAGTAAGCGACGACGGCCCAGGCAATGTCCGCCACGATGTGGTGTTCCGCCAGCGCGGAGGCCACCTTCTGGCGCGTGCCGGTTCGGATGTTGATAGCCGCGAACTCCGGCGTCTCTTCCAGCCCGCTGGCGGCGCTTTCCCATGGGAACAACGCGCCGGGCCAGCCGTTGCGACGGGCTTTTTCCCGCGCCCCGGCCAGGTTGAGCCAACGATAGCGCAGCAGGCTACGGGCGATTTGAGGTCGCGTGAAGAGATGGAAAGGCAGCAGGAAAATTTCGGTATCCCAGAAGACGTGGCCTTTATACCCCTCGCCCGTCAGCCCTTTGGCGGCGATACTGCTTCGCTCATCATGGGCTGGCGTCATGGTCGTCAAATGCCAGACGGCGTAATCCAGCGCCATCTGATCCTGATGTTCCGTAGACTCCACCTCCACCCGAGCATCGCACCAGACCTCTTGCCAGGCACACGCCGAACTCTCAAGCAAGGCGTCGTAGCCTCTTGCCGCACAGACCTTAAGATCGGCCAGCGCGTTTCGGGCGAACGAGGCCTGCGACAGTGCTTTATCACTGCGATGTGCCACCCAGACGATTTTTTCAAGCGTGACAGTGTCACCCTTAGCAATCGTCAGCGAATGATGAACGCTGAGACGACGATTTTTGGCGGTGAAACAGCTATCGCTCTTCGCGGAGAGCTGACAATATGCTGAAACAACAATCTCAGACGCGCGGTCCTGCGTTTCATACACGCCCTGCATATATTGCTGGTCGAACACTCTGACCGACATTTCATCCAGATGCTGTCTGCCGCTGTTCGTTTGCGTTGCGTCAATGCCGGTTTGCACCACGGCCTGCGTGGCGGTATCGAGCGGTGTAATCGAAAGCTGCATGGCCACTAAGGGCAACTGGTCCAGCGACACAAAACGACGGCTCTCCAGACGATAGCGTTTCCCGTCAGGCGAGCGCCAGACGACGCTGCGACGAAGCTCGCCATTAGCAAACGCCAGCTCGCGCTGCCACTCGAGGATTTCGCCTGACAGGAGCGTGAAATTGACGCCATCCAGCTCAACATCGATACCGATGATATCCGGCAGATTGATCAGCTCAGTGGTCTCGTTGCGACCAGCACGATGATAGAGGCCCGCAAGATACATGCCTCTGGTTTGCTGGGTGTAATCTTCTTCGTGCGCAGCGCGGATCCCCATGTAGCCATTACCGCAGGCCATGATGGAGGCGTATTTATTCAGGCTGTGTGGACAAAAGCCCGGGTCGGTTAATACAGACACGTTTAGCATAACGTCACGCTTTCCCCTGTTTCTGCTGATTCATACAGCGCGGCGACGAGCTGCTGGATAACCAGCCCCTGCTCCGCATCAGCGATCATGACGGGTTCTCCCTGCACATGCCGTACGAAGGCATCCATACTGCGCATATGACGCCGATCGTCAGCCTCTTCACGCTGCGTGAGGGTGACTAAAGTACCGGCTTCGTCGTTGTAGATGTGCGCCGGGAACAGCATGGCGCCAGCCTTTTCACCGCAGAATGCGACGTTCATGATGGATTGTTCACGGATATTGAGCGCAAACGACGTGTCCAGACGTAGAATGCCGCCGTTGCAAAATTCAATGGTGCCAAACAGGGCATCTTCAACGGTAAACTGCGTGGGATCCCACTCGCCAAACTGGCCGCTGCTTTTACGGTTTCCCAGCCTCTGAAAGCTGTGCGCCGTCACCTTTTTTACCGCCGGGAACCCCAGCACGTACATCGCGGCATCGAGCATATGGATGCCGATATCAATCAGCGGCCCACCGCCCTGAAGCGTTTTGTTGGTAAAGACGCCCCAGCCGGGAACCCCGCAGCGGCGTAACGCCTGCGCCGTGGTGTAATAAATTTCTCCCAGCGCCCCCTTCATCACAGCTTCACGCAGCAGTTGCGTATCGAGAGCAAAACGATGGTGAAAATCATACGCCAGCACTTTTCCCGCCTTGCGCGCGGCCATGCGCATCCGATCGGCCTCCTGCGGCGTCATTGCAGGCGGTTTTTCACACATCACGTGGCAGCCTGCTTCCAGCGCTGCCATGACGTGCCCGAAATGGAACCGGTTAGGCGAACAGACGCTCACCACATCCGGCTTAACCGCCTCGAGCATCTCTCGCGCATCCTGCCATATCGAGTGAATACCATGACGTTCCGCAAACGCCCGAGCCTGTTCAGGATGGCTGTCCATGACAGCCACCATCTGAACATCCCTGCGCGTGGCGTAATACGAGGCATGCACTTTATCCGCGACCTGCCCGGCGCCAATGATGGCGACGCGCAGAGGCGAAGGTATAGAAGCACTCATCACGCTCGTCATCCTTAGCATTTACGCAAGTAAGTGAGCGAATCCCGGTATGCCTGAGCCGGATCCTCGGCGCGAACACGGCACTCATACACCACGTAACCCCGGTAGTTATCCGCACGCAGCCGATCGAAAAGGCTGGCAAAATCGAGGCTGCCGCTGCCCGGCTGGTAGCGGTGGTTATCTGCAATGTGCACATGGCCCAGCAGATTGCGGTGCTGATGCAGCGCATCCGTCAGCGAGTCTTCTTCGATGTTCATATGATAGAAATCGCCGATGATCTGCACGTGCTTCAGGCCGTTCTCTTCGATATAGCGACGCGCGTCAGCCAGGGTGTTGATCATGTGATCCTGATAGCGGTTCAGCGGCTCCAGATAGACGGTCGTTCCGGTGCGCGCCGCCACCTCATCCAGACAGCGCAGGGAGGCGCTTACGGCTTTGCGGTCACCGTCCAGGCTGCGTGGGGAGGTCATTGGCGGCAGACGGAAGGTAAACATCCCCCAGGCAGCAGGCACGATAATGCCCTTGCCGCCCACTTCCGCCAGCGCTTCCAGGATACGTTCAATCTGCTTTAACCCGTTCAGACGACGTTCTTCGATGAAGTCGCCAATCCAGCCATCGTATCCGCCGCAGGCCGTCGTCACCGGCAGACCGGTGGCCTTAATCGCCGCTTTTACCTCGGCGAGGTTTTCCACCAGCAGCTTGCCGTCAATTTCGTAGCCATCAAAACCCATCGCTTTGATGTACTGGAATTTCTCCATGATACTGACCGGGAAAAAGGCCTGATTTTGTGTTGCGATTTTCATGTTTTGCTTTCCTTAGCTTAAAAAGTGACGCCCATTTTGATGCTCAGTTCCGGGTGCTGATCGACATACTTCATGTAGCTTTCCGGGCTGGTGGTGAAGGTGACGACCGGGTCGATGAGATCTTCACAATTTAGATAGCCGTTCATCAGCAGTTCCCAGCAGGTCTCTTCAATACGTTTACGGTTCCAGCGCGGGTAATCCGGGTTGGGTTCGCTGCAGGCGCGGGAGAAGACAATCTTCGCGTTATTGAAATGCGCTTCGCGGCCGAGGTTAAAGCCTTCCGCGAACGGTTTCGCGAAGGCTACGTAGGAGATAGTGCCGCCATAGGCGAGCCCGCGCAGCGCGGACTGCAGCGCATCTGCAAAGCCGCTGGTTTCGATGATCACGTCCGCGCCCTGCTTCCCGGTCAGCTTTTTGATTTCCAGACCGACATCGGTGCCGATTGGGTTCAGACAGTGGTCTGCCCCATGACGGCGGGCAATCTCACAGCGGTGTTCGATAGGGTCGACGCCGATGACGATTGACGCACCGGCTTTTTTCGCCAGCTGGATCGCAATTTGCCCAATGGCTCCCAGACCGACCACGACCACAAAGTCGCCCACGCGGACGTTAGCATCACGCACGCCGCTCATGGCGAACTGCGCCGGATCGTAGCAAACGGCGTTTTTCCAGGAGGCGCCCTGCGGCATTTTACGCAGCTTATAGTTGTTCACCGCGTTAACGATCACCGTTTCCTGCAGCGGTGCGTAGCAGCAGACGCTGTCGTCGATCTGGTATTCCGTGACGTCAGCACCGCATTCGATAATCTCGCCAACAATCATATTGCCCAGCTGGAACTTACCGAATTCGATCCCGCGGGCCGCCCCCTCTTCACGTGGGGTGAACATCTGCCACTCCGCGTTGAACTCTTCGTCAATAAACGGACTGGCGGCGCGGAAATCCACCACTTCGGTACCGTGTTTAGGCACGCCAAAGCGGGCGCGAATTTTCACTTCATGGACGGCAACCGGACGATCTTCATACTCCACCAGCGCCGCCACGCGTGGCCCTGTCGCAACTAATTTTTTCATGACTGACTCCTTGTTAAAATTGGCCGCCTCAGCCCTTCACGCCACCGGCGGTCAAACCACTTTTAATAAAACGTTCAGACAGGGCGTACATGATGACCACCGGAAGCGCTGTCACCAGCGATGCCGCCATCATGCGACCCCAGATATAATCTGGCGTGCTAAAGAGCGTGTTCAGCCCAACCGGCAAGGTGAAATGGCTGGCGCTGGACAGGAAAATGGACGCAAACAGATAGTCGTTCCACGCCACCATGAAGCAGTAGACAAACACCGACACGAGCCCGGAAATCGCCAGCGGCACGGTGATGCGGAAGATGATTTGCAGGCGGTTAAGGCCGTCCATCATCGCGGCTTCTTCGATTTCGTCCGGGATGGTGTCGAAATAGCTGCGCAGCATGAACACCGCTGTCGGTAACGTTTGGGTCACCATGGTGATAATCAGCGCCAGCTCGGTATCGTAGATCCCAAGGGCAGTGATGATTTTGAACAGCGGCACCACCAGCAATATCCCGGAGAACATGTAGACGGTGTAGAAACTCGCATTGATCGTCGTGCGGCCCTTAAAACGCAGTTTGGACAAGGCGTAAGCCCCCAGCGTGCCGAGAAATACGGCAATTACCGAGGAGATCAGCGACACCACCATGCTGTTTTTGAAATAGTCCACGAACGGGAAAATCAGCGGATTAAAGATGTCGACGTAATGCTGAAGCGTCCACGCCTGCGGCAAAATGGTCGGGTTAAGCGATATCGCCTCTTTCGCGCTCTTAAATGACGTCATCAGCATCACGAAGAACGGGAACAGCGTGATGACCAGAAACACCGCCAGCCCGAGATAAAAACCAATACGGCTCAGTACGCGTTTATTTGTTGCCATTGAGGTTTACCCTTTTTCTGGTCAGCAGAATCACCGCGAAGATGATCACGAACAGCACGACAGAGATCGCCGCAGCCTTACCCAAATCGTTGAAAGCGAATGCGGTTTTGTAGAGGTAGACGCCTAAAATATCGACCTTGGTCGTCAACAGGTAGACATCCGCAAACATGTAGAACATCCAGATAGTGCGGAGCGTCACCACCGTTGCCAGCACCGGCATAATCGCGGGCAGCGTAACGATTCGAAAACGCTGCCAGGCATTCGCGCCGTCCATTTCCGCCGCTTCATACAGCGACTTATCAATGGTCTGCAAAATCGCGAGGAACGAAATGAACGCGTACGGGAAGTAGCGCCAGATGGCGAACAGCACCACCAGCACAAAGCTGCTGCCAGGATTGTCGAACCACAGCGGCGCCTGGTCATACAGATGCAGCAGGTCAACGCCCAGATAGTTCACAATGCCGTAGCCGTTGTTGAACATGTATTTCCATGCAAACACCAGCGAAATGGACGGGGTGACGTAGGATAAAATCACCAGTGAACGTGCCGTTTTCCGCAGACGGAATTCACGGTTAAAGAAGATCGCCACCGCCAGCCCCAACCCCGTGCTGCCGATCACCACCAGTGCGGTGTACCAGAACGTCATCCACAGCGAGTGCCAGAATGCTGCATCACTGAGAATGCGAATGTAATTATCCAGCCCGACAAACACAGCGCTAATGCGCGGGTTAAGCGGCAGACGTAAGAAACTGATTTCAATATTGGAAATCATTGGCCAGGCCACCAGGCCCCCCAGCAAAATCAAGCTGGGGGCCAACAGCAGCATGGCGAAAGGCATATCTGAACGACCAGAAAACAACGTCTTCATAATTTCCTTCCGCAGAGCGCTCCTATCGTTGTGAAATCAGATCGGTCAGACGCTTCTGGCTGTTACTAAGCGTGTTGCTGAGATCTTTTTTCCCCACCGTGACGTTATGCACCATGGAACTGATGATGCCGGACCCGGTAACATCGCCCATGCGTGTGAAGTTTTTGTCGCCCACGGCGCCAAATACCTGCACATTCGGGAACTGCGCAATCAGTTCGTAAGGCAGTTGCCCAAACGCTTTAATCACATCGTTGTTTTTCCAGGTATCGGTGCCCACCACCAGCTTGTTCACCGGCAGTGCCGCGCCGGGCGACATCATGACCCAGTCGGTTGCGTTTTGAGCCTGCTCCATCCAGGTCACAAACTTTTCAGCCGCCTGAGTCTCATCTTCGGTTTGACCGGTGGTAATCGTCAGCGACGTGACCATGCCGTAAACGGCAGAAGAGGTTTCTGTTGGGACGACGAAGCCCAGGTTGGCAGGGTTTCCGTCCTGGAATACCGCCGGAAGGATGTAGGTGGAGTAAACCGCCATCGGCGCAGAACCGTTCATGAAGGCATCTTTGATCTCCATGACGTCGTTTGAACCCGGCATGGTGGTCGCGGCCAGATCTTTATAAAACGCCAGGGCTTTTGCCATTTCAGGGGTATCGATGTTGACGTTCCCTTTGGCATCAAAAACGTTCGCGCCGCCGGAAAGCGCAAACTGGGAGAATGCCTGCTCCGTCATCACGCTTTCGGCGGTGGGCAGCGCAATGCCGTAATGTTTTTTGGCCGGGTCGTTAAGGCTCTGGCTGGCTTTCAGCAGCTGCGCCCAGTTATGCGGCTCCTGGATACCCGCCGCAGCCAGTGCATCTTTGTGATACCAGACGCCGGATAGCCAGGCGCTGACTGGCACACCCGTCCAGGCAGAACCGTCTTCCGTACGAACAACACGCAAGATGCCGTCATAGAAGGTGTCCTCGCCTACCGCTTTAATGGCTTCGCCGATAGCTTTGCGATCCAGCAGCTGTTCCTTGTCCATGACTTTCGCGTAGTCATGGCTGACTTCAATCACCTCTGGCAGCGCGCCCGTTCTGGCGAGCGTAATAACCTTGGTGTTGTAGGCATCCTCTTCGACCGGCACCTGTTTCACCGTGATGCCGGGGTTCTCTTTCTCGAACTTTTCGATAAGCTTCGTGATAACCGCCTGGCGCTCCTGCTCGACTGACGAGTGCATAAACTCAATGGTGACAGCAGACTTTTTGTCGTCCTTGCACCCTGATAACAAGGCGCACGAAACCAGTGCTGAAATCAGCACAATTCTGGGCATTTTCATTTTTAAGGTCCTTTTTAGTTTTCTTTAATCCACAACACCTGCCATGGATATAGGGTCAGCGTTTTATCTGTAATATCTTTCCCGGAAATCAATTCCGTTCCGGAATGAATATCGGATTCTACCGTTTGAATGCCATCACTGAAATTAAACAGCGCCGTTACTTTCTCAACACAATCCGCGACGCGAACGATTTTTAAAACATGTCTACCTAACGTACTGAAATAAGCTTCACTGTCAGGATGGAATGCTTTCTCCGCCCGACGCAGCGTGATTAACTGGCTTAACGAGCGATAGACCTGAGAACGCAGGCTATTTTTATCTTCAAGCAGGCCATCAATTTTTCCTGCCGTGTATTTCTCACGATTAATCGCACGGTTATATCCCAGTCGTTCAACACCTGCATAATCATTACGCGAGCCGAGAATGCTCTGGATATAAACCGCAGGCACGCCGGGGAAGCTTAAAAGGACGGCATGCGCCAGAATAAACCGGGCAATCCGATCGCTATCAAGACTGTCACGCGTACTTAAAGCATCCAGATAGGTCACATTAATTTCATAAGGACTGCGTGTACCATCTGGGTTATTTTTCCAGTTAACCAACGCCCCTTCAGCCTGAAGTTTTTCCACAAGCGAGAGGATTTCCGACTCGGGTAAAATTCCGCGTAACGGATTCAGACCAATCCCGTCATGCGAGGCCAGGAAGTTAAACCAGGTGGTTTTCGTGGAAGGCAACGTCAGCGACGCTGCCCACTGGCTCAGCGTCCCGACGTCCTGAGAATGCACCGCATGCAGCACCAGCGGGGGCAAAGAGAACTGATAAACCATCTGCGCTTCATTTTCGCCGTCACCGAAGTAAGCAACGTTATCTTTATGCGGAACGTTCGTCTCGGTAACAATCACCGTTCCAGGGGCGACAGCCTCGGTAATCGCGCGGAAAAGCTGGATGAGCTGGTGGGTTTGCTCAAGGTGGATGCAGTTTGTTCCGGGTATTTTCCACATGAATCCCACCGCATCCAGACGAATGTATCGCGCCCCTTCAATCAGGTAATGCAGCAGCACGTCAACCATCGCGATCAGCACCTGCGGAGAGGCGAAATTGAGATCGACCTGGTCCTCGCTGAAGGTGGTCCACAGGTGTCGCACGCTGCCGTCATGCAGCGTGAAAGGTGTAAGAAGCGGTAAGGCACGCGGACGCGCCACCGCGGATAAGTCTGTTTCAGGATCGACAGAAATAAAGAAATCTTCATATCCTGGCATTTGCTTCAGGTAATTAGCGAACCATTTGCTTTTGGCTGACATATGGTTGCATACGAAATCGAACATTAAACTGGCTGACTGTTTTAATTCGGCAACGTCTCGCCACGTTCCGGTTTCCGGTGCAACCTCGTGATAATCAATAACCGAAAACCCGTCGTCCGAAGACCATGGATAAAAAGGCAAGAGATGAACATGAGAAAAAGAACGAGAAAGCCACCTGTTATAAAAATGTGTAAACACCGGTAGCGCCTTCTCCCCTTTCGCTGAAAACTGATCGGCATAGGTAATCAGGACAACGTCTTTTTCATCCCAACCCGTTTTACGTTTTTCCGTAATAACAGAAGCGGCATTTCCAATATTTTCCAGCAGCACATTAAGATGGGCATCAGAAAACGTTTCCCCGTAAACAAGATTAATGAGTTCTTTAATTTTTGTATTCATTTCATTTTCCATGGTAGCGGTCCCACGGAGTGGCAATCTACTCCCATGAAAAATATCTGTCAACGGACCAGAAAGGAGAAAAAGGTGATTGCAAAGCAGCTCAGCGCAATATTGTGAGCTGCCGCAAAGAAAGAACCGGGAAAAGAGGAAATGCGGTTAACCGTCGCCAGTCCCTCCCCCGTCAGGGAAAGGGCTAACGCCAGCAGGAATTATTGGGATAAGTAACGGCGAGAAAGCCGTTTTGCCACCTTTTGCAGCAGTGGTTCGAGCGCCACGGCCAGCACCATTCTGACCGGTTTGCGGGCAACGGATTTGATCGCCCAACCCGCCACACCTGCCGGGCCGAACCGTAACGCGGTCAGCAGGACCAGTTTACCTGCGATTTTCAGGCCGGGTTTTACCTTCTGACCGGCCTGTTGCCAGTGTTGTTTCATCTCATCTCTCTCTTAAAGCTGACGAAAGCGACTTCTCAGCGTAAAGGTATCCGACGTGACATAGCGTTCCATTTCCCGTAGCCGCTTCTCACCAGCGGCGAGTTGCTCATCAACGGCATTGAGAAGATCGCTGCTGGTCGGGGCTCCCTCCGCAGCCAGTTCTCCTTCGGGCATCGGGTCAAGAACAAACGACAGGACGATGTATGCCACCAGGGTAATAAACGCCAGGCCAAAGAAGATCGATAGCACCGCGACCACGCGGACCAGTTTGACCGGGACATCAAGATAGTGAGCCAGCCCGGCACAAACGCCGCGCACCATGCCCTGCTGTGGAATACGCCACAGCTTTTTGTTCAGATTCAGTCCAGACATTAACGGTCCCTCCAGTTTGGATGCTCAGCATCCAGGATGGCTTCCAGCGCCTGAATGCGTTCGCGCATTTTGTTCGCCTCGTCGGAGAGCTGCACCAGACGCTGTTGTTCACTCTGGGAGAGTTCGCCCCGAGAAGAACGGTTGCTGTAGTGCAGCCATAGCCAAATCGGCAAAACGAACAGCACGAAAATTGTCAGGGGAATGGCCAGAAAAAGCGCGCTCATGTGTACTCCTTGTCTTATGAGGCGGCACGCTCAGGTGCCGCAGGAATTATTATTGGTTGTCTTGCTTCATTTTGGCTTTCAGTGCCGCCAGCTGCTCGCTGATTTCATCATCAGCCTTCAGATCGGCGAACTGTTGATCCAGCGACTTCTGCTTGCCGATGCCGTGGCTTTCAGCTTCCGCTTCCATGTGGTCGATACGACGTTCAAACGATTCAAAACGCGCCATCGCTTCATCAAGCTTACCGCTGTCCAGCTGACGACGCACGTCGCGGGAAGAGCTTGCCGCCTGGTGACGCAGGGTCAGCGCCTGCTGACGCGCGCGGGTTTCGTTAAGTTTATTTTCAAGCTCACCAATCTCTTTCTTCATACGGGTGAGCGTGTCATCCACCATCGTGACTTCATGCTCGAGCGTCGCGACCATATCAGCCAGCTTCTGTTTTTCGATCAGCGCCGCACGGGCCAGATCCTCTTTGTCTTTACGCAGCGCCAGCTCCGCTTTTTCCTGCCATTCGTTCAGCTGAGCGGTTGCCTGTTCAATACGACGCGTAAGCTGTTTTTTCTCCGCCAGCGCGCGGGCGGAGGTTGAACGCACTTCAACCAGCGTGTCTTCCATCTCCTGAATCATCAGGCGGACCAGCTTCTGCGGATCTTCCGCTTTCTCAAGCAGTGAGTTGATGTTGGCGTTCACGATGTCGGCAAAACGAGAAAAAATACCCATATTCTAATCCTCATAGTTCTGTTATCGGGCGATGCCCTGCTGTACGGATAATACAAACATCATGCCAGGTTTTTATCTTATTGATTTTTCAGAGTCTGATTGATTTTTGCGCAGCAACAGACTATTCTTCCCTGGTGAATATCGCTAAGGAGTGGTTAATTTCATCATGCCCGGATACAAAGACAATTTACTCGGCGAAGCAAACAGCTTTCTCGAAGTGCTGGAACAGGTCTCTCGCCTGGCGCCGCTCAATAAACCGGTGCTGATCGTCGGTGAACGCGGAACGGGGAAAGAGCTGATAGCCAACCGTCTGCATTACCTCTCCGGGCGCTGGGATGGCCCCTTCATTTCCCTTAACTGCGCGGCGCTGAATGAAAACCTGCTCGACACCGAGCTCTTCGGCCATGAAGCGGGGGCGTTTACCGGTGCCCAGAAACGCCATCCCGGACGCTTTGAGCGCGCCGACGGCGGTACGCTGTTTCTGGATGAGCTGGCCACCGCGCCGATGCTGGTGCAGGAAAAACTGCTGCGCGTGATTGAGTACGGCGAGCTGGAGCGCGTCGGCGGCAGCCAGCCGCTGCAGGTTAACGTACGCCTGGTGTGCGCCACGAACGCCAACCTGCCGGAGATGGTGGCGGAGGAGAAATTCCGTGCCGACCTGCTTGACCGCCTGGCCTTTGACGTCGTTCAGCTTCCACCCCTGCGCGAGCGCAGAAGCGACATCATGCTGCTGGCTGACCAGTTTGCGATTCAGATGTGCCGCGAGCTCGGACTGCCGCTGTTCCCCGGCTTCAGCGATTATGCGCAGGAGACGCTGCTGGCTTACCACTGGCCGGGAAATATCCGCGAACTGAAAAACGTCGTGGAGCGCTCCGTCTATCGCCACGGCAGCAGCGAGACGGAGCTGGACAATATCATTATCGATCCTTTTCAGCGCAGCGCAGCGCCACTGTCCGCACCAGCGCCTTCAGGCGATCTCCCTACTCTCCCCCTTGATTTACGCCAGTTCCAGAACGATCAGGAGAAACAGCTGCTGGAGCAAAGCCTGAAGTCGGCAAAATATAACCAGAAACGGGCGGCTGAACTGCTGGGTCTGACCTACCATCAATTGAGGGCATTGCTCAAAAAGCATCAAATGCGCTGACAATATCAGCACTTACCTGCAGACATTTTTACGAAGCAGGCGTAAGTGCGATACACTTTGCAGATCGAACCTAAAAACCTTAAAAATTATGCGTCTGGTTTTATCGTCCTTTTTAGCACTCGGTCTGTTTAGCAGCCTGGCCTTTGCCGCGCCCGGGCAAACTCCACAGCCTGACATTCGTGACAGCGGCTTTGTCTATTGCGTAAGCGGCCAGGTGGATACCTTCAACCCGCAAAAAGCGGGCAGCGGCCTGATCGTGGATACCCTGGCCGCGCAGCTTTACGACCGTCTGCTTGATGTTGACCCATACACCTACCGTCTGGTGCCTGAGCTGGCGGAAAGCTGGGAAGTGCTGGATAACGGCGCAACCTACCGTTTTCACCTGCGCGATGACGTCGCGTTTCAGCGCACGCCTTGGTTTACCCCCACGCGCAAGCTGAACGCAGATGACGTGGTCTTTACCTTCCAGCGCATCTTTAACCGCAACCACCCGTGGCATAACGTTAACGGGGATAATTTCCCCTATTTCGACAGCCTGCAGTTTGCTGATACCGTCAAGAGCGTGCGCAAGCTGGACAACCGGACGGTTGAATTTACGCTGACGCGCCCGGATGCCTCCTTCCTCTGGCATCTGGCGACCCACTATGCGTCAGTCATGTCCGCTGAATACGCGGCAAACCTGACGAAAAAAGATCGTCAGGAGTTGCTCGATCGTCAGCCGGTCGGCACCGGTCCGTTCCAGCTCGCTGAATACCGCGCAGGGCAGTATATTCGTCTGCAGCGCCATGAGCATTTCTGGCGCGGCACTCCGCTGATGCCGCAGGTGGTGGTCGATCTCGGTTCAGGTGGAACGGGACGTCTGTCGAAACTGCTCACCGGGGAGTGCGACGTGCTCGCCTGGCCCGCGGCCAGCCAGCTCACCATTTTGCGTGACGATCCGCGCCTGCGCCTGACGTTACGCCCCGGCATGAATATCGCTTATCTGGCCTTTAACACGGATAAGCCGCCGTTGAATAACCCTGCCGTACGCCACGCTCTGGCGCTGGCGATTAACAACCAGCGTTTGATGCAGTCGATCTACTACGGCACGGCGGAAACCGCCGCCTCAATTTTACCGCGCGCCTCGTGGGCCTATGACGGTGAAGCTAAAATTACGGAATACAATCCGGCAAAAGCGCGTGAACAGCTGAAGGCGCTGGGGGCGGAAAACCTCACTTTGCAGCTTTGGGTGCCAACCAGCTCCCAGGCGTGGAACCCGAGCCCGCTCAAGACCGCCGAACTGCTGCAGGCAGATATGGCGCAGGTGGGCGTCAAAGTGATCATCGTACCGGTTGAGGGCCGTTTCCAGGAGGCGCGCCTGATGGACATGAATCATGATTTAACCCTGACCGGCTGGGCGACCGACAGTAACGATCCGGACAGTTTCTTCCGGCCGCTGCTAAGCTGTGCGGCGATAAACTCGCAGACCAACTACGCCCACTGGTGTAACCGGGAGTTTGACGCCGTGCTGCAAAAAGCGCTGGCTTCCCAGCAGCTGGCCTCACGCATCGACGCCTATGATGAAGCGCAGAAGATCCTTGCCCAGGAGCTGCCGGTGCTGCCGCTGGCCTCTTCCCTGCGTCTTCAGGCCTATCGTTATGATATTAAAGGCCTGGTGCTGAGTCCGTTCGGCAACGCCTCGTTCGCCGGCGTGTCGCGTGAAAAAGAACAAGAGGTGAAAAAACCATGATTATTTTTACCTTACGTCGGCTCCTTTTGCTGCTGGTGACGCTCTTTTTCCTGAACTTTGTCGGCTTCAGCCTGAGCTATTTCACGCCCCACGCCCCGCTCCAGGGGTCGTCGCTGTGGGATGCCTGGCTGTTCTGGTTTAACGGGCTGCTGCACTGGGATTTCGGCGTGTCCAGCATTAACGGGCAGCTGATTTCCCAGCAGCTGAAAGAGGTTTTCCCGGCCACGATGGAGCTGTGTATTCTGGCCTTCGGCTTTGCCCTGATGGTCGGCATCCCCGTGGGCATGCTGGCCGGGATCTATCGCAACAAATGGCAGGATAAGTTTATCAGCGCCCTCGCCCTGTTCGGCTTTTCCATCCCGGTATTCTGGCTGGCGCTGCTGCTGACGCTGTTCTTCTCGCTGACGATGGGCTGGCTGCCGGTTTCGGGTCGTTTTGACCTGCTCTATACGGTTAAAACGGTGACGGGTTTTGCCATCATTGACGCGTGGCTGTCCGATTCGGTGTGGCGCCATGAGATGATCGTCAGCGCCGTGCGCCATATGGTATTGCCGGTACTGACGCTGGCGGTTGCGCCAACAACCGAAGTGATCCGCCTGATGCGCCTGAGCACCATCGAGGTATTTGACCAGAACTACGTCAAAGCCGCGGCCACGCGCGGGCTGTCACGCCTGACCATACTGCGCCGCAACGTCCTGCACAACGCGCTGCCGCCGGTAATTCCGCGTCTGGGATTACAGTTTTCCACCATGCTGACGCTGGCGATGATCACCGAGATGGTCTTTAGCTGGCCAGGCCTGGGGCGATGGCTGATTAACGCCATCCGCCAGCAGGACTACGCCGCTATCTCTGCGGGCGTGATGGTGATTGGTTCGCTGGTGATTATTGTTAACGTGTTGTCCGATATTCTGGGTGCCATGGCTAACCCATTGAAGCATAAGGAATGGTATGCCTTACGATAGCGTATACAGTGAAAAGCGCACGCCCGGCGTGCTGCGTACCGTGTGGCGTAAATTCTATGGTGACACCACGGCGATGATCGGCCTTTACGGCTGCGCCGGCCTGGTGTTGCTTTGCGTCTTTGGCTCGTGGTTCGCACCGTACGGCATCGACCAGCAGTTCCTTGGCTATCAGCTGCTGCCGCCGTCCTGGTCGCGCTACGGTGAAGTCTCTTTCTTCCTGGGAACGGACGACCTCGGACGTGACGTGTTGAGCCGCCTGTTGAGCGGTGCAGCCCCGACGGTGGGCGGCGCATTTGTGGTGACGCTCGCGGCTACGATCTGCGGGCTGGCGCTCGGTATTTTTGCGGGATCCACCCATGGCCTGCGTTCGGCGGTCCTTAACCACATTCTGGATACGCTGCTGTCGATTCCGTCCCTGCTGCTGGCAATCATTGTTGTTGCCTTTGCCGGTCCGCACCTGTCGCACGCCATGTTCGCCGTCTGGCTGGCTATCCTGCCCCGCATCGTGCGCTCGGTTTACAGCATGGTGCATGATGAGCTGGAAAAAGAGTACGTCGTCGCCGCGCGTCTGGACGGCGCGACGACCTTCAACATTCTGTGGTTTGCCGTGCTGCCCAACATCGCCGCCGGGCTGGTCACTGAGATCACCCGCGCCCTTTCGATGGCGATCCTGGACATCGCGGCGCTCGGCTTTCTCGACCTCGGTGCACAGCTGCCGTCGCCCGAATGGGGTGCGATGCTCGGCGACGCGCTGGAGTTGATCTACGTGGCACCGTGGACGGTCATGCTGCCGGGTGCGGCCATTATGGTGAGCGTGCTGCTTATCAACCTGCTGGGCGACGGTATTCGCCGTGCAATTAACGCGGGGGTGCAATAATGCCGCTTCTTGATATTCGCAACCTCACTATCGAATTCAAAACCGGTGAAGGCTGGGTTAAAGCCGTCGATCGCATCAGCATCACACTTGCGGAGGGTGAAATTCGCGGGCTGGTGGGGGAATCCGGCTCGGGAAAAAGCCTGATTGCCAAGGCTATCTGCGGCGTGGCGAAAGACAACTGGCGCGTGACGGCAGACCGTATGCGTTTTGACGATATCGATCTGCTGCGTCTCTCCCCCCGCGAGCGGAGAAAGCTTGTCGGGCATAACGTCTCGATGATTTTCCAGGAGCCGCAGTCCTGTCTCGACCCGTCCGAACGCGTGGGTAAACAGCTCATGCAGAACATTCCCGGCTGGACCTATAAAGGCCGCTGGTGGCAACGCGTTGGCTGGCGCAAGCGCCGCGCCATCGAGCTTTTACACCGCGTTGGGATTAAAGATCACAAAGATGCGATGCGCAGCTTCCCCTATGAGCTGACCGACGGCGAATGTCAGAAAGTGATGATTGCCATCGCGCTGGCAAATCAGCCGCGTTTGCTGATTGCGGATGAGCCCACCAACGCGATGGAACCCACCACGCAGGTGCAAATTTTCCGCCTGCTGTCGCGTCTCAACCAGAATAACAACACCACCATTTTGCTGATCAGCCATGACCTGCAAATGCTCAGCAAATGGGCGGATAAAATTGACGTCATGTACTGCGGGCAAACGGTCGAAACCGCGCCGAGTGAAGATCTGATCGGCGCGCCGCATCATCCGTATACGCAGGCGCTTATCCGCGCCATTCCGGATTTTGGCAGCGCGATGCCGCATAAGAGCCGCCTGAATACCCTGCCGGGGGCGATTCCGCTGCTGGAATCCCTGCCGATAGGCTGTCGTCTGGGGCCAAGGTGCCCCTATGCTCAGCGTAAATGTATCGAAACACCACGCCTGACCGGGGCCAAAAATCATCTGTACGCCTGTCATTTCCCGCTGAACATGGAGAGAGAGTGAAATGGTCGAAACCTTACTGGAAGTTCGCAACCTGAGTAAGACCTTTCGCTACCGCACGGGGCTGTTTCATCGTCAAACTGTCGACGCGGTGAAGCCGCTGAGCTTTACGCTGCGTGAAAAACAGACCCTGGCGATCATCGGCGAGAACGGTTCCGGGAAATCCACCCTGGCGAAAATGCTCGCCGGCATGGTTGAACCGACTGCAGGCGAAGTGTTGATTGACGATCATCCTCTGACGTTCGGCGATTACTCTTTCCGCAGCCAGCGCATCCGCATGATTTTCCAGGATCCCTCGACCTCGCTTAACCCGCGCCAGCGCATCTCTCAGATCCTCGATTTTCCGCTGCGTCTGAACACCGACCTGGAGCCAGAGGCGCGCCGTAAGCGCGTATTTGAAACCCTGCGTATGGTTGGGCTGTTGCCGGATCACGAAAGCTACTACCCGCATATGCTGGCCCCCGGCCAGAAACAGCGCCTGGGCCTGGCGCGTGCGTTGATTTTGCGGCCAAAAGTGATCATTGCGGATGAAGCGCTTGCCTCGCTGGATATGTCGATGCGCTCGCAGCTGATTAACCTGATGCTGGAATTACAGGAAAAACAGGGGATCTCGTATATCTACGTCACCCAGCATCTGGGAATGATGAAGCACATCAGCGATCAGGTGATGGTCATGCACCAGGGCGAAGTGGTCGAGCGCGGCAGCACGGCGGATGTGATGGCCTCTCCGCTTCATGAGCTGACAAAACGGCTGATTGCCGGTCATTTTGGTGAAGCATTAACCGCCGATGCGTGGAGAAAGGACCGCTAAGCGCGACGCTCAACACAAATTGCCCCACTAAATTAAGGATTAAGTAGCCTGCGTGCGCTATTTAATCCTTTAATTTTTCGTCTCCATCCCTGCTCCATATTTTAAGCAATATCAATCAACAGTTCTTCTCCAGAATATCCGGACATTACGGAGGAGAAGAAATGAACACCGCCACTTACATTTTAAAATACACAGAGTATCTCATCAGAAAATGCCGCTCATTTTTAATGACGGACCTGCATTTTCATACCGTGAGGCTTAAGAAAACAACCGGGAAAACCCCTGACATTAACTCGCCCGCGACGTTGAGTGAAAAAATATGTCATCGTCTGGTCTATGACCATAATAACTTCTACACGATGCTTGCCGATAAACTCGCCGTTCGGGCATACGTTTCCTCCAGAACAACGCGCGTGAAAACGGTGCCATTAATTGGCGTTTATACCCGGCCGTCACAGATTGATTTTTCAGTTCTTCCTGACAAATTCGTCCTTAAGTGCAACCATGACAGCGGCAGCACAATAATATGTACAAACAAAGCGCAATTTAATGAAAAAGAAGCGTGTAAAAAGCTGAGCCTCGCGTTAAAGAAAAATCTTTACTACACCACGCGCGAATGGCAGTACAAAAACATTACGCCGAGTATAATTTGCGAGCCGTTTGTCGATCTCTTCGACGACGCTGACAGGAACACAACGCCCGAAATGCTGAGGATCCATTGTTTTCACGGCGTTGCCCACTATGTAGAAGCGGATTTTACGGATGATAACGGCAAAGGGTTTATCAACGTTTATGACAGGTACTGGAACTTACAACCCTTCCGGATGGAATATCCAAATACTTCAGCAGAACCAGGCGAACCGCTCTTGTTCCGCCAGGCTTTGTTGGCCTCCCAGGAGCTGGCGCATGGAATTGACTACTGCCGCGTTGACCTTATGCTAAAAAAAGATGAAATCTATTTCAGCGAAATAACCTTAAGCCCGAGACGCGGTAAGCTGACGATTACCCCCCAGGAATGGGATGCTAAGTTAGGAAAAATATGGCATTTATCGCCGGCAGGCACATTTGACCTGCCGCTGAAGCTCACGAGTCGGGCCAGGTGAGTTTAAATATCGAGTGGTTTTGCGTCGATAAGGTATAGGTAACATCGCCACCATGAGCCAGCATGATGGCTTTTACCACCGACAAGCCCAAACCACAGCCTTCCGGGTTCACATGTCTGGCGCCATTATCGCGCTGAAAGGGCTGAAACAGGAAATCATGAAACTCTCTGGGGATGCCCGGTCCCCCGTCCTGAATAAGGATAAAATTGCCTTTATCAGAAACGCCATTTTTCACGATGAGCGTGCGCGAGGTTGAATAGTGTAAGGCATTATCAAATAAAACGGTCAGACACTGATTGATGCGTAATGGATCGAATATGCACTGCTGCTCCCTCAGGTCTGTATTGACGGTAAACGCCTTACGGCTGAACTCGGGCATGAACGTATCGAGTGCGTTCTGTATTGTCACTTTTAGATCCGTTCTTGACTGGCATAACGTGTATCCCGCCCCGCCATCCGAACTGATAACCCGGAGATCTTCAATCAGGCGGGTTAACCCTTCCGTCTGTTTGAGAAGATTATTAAACAGCACCGGATCCGGGGTAAAAACGCCGTCAACCAACCCCTGAAGCCGTCCGCGTAAGATCGTGACAGGGGTTCTCAGCTCATGCGCAATAGCGGCATTCCAGGATTTCCTCTGAATATCCAGCGTCTGTAGTTTTTCCGCCATTTCATTGAAATCCGTCACCAGGTGATTGATCTCACCCAGCCGGGAACTGGCGCAGAATGCCCGGGCGTCCAGATCGCCCTGAGAAATCTTTTTCAGGCTGGACGCTACCGCGTTTAGCGGGGTGAGGATCCGCGATGACAGTTTGACCGTGAAAAAGAGGGCAATAATCATACTGATCGTAGTCGCGGTCCCAATCCATACCCAGTCCCACATCGTCATCTGCTCGTCATCGCCCGCAGCAGGGCCGCCCGGGAGGTGATCCAGAATAAAGGAGTAAAAAAACCAGGAGCCAAGTATGGCGATGGCAATGATCATAAACGTCAGCAACAGCATATACGTTAAGATCTGACGGCTCAGAACAGACTCTTTGTTCATTTCTTTTCCCCAAGCCGGTAGCCCATGCCTCTGATGCTCTCGGGAACACCATAGAGGCCGGCAAGCTCCAGTTTTTTACGCAACTTGCTCATATGGCTGTCGACCGTTCTGTCGAGCGTATCCCCTTCCGGCAGACACGCGTTGAGCAGCTCTTCGCGGGAGCAGACCTTTCGCGGATATCTCACCAGGTATGTGAGCAATTTAAATTCGGTCGTCGTTAATACCGGGGAGACAACCTCTGCGCCCACGGTGACTTCCACGTAGAAGTCATCCGGATAGACCGTAATAAATGGCGTTCTGAGCGGCTGGGAACCCGCCTGCTGAAGCGCGGGTTTTGTCCTGCGCAGCACCGCCTCAACCCGGGCGACAACTTCAGAAGGGTTGAAGGGTTTGATCACGTAATCATCCGCGCCCAGCCTCAGCCCCATGAGCTTATCGACATCCTGATCGAGAGCGGAAACCATGATGACGGGGACAGCGCTTTCCTGACGAAGCGTGGTAAGTACGCTCCAGCCGTCACATACGGGCAGGTGAATGTCCAGCAATATGAGATCCGGTTTATGGAGGCGATTGAGCGCTATGGCCTGTTCGCCCTGCCTGGCTCGGAGCGTTTTCATTCCCGAACGCTCCAGGTAGCTCATCAGTATATCGGCGATTTCGTCTTCATCTTCAACAACAAGGAGCAGCGTATTTTTGTGCATTTTATCTCCGCGGGTGAAATCCCTTTGAGCTCGCTATCAGATATCTTTAGCACAATAAGACACAGCCTCCGGGAAAAAGTGCCGTAGCTAAGAAAATTTCCCGGCTGATTTACCTGCCCGGTTATTTCTCCATACAGCCTACACATTCCGTCAATAATGACTCGACAATGCCCGTTCAAAATCGCTATTGAGACAAAACTCTTTTTACATTTAGCGTTGCACGTTATCCCTGTTACTTAAAGACTTTATGAAGTTGGCTGAAATAATGAACATGGAACTTTCTAAATATTTCTCTCCTAAAAAACTGGGCTTATATTCCCTGTTCCTGCTGCTGTCCTGGGGATTACTTTATATCTGGCTGATGCTGGTACACAAAATGGATGAAAAAGTCGCCTCTACGCTGCTCTCTTCACCCATTATCTATGGCTGCATCGCATTGTCGGTTGTCTCTCTGATAATCCAGAATAAAGCCGGCGCGTTGACTGAGCTACTCGTCGTCGCCTTCTGGCTGTTGGTGATTTTTGTTTATCTCATTATTACGTTCACCGTGCTGTTAAACGCGATGCCCGATATCGAGGATCTGGTCTTTTACTACGAGTGTTATTTGATCATTTTTTTTGGTGGAGCCCCGCTGTACCTTATTATGAGAATGATTTGAGACGTTGCTCCACATAGCCTCCACAAACCGCCCATTTCCGCTAAACAGGCGCGCGGTAGACTCTCCCTCACGCTATTTTGTACAAAAATAACTCACCTAAGAATCTGATAAAACTTATCCATAATGATGAACCGTAATAATCTTCGTTCTTCTGAACCTGTCGGAGTGATGCACTCGCTAAAAAAACTCGCGATACGGCACCGGAAAAAACTGGTTGTCACTTTTTTCCTGGTGGTGGCCGAAAACGTGACGTTTTTACTTTATCCCGTTCTGGCTGGCATCGCGATAAATGCCATCCTCGCCGGTGAAACGCTTAACGCCGCGCTGTATGGCCTGATGGTACTTTGCATGTGGTTCATCGGAGCAGCCAGACGAAGCGTAGACACGCGCACGTTTGCACGCATTTATGCCGGACTCGCGGTTTCCGTCGTCCTGGCACAGCGCAAATATCAGCTTAACCATTCGGCGATCGCCGCCAGGGTAACGCTCTCGCGCGAATATGTGGATTTCTTTGAAATGCACCTTCCCCTGCTTATTACCTCGCTGAGCTCACTTTTTGGTGCCGCAATCATGTTGCTGTTTATTGAATTTTGGGCCGGCGTCATGTGCTTTGCGATTGTATTTATCCTGCTCGGATTTGTCTCAGGATATGCCCGTAAAAATGAATGGCTGTTCATGCGCCTGAATAATCGGCTGGAAAAAGAAGTGGATTATGTTCATAAGGCGGGCACGGCTACCCTTCACCGCCATTACTCCACGCTGGCGCGTTTGCGTATCGCATTATCTGACCGCGAGGCGTGGGGTTATTTGTGGGTCGGCGTGCTTGTTGCCGCGCTTTTTACGCTGACCATCGTCTGGATGACGCGCTCAACCGGCATCACCGCCGGACATATTTACTCGGTGATGACCTACATGTGGATGTTCGCGACGAGCCTCGATGACGCGCCGCAGCTTCTTGAGAAATTTTCGCAGCTCAGGGATATCGGCAAGCGCGTATCCACAGATGATGAAATTCACGTAATGGGACGTTAATTTAATGCCGCATTTTTTTATTGAACGCCCCGTTTTCGCCTGGGTAGTAGCGCTTTTTATCGTTCTGGCAGGGCTCCTGTCTATTCCCCGTTTGCCGGTTGCGCAGTATCCGGCGGTGGCGCCGCCTGGAATCATTATTTCCGTCAGTTACCCGGGGGCCAGCCCCGATATCATGAACACGTCGGTGGTATCGTTAATCGAGCGCGAAATCTCCGGCGTAGATAATTTGCTCTACTTTGAATCATCCAGTGACACAACCGGTTCGACATCGATTACCGTCACCTTTAAACCGGGCACGGACATCAAGCTGGCGCAGATGGATCTGCAGAATCAGATTAAGATCGTCGAGCCTCGTCTGCCTCAGGCGGTAAGGCAAAACGGCATCAACGTCGAGGCCGCTAACTCTGGCTTTTTAATGATGGTGGGGCTGAAGTCCGCGACGGGTCAATTTGAGGAAGCCGATTTAAGCGACTATTTTGCCAGAAACGTCAGTGACGAGCTTCGTCGCGTGCCCGGCGTAGGGAAAGTTCAGCTGTTTGGCGGTGAAAAAGCGCTGCGCATCTGGTTAGATCCCATGAAGCTCCACGGCTACGGGCTTTCGGTAAGCGATGTTCTTACCGCCGTTGGCCAGCAAAATGCCCTTGTTTCGCCCGGCAAAACGGGAGATGAGCCAGCCTCTGCAGGACAAGGGGTGACGTATCCCATCACCGTGAAGGGACAGCTCTCCTCGGTTGAGGCGTTCAGGAATATCACCCTGAAATCTGACGCATCCGGTGCCCGCCTGAAACTGTCCGACATTGCGCGGATTGAATCTGGCCTGCAAAGCTACGCCTTTGGTATCCGTGAAAATGGCGTGCCCGCAACGGCGGCAGCAATCCAGCTCTCGCCTGGCGCGAATGCGATGACCACGGCTTCCGGCGTACGGGCGCGCATCGACGAACTTTCCCGGGTGTTACCCGAAGGAATGGCGTTTACGATCCCCTTCGACACCGCGCCGTTCGTGAAACTTTCTATCATGAAGGTTGTTCAGACATTTGTGGAAGCGATGGTCCTCGTCTTCCTGGTTATGCTGCTGTTTCTGCACAAGATACGCTGTACGCTTATCCCGGCGATTGTTGCTCCCGTCGCGCTTCTTGGCACCTTCACGGTGATGCTGTTGAGCGGCTACTCCATCAATATTCTGACGATGTTCGGCATGGTGCTGGCGATAGGGATTATCGTTGATGATGCCATCGTGGTCGTGGAGAACGTTGAACGACTGATGGAGGAAAAAAGCCTGTCCCCGCGTGACGCCACGCGGCAAGCCATGCAGGAAATCACTCCGGCGATTATTGGCATCACGCTGGTGCTAACCGCCGTCTTTATCCCCATGGGGTTTGCGGAAGGATCCGTCGGGATTATCTACCGACAATTTTGTATTTCCATGGCGGTCTCCATACTGCTGTCCGCGTTTCTTGCCCTGACGCTGACGCCTGCCCTGTGCGCAACGCTACTCAAGCCGCATAAGCCAGGAAAGAGAGGCGGAAGGTTCGCGGTCGGGTTTAACGCGCGCTTTCGTTCGCTCACCGCCAGTTACGAAGCCGGACTGGGTGCCGTTCTGAAGCGAACCGGGCGTATGCTGCTCCTGTACGCTGCGCTTTGTGCTGCGCTGTTTCTGGGATTGTCTTCGTTACCGTCGTCCTTTCTGCCGGATGAAGATCAGGGCTACTTTATGTCCTCAATCCAGCTGCCTTCTGATGCCACGATGCAGCGTACCCTCAACGTGGTTAAAAAATTTGAAGAGGAAATTGCGGCCCGGCCGGATATTGAAAGCAACATTATGATCCTGGGGTTTGGATTTTCAGGTTCAGGACCTAACTCGGCTATGGCCTTCACCACGCTGAAGGACTGGAAAGATCGGCAGGGCTCGACGGCCCAGGGGGAAGCCGACCGGATTCAGGCCAGCATGGCAAACGTCTCTGATGCCGTCACGATGAGCCTGCTCCCGCCGGCCATTTCGGATATGGGCACCTCGTCGGGCTTCACCTGGTACGTGCAGGACAGAGCGGGACTGGGCTACGAGGCGTTAAAGCGCGCTGCCGACGCTCTGGTCCTGCAGGCCAACCAGCGCCCTGAACTGAGTGACGTGTATATAGACGGTCTGCCGGAAGGAACAAGCCTCGCGCTCCAGGTGGACAGAGAAAAGGCGGAAGCGATGGGCGTCGCATTTGATGAAATCAACCAGACGCTCTCCGTCACCCTGGGCTCAAATTACATCAATGACTATACGAACAATGGCCGCGTCCAGCAGGTGATTATTCAGGCCGATGCGCCCTACCGAATGCAGCCTGAGCAGATACTGACATTATCAGTGAAAAACCGGATGGGACAGATGGTGCCGGTATCGACGTTTGCCACGCTTTCCTGGAAGGTTGCGCCCCAGCAGTTGACGCGTTATCAGGGATATTCGGCTATTCGCATTACCGGAAATGCGGCGCCGGGAGAGTCCAGCGGCACCGCAATGAAGGTTATGGAGGACGTGTCCAGGAGTCTGCCTCAGGGCATGGCTGGCGAGTGGGCCGGCAGTTCATTGCAGGAGAGAAAATCGGAATCTCAGCTTCCGGGCCTTATCGTCCTGTCGATACTGGTCGTGTTTATGGTGCTGGCCGCCCTGTATGAGAGCTGGTCTATTCCGTTTGCGGTCATGCTGGTCGTTCCGCTGGGTCTTATCGGCGCGGTGATCGCGGTGTCCGTTGCCGGCATGACGAATGACGTTTTCTTCAAGGTCGGCCTGATTACGCTTATTGGCCTGTCGGCCAAGAACGCCATTCTGATTGTTGAATTTGCGAGGCAGCTCCATCGCCAGGGGCAGCCCCTGCTGGCGGCAACCATTCATGCCGCCGGCCAGCGTCTGCGCCCTATTCTGATGACGTCGTTAGCCTTCACCTTAGGGGTTGTTCCGTTGATGCTGGCCAATGGTGCGAGCGACAGTACGCAGCATGCCATCGGTACCGGCGTATTTGGCGGCATGATTAGCGGTACGCTTCTCGCCATTTTATTCGTACCGGTTTTCTTTATCGTCATCGCGCGCTTCATCGACAATCTCAGGAAAGCGTGAATACCCTCGCGGGATCGCGCTTCCTCGCTGGTTGGATGAGGTGAACCTGTTGCCGGGTGATATACTGGACGAATGCTGAAATTTTGAGCCCCCGCGAGTCCGCGGCGCATTCTTCGGGGCAGGCATCTTCGGAGAACAGCGAGAAATATCGTGACACAAGGGGCTGTGAGTGGGCTATAATTTCGAGCTAATTTCGAATGATTTTGAAATACTGCCTGTAACGCCATGAATTACAAGGCAAAATTAGCAATGAATATAAGGATTAAAGCTATGGGTTTTCTTTCCGGTAAGCGCATTCTGGTGACTGGCGTTGCCAGCAAACTGTCCATCGCATACGGCATCGCACAGGCAATGCATCGCGAAGGCGCTGAGCTGGCGTTCACCTACCAGAACGACAAGCTGAAAGGCCGTGTTGAAGAGTTTGCCGCGCAGCTGGGTTCCAGCATTGTTCTGGAATGTGACGTTGCACAAGACGAAAGCATCGACGGCATGTTTGCTGAACTGGCAAAAGCATGGCCGAAATTCGACGGTTTCGTTCACTCCATTGGCTTCGCTCCTGGCGACCAGCTGGACGGCGACTACGTGAACGCGGTTACCCGTGATGGCTTCAAAATCGCTCACGACATCAGCTCCTACAGCTTCGTTGCGATGGCGAAATCCTGCCGCGCGATGCTGAACCCGGGCGCAGCCCTGCTGACCCTGTCCTATCTGGGTGCTGAGCGTGCTATCCCTAACTACAACGTTATGGGCCTGGCGAAAGCCTCTCTGGAAGCCAACGTACGCTACATGGCGAACGCAATGGGTCCTGAAGGCGTGCGCGTTAACGCCATCTCTGCAGGTCCTATCCGCACCCTGGCAGCTTCCGGTATTAAAGATTTCCGTAAAATGCTGGCACACTGCGAAGCGGTTACCCCAATTCGTCGTACCGTTACCATTGAAGATGTGGGTAACTCTGCAGCATTCCTGTGCTCTGACCTTTCCGCTGGTATCTCCGGTGAAGTGGTTCACGTTGACGGCGGCTTCAACATCGCTGCAATGAACGAGCTGGAAATTAAATAAGCTGTGACTCTCTTCCCGCACGGGAAGAGAGTTTTCCCCCCGCACCACCCCTTCGTTATTCCGTTCTGCTATTTGTTATCACCTAACAATATTTTTCCCTTTATCTGCCTTACGCCAGGATATTGATCGCCATTTTGAGATCAAGGAACGCACATGGAACAACGCCGTTTTTCCGGCAAAGGCCACTGGTATCACGAGACCCAGTCGAACCACGCGCAGACAGATGTTCTGCCTCTGGTGCCCGAAGCCGCTAACGTCGACGATCGTTTTTTGCTCGATTTAGCCCTGCCTGATGAGATTGTCGCCGCCTGTTCTGGCTGGCTTACCCCTGCCAGAGCCTTGTGCCACCAGCTGTTTCCGCTCTCGATTCCCGTGAACCGCCTGCATACGCTCAGCGCCTACGATCGGCTCAGCACCGCGCTAACGGTCGCCCAGGCCTGCGGCGTTCAGCGGCTCTGTAACCATTACGCCGCCCTCCTCGCCCCGCTTCCCGGCCCCGACTCCTCGCGTGAAAGCAACCGACGTCTGGCGCAAATTACGCAGTATGCCCGCCAGCTCGCCAGCTCTCCTGATGTGATTGATGATAAAGCGCAGAACCAGCTTGATGAGGTTGGCCTGTCAATATATGACATTGTGGTGATTAACCAGATTATCGGGTTTATTGGTTTTCAGGCGCGCGTGGTCGCGGTTTTTCAGGCGCTGTTAGGACACCCCGTTCGCTGGTTGCCAGGCCATCATATTCAGCCGCACACGCTGCCCGCGAGCCACGCCGCCTGGGTGCCGCTGTTGCCCGTCGTCGAGCTGCGCTATGCGAGTGCGCATCAGCTTGAGTCGCTGTCTCGCTGGCAGGCAGAACCCGCGCTGGAGGCGCTGACGCCGGTCCTTTGCCATGAGCCTTCGCTGCTCGACCTGACCGGAGAAATCCTGTTAAACACCCGCGAAGCGATCCCGCTGACGTCTCCCGCGCTTTCGGCGGCGGTCGAACTGCTGACGCGCTCTCCGGACCGCTTCAGCGCCGCGCAGTTTACCCCGCTCACGGATCAGGGACTCCCCGGCGAACATGCCATCACGCTGCTTACCCGGAGCGCGTTTGATGGCTGGCTCAATCGTCTGAAAGTCGCGTTTGGTAAAGAGGAATAACCATACTAATTACCCAAAGAGCGCTTGCTGAGACAGTGAGAATCGCGTAAAACTGTCAGCCGCTCAATGGCTACGAAAATAGAACATTATGTTTCAGGACAACCCGCTGCTAGCGCAGCTTAAACAGCAACTGCATTCCCAGACGCCGCGTGCAGAAGGGGTCGTAAAAGCCACGGAAAAGGGCTTTGGCTTCCTTGAGGTTGACGCGCAGAAAAGCTACTTCATTCCGCCTCCGCAGATGAAGAAAGTGATGCATGGCGATCGCGTCATGGCCGTCATTCATACCGAGAAGGACCGCGAGTCTGCCGAGCCGGAAGAACTGATCGAACCGTTCCTGACCCGCTTTGTGGGCAAGGTGCAGAGAAAAGACGATCGTCTTGCTATCGTGCCGGATCATCCCCTGCTGAAAGATGCTATTCCCTGCCGCGCCGCCCGTGGCGTTGAGCATGATTTTAAAGAAGGTGACTGGGCCGTAGCAGAAATGCGCCGTCATCCTCTGAAAGGCGATCGCGGTTTTTATGCTGAGCTGACCCAGTTCATCACCTTTGGCGCCGACCATTTCGTGCCATGGTGGGTCACGCTGGCACGCCATAATCTTGAAAAAGAAGCGCCGAACGGCGTAGCGACCGAGATGCAGGACGAAGGTCTGACGCGCCGCGATCTCACCGCGCTGGAGTTTGTCACCATCGACAGCGCCAGCACGGAAGATATGGATGACGCGCTGTACGCTGAAGAGAGCGCCGATGGCAAACTGCATCTGACCGTCGCCATTGCCGATCCAACCGCCTGGATTGCCGAAGGCAGCAAGCTGGATGACGCGGCGAAAATCCGTGCGTTCACCAACTACCTGCCGGGCTTCAACATTCCGATGCTGCCGCGCGAATTGTCAGACGATCTCTGCTCGCTGCGTCCAAATGAAGTGCGCCCGGTCCTTGCCTGCCGCATGACTATCGCCGCAGATGGCGCGATTGAAGACGATATCGAGTTCTTTGCCGCCACCATCGAATCAAAAGCCAAGCTGGCCTACGATAACGTCTCCGACTGGCTTGAAAATACCGGTAGCTGGAAACCTGAATCAGACGCCATTGCCGCGCAAATCCGTCTGCTGCATCGCATCTGCCTGAACCGCGGCGAATGGCGTAAAACCCATGCGCTGGTATTCAAAGACCGCCCGGATTATCGCTTTGTTCTGGGCGAGAAAGGCGAAGTGCTGGACATCGTGGCCGAACCGCGACGCATTGCGAACCGCATCGTTGAAGAGGCGATGATTTCCGCCAACATCTGTGCCGCACGCGTGCTGCGCGACAGGCTGGGCTTTGGCATTTACAACGTCCACACCGGTTTTGATCCGGCGAATACCGAAGCGCTGGCGGCCCTGCTGAAAAATCACGATGTGCACGTTGATCCGGAAGAAGTGCTGACGCTGCCGGGCTTCTGCAAGCTTCGCCGCGAACTGGACGCGCAGCCGTCGGGCTTCCTGGACAGCCGCATTCGTCGCTTCCAGTCCTTCGCTGAAATCAGCACCGAGCCTGGCCCGCACTTTGGCCTTGGCCTCGAAGCTTACGCCACCTGGACATCGCCGATCCGTAAGTATGGCGATATGGTTAACCACCGTCTGCTGAAAGCGATTATCAAAGGTGAAACCATTGCCCGTCCTCAGGAGGACACCACGCTGCAGATGGCCGATCGTCGCCGTCTGAACCGCATGGCCGAGCGTGACGTTGGTGACTGGCTGTACGCACGCTTCCTGCAGGATAAAGCCGGTACGGACACCCGTTTCGCCGCAGAGATCATCGATATCAGCCGCGGGGGCATGCGCGTCCGTCTGGTCGATAACGGTGCTGTCGCGTTTATTCCTGCGCCGTTCCTGCACGCGGTTCGTGACGAAATGGTCTGTAGCCAGGAAAACGGTACCGTGCAAATTAAAGGTGAAACAGTTTACAAAGTCACCGACGTGATTGACGTTACTATCGCCGAAGTTCGCATGGAAACCCGCAGTATTATCGCGCGCCCTGTCGCCTGATAACCGGTTCAATTGTCGGCCATTTCCTTTCCGGAAGGGCCGACAATTTTTCTTTTTATCCCCGCCACAAAATCATTATTTTTCCTTACTATTTTCAGCATCCCTTCGCCCAAAACCGCCATAATTATCTACAGTAAAAGAGTGTTGTTATATTCGGTTACGTGAATTTCTATACGCTCAGTATCCTTTTTAACCTGACTCGTTTTATTATAAGAAAGCAGGGAAAAACAACAGGTTCACTTCGGTTTTGCCGCTGTTTCTCAACGGAAAAGTCGACAGCAAATGAATAATTTGTGCGCTAATGAACAGCTGCGGGAGAAAACATGATGGACGATCTGGAGCAGAATTTGCTGTTTCGCTACATGGGAACTCACAGCCCGTGGTGGCGCCTGTCAGCTGACAGCAACGCTCTGCACCTCTCCACCAGCGAAAATGCCGATGTCACTCAGGTCGTGGCGCTGGATGAAGAACAGGCCGATCTCATCCGTCATTTAACCGTTATTACCTCCAGCATTTCCATGTCGCTCTCCCTGTACGGGGAAGATGTCCCGGTTCATCTTGTGGGCCGTAAAATTACCCGCAACGAGTGGGCAGGCACCGCTTCCGCCTGGAACGATACACCCTCCGTGGCGCGCGATCTGGCTCAGGGGCTCTCTTTCGCGGAGCAGGTTGTCTCTGAGGCCAACTCCGTCATTGTTATTCTCGATCAGCACGGCAATATTCAGCGTTTTAACCGGCTTAGCGAAGAGTACACCGGCCTGAAAGAGCAAGAAGTGATTGGGCAGAACGTGTTTAAGCTGTTTATGAGCCGCAGCGAAGCGGCAGCCTCAAAGCGCAATATTACCGGTTTTTTTCGCAACGGCAGCTCCTACGAAGTCGAACGCTGGATCAAAACGCGTAAAGGGCAGCGCCTTTTTCTGTTCAGAAACAAATTCGTGCACAGCGGCAGCGGTAAAAATGAAATTTTCCTTATCTGTTCCGGGACAGATATTACGGAAGAGCGCCGCGCTCAGGAGCGGCTGCGCGTGCTGGCCAATACCGATACCATCACCGGCCTGCCAAACCGCAATGCGATCCACGATCTGATTTCTGACGCCATCGACAACCGCGGCGACACGCAGGTGGGCGTGGTGTATCTCGATCTGGATAACTTTAAAAAGGTCAACGACGCTTACGGGCATATGTTTGGCGATCAGCTGTTGCAGGCTGTCGCCCTCGCCATTTTGAGCTGTCTGGATGAAGAACAGGTGCTGGCGCGTCTTGGCGGCGATGAGTTTATCGTCATGGCCACCAATACCTCTCAGGGCTCTCTGGAGGCGATGGCGTCGCGCATTTTAACCCGTCTGCGCCAGCCGTTCCGAATCGGTCTGATTGAGATTTATACCGGCTGCTCTCTGGGTATCGCCCTCGCCCCGCAGCACGGGAACGACCGGGAAAGCGTTATTCGCAACGCCGATACCGCCATGTACACCGCCAAAGAGAACGGCCGGGGCAAGTTCTGCGTCTTCTCACCCGAGATGAACCAGCGCGTGTTTGAGTATCTTTGGTTGGATACCAACCTGCGCAAGGCCCTGGATAACGATCAGCTTCTGATCCACTATCAGCCGAAAATAACCTGGCGCGGAGAAGTCAGAAGCCTTGAAGCGCTGGTCCGCTGGCAATCACCAGAACGCGGCCTGATCCCGCCGCTGGAGTTTATCTCTTATGCCGAGGAGTCGGGGTTGATTGTGCCGCTGGGCCGCTGGGTGATGCTCGATGTGGTTCGCCAGGTGGCAAAATGGCGCGATAAGGGAATAAACCTGCGCGTGGCGGTGAACGTCTCTGCACGCCAGCTGGCCGACCAGACCATCTTCAGCGACTTAAAGCAGGCGCTGAAGGATCTGAATTTTGAATACTGCCCGGTCGACGTTGAGTTGACCGAAAGCTGTCTTATCGAAAATGAAGAGCTGGCGCTGTCCGTGATCCAGCAGTTCAGCCGACTCGGGGCGCAAATTCATCTGGATGATTTTGGCACCGGCTACTCTTCCCTTTCTCAGCTGGCCCGCTTCCCTATCGACGCCATTAAGCTCGATCAATCTTTCGTCAGGGATATTCATAAGCAGTCTATTTCCCAGTCACTGGTGCGCGCTATCGTCGCGGTGGCGCAGGCGTTAAATCTGCAGGTGATTGCCGAGGGTGTGGAGAATGCAAAAGAAGACGCCTTTCTGACCAAGAACGGCGTCAACGAACGGCAGGGTTTTCTGTTTGCTAAGCCGATGCCCGCTGCCGCATTCGAGCGATGGCTAAAACGATATCAAGCGCGAAATCAACGTTAACTGGCTTTACGCAGGCCCGCCGCGTGATGGCGGTTTTGCAGCGTGACCAGACGTTCCATGTAGGCGATATCTTTCGGCTCCAGGCAGAAAGCGGCATCAACCCAGTCTTCCGTGATGTCCATCAGTTCACTGCGGGGCAATTGCAGAACGCGCGTACGGGCGCGCAGCATCGCCCTTACGCCATTCAGTTTTGGCCGCAGCGTATCGATGAAGGTTCGTGTAGAGACATAGCTTTGTCCCGGTTCAAACAGGACATCCACCAGCCCGTGCTGCTCGTACCATTCAGCCGTATGGGATTCCCCTTTGTAGATAAGTTCCTCCGCCAGCTTCATGCCTGCACGGCGTGCAACCAGGGAATATCCTCCCATACCCGGAAACAGGTTGAAGGCTATCTCCGGGAAACCTAAACGGGCATCGCGCTGAGCCAGGACGAAATGGTGCGCCAGAGCGGCCTCAAACCCGCCCCCTAACGCACTGCCTTCTACCATTGCCAGAGTGATGGCTCCCGTATCAAACCCCCGTGAGGCCGCATGGACGCAATCAACGCAGGCGCGAGCGTACGCCCGTAACGCTTCCCGACGTCCGTTCTGAATGCACTCGACGAAGAACTGTAAATCACCGCCCGTATTGTACATCTCGGGAACCAGCGATCCGGTTACCCAAAAATCAACCGCAAACCCGGACTGGCGAACCAGCCATGAAAAGTTCATGATCTCCTCTATTAACGCATGGTTAAAGCAAGGACGTGGCTGAGCCCGCAGCATCATCCAGACCGTGTGACGCTCCGCCTCGTAATACCCTGACAGCTGAGTGAACCGTTCAGTATCGGTAAACAGTGTGCAGGTAGGCTGATTGATAACTGTCATAGTCTAATTCCTCTTATAAAAAAGCGCCTTGCGCGCAGTTTTAGACTAATCCAGTCATTAAGCCTGCTGCATGAGGGGGAATAAATTTATCACTTATGTTTATGTAATTTAGTTATTGCATTTTTTCCCTTCTCTTTTGAACCTAATTTCTGCATCATTGAAAATATTAACTTTTCGCGCCTGGGGTGAGATTATGTCGACTATTGACGCACAAGCTGTAGCACAACGAATTGATACCGTGCTGGATATCCTGGTGGCGGGCGATTATCACTCTGCTATCCGTAATCTCGAGATCCTGAAGTCTGAACTTCTTGCTCAGAATGGTGCTGACAATGCACCAGAAAACAGACAGCCAAAAGCGCCGTGGGAAGTTTAATCCCACCGTCTCCGACCTCGTTTCGCTTTATTAAATGGATGCTATGAATTCCCGACAACAACTCATTTTGCAGATGGTCATCGATCAGGGACGCGTAAGCGTAGTCGACCTCGCTAAAACCACCGGCGTTTCTGAAGTCACCATCCGCCAGGATCTTAATCTGCTGGAAAAACAGAGCTACCTGCGTCGCGCGCACGGATATGCTGTCCCGCTGGACAGTGACGACGTTGAGACGCGCATGATGAATAACTACGCGCTCAAACGTGAACTGGCGGAATTTGCCGCGTCCCTGGTGAACAACGGCGAGACCGTCTTTATTGAAAACGGCAGCAGCAATGCCCTTCTGGCGCGCACGCTTGCCGATCAAAAAGACGTTACCATCATCACCGTCAGCAGCTATATCGCGCACTTGCTCAAAGAGACGCGCTGTGAGGTGATTCTGCTCGGCGGTATTTACCAGAAAAAAAGTGAAAGCATGGTAGGCCCGCTGACCCGTCAGTATGTTCAGCAGGTTCATTTCAGCAAGGCCTTTATCGGGATTGACGGCTGGCAACCGGAGACAGGTTTTACCGGCCGGGATATGATGCGCTCCGACGTGGTGAATGCCGTGCTGGAAAAAGAGTGTGAAGCCATTGTGCTGACCGACAGTCCTAAATTTGGCGCCGTTCACCCATACACGATGGGCCCCGTGTTACGCTTTAGCCGCGTGATTACCGATGAACGGTTGAGCGATGCGCACCGTAATAAACTGGAAGATGACGGGCTGATCGTCAATATTATTAAAACGACCGCCTGAGTTTCCCTCCGCGCCCGAATTTCGGGCGCATACGCCCCTTCTTTCTCTGAGATGATTCCTGGTACTTCTTTAAGAGTTTTTACCTGTTTAACCTGCATTAAAGTCGTAAAATTAATGTTAGCGATATAACAGGAAGTGACTATCACCTGCGTGATTACGTAACGCCTGCGCGACCAGCTTTCACGGAGAACAGAATTAAGTATTCGATTCGTCTATACTTAACGTGTACATCTTTCCGTGAATCGATAATTCAGGAGAAAGTATTATGACCTTAACCAGCAAAAAATTAGCCGCCGCTGTTCTGGCAATCACTGTAGCAATGTCCCTGAGCGCGTGCTCTAACTGGTCTAAACGTGACCGTAACACCGCTATTGGTGCCGGTGCCGGTGCTCTCGGTGGTGCAGTATTAACGGATGGTAGTACGCTGGGTACATTAGGTGGCGCTGCTGTCGGTGGTATTATCGGTCACCAGGTTGGCAAATAATTATTATCTAAGCCTTCCCCGGTATTGCGATATTTGAACGCATTTCAGGTCTGACATACGCACGTATATAACACGAGCCACGGCATTTACCGTGGCTCATTTATTTTAACCGCCTGCCAGTTTGACTTTCATACCTTTGGCTTCCAGCAGAGATTTTATTAAATCGCGCTTATCTCCCTGGATTTCAATAATGCCGTCTTTCACGGCGCCGCCGCAGCCACATTTCTTTTTCAACTCGGCCGCCAGCTTTGCCAGTTCAGCATCATCCAGGTCAATGCCGGAGATTAGGCAAACCCCTTTCCCTTTTCGTCCACTGGTCTGGCGCTGGATCCGAACGATGCCGTCCCCCTTTGGACGTTCCACTTTCGCTTTCGGCTCGTCTATACGCCCGCTATCGGTTGAATAGACCAGACGGCTGTTGGAATCGGTCATTAGGCCCCCTTTTTCAGCGATGCGTTGATAGCCTTAAGTGTCTCAGCCGGGTTGGCAGACTGCGTTACCGGACGCCCGATGACCATGTAGTCAACGCCAGCAGCCAGCGCCTGCTCAGGCGTCATAATACGGCGCTGATCGCCCACTTCGCTGCCTGCAGGACGGATACCCGGCGTAACCAGTTTAAAATCCTGGCCCAGCGCTGATTTGAAACGTACCGCTTCCTGCGCGGAGCAGACGACGCCATCCAGGCCGCAATGCTGCGTCAGACGCGCGAGACGTTCGGCATGCTCGGCGGGTGACAACGTCACGCCCAGGTCGCGTATATCGTTTTCGTCCATACTGGTCAGCACCGTGACCGCAATCAGCAACGGTGCATCTTTACCGAACGGCAGGAGCGCCTCACGGGCGGCCGTCATCATTCTTGCCCCACCTGATGCGTGGACGTTGACCATCCATACGCCCAGCTCTGCGGCTGCGGCAACCGCGTGCGCCGTGGTATTCGGGATATCGTGGAATTTCAGGTCGAGGAAAACGTCAAAGCCGCGCTGCTGCAGATCGCGAACGATTTGCGGTCCAAACAGCGTGAACATCTCTTTGCCAACTTTCAGACGGCAGTCGCGAGGGTCGATGCCGTCGACAAACGCCAGTGCAGCGTCACGCTTATTGTAATCGAGCGCAACAACAACAGGAGAATCCGTAATTACGCGGGAAGTGGAGGATGTAACAGACGTCATGACCAGCCCTTTTCGTCTATGGGCGCGCAGCGGCGCGGAACAGATAAACGGCCAGCATTCTACCTGCCGACGCCGCAAATTGACAGGATCCATTTACGCGCCTGCCAGGCCGGCAAACCGCACGGAGCACAGGACAGTGGAAAAACCATCAGTATGTTGTAACTAAAATGCGGCGTTTTAAAAAATTACTGTCCGTCCAGGCCACGGATTGGCTTGATGGTGGACCAGGCGCGGCAGGAAGGACAGTGCCAGTAGAGCGTATACGCGGTAAAACCACACTTCTGGCAACGATAGCGCGGCTTGCTGCGCACCTGTTCGCCAACCATGTCGCGCAGCACCATCAGGCTCTCTTTGGCGCGCCCTTCTTCAGCGTCGTTCAGGTGGTAATCCATTAGCTTATGGAACACCCGCATGGTCGGATGACGCTGCAGCTGACGCGTAATATAAACCTGCGCGGTGTCGCTTCCCTCATACTGCTCAACGACGTCTGAGAGCATCAGTTCAGCGGTGGCGCCAGTATTTTCTTCCACGCAGCGACGCAGGAATGCTACCCACTCTTCCTGCTTGTCGAGCTGTTGATAGCAGGTTTGCAGCATTTCCAGCGTTTCACTGACCAGCTCTTTGTCCTGGTCGATAACCCGCAGCAGGCTTTCAACGGCTTTGGCGTAGTCGCCATTCGCCATAAAGACGCGCCCCATCATGATGGAGATGCGCGCGCTGTTGCGGTCCGCCGCGGCGCCTTTCTTCAGCAGCGCCATGGCTTTATCCATGTCGTCGTTGCCCATCTGCTGAAGCGCAAGCTCACAGTAGAAATGGGCGATCTCAACGCGCTGCTTATCTTTACCCAGCTTCACCAGACGTTCAGCGGTATCAATGGCTTTCTGCCAGTCGCTGGTGGCCTGATAAATCTGCAGGAGTTGCTGCAATGCCCCGATGCGAAAATCTGTTTCATCCACCAGCTGCGCGAACATATCTTCAGCGCGATCGTACAACCCCGCGGCCATGTAATCCCGCCCCAGCTGTTGCACCGCAAGGAGACGTTGATCGTAGGTCAGCGAGGCGCTTTCCATCAGAGTCTGATGAATACGAATGGCGCGATCGACCTCGCCGCGCGAGCGGAACAGGTTGCCCAGGGTGAGATGCGCTTCAACCGTCCCCGTATCCTCTTTCAGCATATCGAGGAACAGATCTACCGCTTTGTCCTGCTGATTGCTCAGGAGGAAGTTCACCCCCGCAACGTAGTCGCGGGAGAGCCGGTTGGCCTCATCCTGTTTTGTTTGTTGCGCACTTCTGCGGCCCATATACCAGCCATAGGCTGCGGCTACAGGCAAAAGCAGAAACAACAACTCCAGCATAGTCGATTATTCCTTCACGACCGGCACACCAGAGCTTTCCGGAATGTCAGACGCAGGGGCAATGTTATTTTCGAGTCGCTTAATTTTACGTTCAGCGCGCGCAAGAGAAACACGGACTTTCAGCCAGAACAGACCGCAAACCAGCCAGCCAATGGCAAAACCGGCAGCAAATAATACCGCCAGCAGGCTCGAGACGCGATACTCACCCTGAGCCAGCAGATAGTTAAACGTCACCTGCTGATCGTTTTGTGCACCCAACGTGACTGAAATGACAAAAATCGCCAATACCAGTAAGAAAATGAGTAAATATTTCACATTACTTCCCGTTATGTGGTTCAAGCGAATAAAGTGTGTTCAATTCACCGCAATCAGCCTTATAAACTACCATTTTAGCGACGAGCGCGAAACGGAAAAAGTGACGCGCAGGTCATGGATCTATGGGCAAAATGCGGAATATCAACCGTCAGGCCTCTGTCTGGTCCCTTTCGGCTATTTCTTCTTTCTCTTCTGGCGGTGGCGTTAGCGGGCCGCAGAATCGTTCAGTGAGCCAGGTCGCCAGCACGATCAGCATCCATGAGATGAGCGTGGCGACGACCAGGTCGCGCGGCCAGTGCATCCCCAGCAGCAGGCGGCTTCCCATAACCCCCGTCGCCCAGACCAGTAAAATCACGATAGTGATCGTTCGACGCCTTGGCCAAAGCAGCCCAACCCCCAGCAACGCCCAGCTGGCCGCAAACATGGTGTGACCGGAAGGAAACGCGAACCCGGTCTCTTTCTGCCAGTGTTTACGTAAGAATTTCGGGATATCCTGCTGTTCCGCAAGCTGTTCTTTCACCAGCGCGCCACGATCTTTACGATTTAAATTGTAGAACTCATCTACCGGAACATGATGCGTTTTTTCCAGCCAGACGACAAAAGGACGCGGCTCCTGAACGCGATCTTTAACCCAGGACTTCACGCCCTGACCGACAAGGATAGCGCCCCCAAGGATCGCAAAGAGCACCAGCGCCGCGCGCAAACGAAAGCGCAGGCACCACAGAAACCAGGCGCAGAGGAGTACGTGGGTAATAATCCCCCACGGCTGGGTGACCGTTTCCGTTATCCAGTATAACGTTTTCAGCCACGTGGCATTATGCCCGGGCTGCCACATCCAGCCTGAAAGCCATACGGCCAGTGGCATAATCAGTAAAATGGCCGCACCTGCTGCCGTACGTCTGGCGATTGAAAGCATGTCTTCTCCTTTTTCGCTAAGCGTCACAATCATAACTGAAATTAATCATCCGGGTGGATATGTCGGATCGTGCGTTTAACGTTCATATAGCATGGTGCCCATTAGGCGAACCTGCTGAGCTTGTGGCAAAATGAACTGATACAGAAAGCAAAACAGGGCAAAGGCACGAAACGTGTCAGCCTACTCTGGAGAATCACATGCAGCTTAAACGTGTGGCAGAAGCCAAACTGCCAACCCCATGGGGCGATTTCCTGATGGTGGGTTTTGAAGAACTGGCAACCGGACAGGATCATGTCGCGCTGGTTTATGGAGACATTTCAGGGCAGACGCCGGTTCTGTCCCGCGTCCATTCAGAGTGTCTTACCGGCGACGCGCTGTTCAGCCTGCGCTGTGATTGTGGTTTCCAGCTGGAAGCCGCCCTGTCTCATATTGCAGAAGAAGGTCGCGGTGTGCTGCTTTATCACCGTCAGGAAGGTCGTAATATTGGTCTGCTGAATAAAATCCGCGCTTACGCGCTTCAGGACCAGGGCTACGATACGGTTGAAGCAAACCATCAGCTTGGCTTTGCCGCTGACGAACGCGACTTCACCTTGTGCGCCGATATGTTCAAGCTGCTGGGCGTGGACGAAGTTCGCCTGCTGACCAATAATCCGAAAAAAGTGGAGATCCTGACCGAAGCGGGGATCAACATCGTCGAGCGCGTACCGCTGATTGTCGGCCGAAACCCGAAAAACGCCCACTACCTGGATACCAAAGCCGCCAAAATGGGCCATCTGCTGAAAGAGTGATGCTAAAGCCCGGCACGGGTGCCGGGCTCGTTTCATCAGTCCAGCATCTTACGAATCACATAATGTAAAATGCCGTCGTTCTGGTAATAGGTCAGCTCGGTTGCCGTATCAATACGGCACCGGCAATCCAGCACCTCGATTTTCCCGTCTGCCCGCGTTAACTTCACCGGCACCGTTTTACCCGGCTGCAGGTTTTGCAAACCGCTAATCTCAATCTGCTCTTCCCCGGTCAGTCCCAGCGTTTTACGCGTCACGCCCTGCGGGAACTCGAGCGGCAGGATCCCCATACCGATCAGATTAGAGCGGTGAATACGTTCAAACGATTCGGCGATAACCACGCGAACGCCAAGCAGACGCGGACCTTTCGCCGCCCAGTCGCGGCTGGAGCCGGAACCGTACTCTTTCCCGGCGATCACCGCCAGCGGCGTACCTTCCTGTTGATATTTGACCGCCGCATCATAGATCGAAACGACTTCCGTCCCCGGCAGATGGCGCGTCATGCCCCCTTCCACGCCCGGTACCATTTCGTTACGAATGCGGATGTTGGCAAACGTTCCGCGCATCATGACCTCATGATTGCCGCGACGCGATCCGTAGGAGTTAAAATCGCGGCGTTCGACGCCCCGGCTCTGCAGATAACGGCCTGCCGGGCTATCGGCTTTGATACTCCCGGCCGGAGAGATATGGTCGGTCGTGACGGAATCTCCCAGCATCGCCAGTATGCGCGCGCCGTGGATATCCTTAAGCGGTGCCGGCTCGGCCAGCATCTCATCAAAGAACGGCGACAGACGAATATAGGTCGAGTCATCCTGCCAGTCGTAGGTATCTGAGCCCACGACGTTGATGGTTTTCCATTCCGGCGTTCCTTCAAAGACCTCCGCATACTCTTTGCGGAACATCTCGGTTGAGACCTTTTCAACGGCCAGCGCGATTTCACGCGAAGATGGCCAGATATCTTTCAGGTAGACAGGATCGTTCTTGCGATCGTGACCAATCGGATCGGTCGCCAGGTTGATATTCATGTTCCCTGCAAGGGCATACGCCACGACCAGCGGCGGTGAGGCGAGCCAGTTGGTTTTCACCAGCGGGTGAATACGCCCTTCAAAGTTTCGGTTACCGGACAGGACCGCGCCTACCGTCAGGTCACCCTGCTTGATCGCCGTTTCAATGGGTTCAGGCAGTGGGCCGGAGTTACCAATACAGGTCGTACAGCCGTAGCCCACGAGGTTAAAGCCCAGTTCGTCAAGGTACGGCGTCAGTTTGGCCTGCGCCAGGTAATCCGATACCACTTTGGAACCCGGTGCCAGCGAGGCCTTGACCCATGGCTGAGGTTTTAGCCCAAGCTCTACCGCCTTTTTCGCCAGCAGACCGGCCGCCATTAATACGCTGGGGTTCGAGGTGTTGGTGCAGGAGGTAATGGCCGCAATCACAACCGCGCCATCCGGGAGCTGATACTGATGTCCGTTCAGAACATAGTCGACCGGACGGTGATCTTTCTGCGCCACGTTCACTTCCAGGGCATTGCTGGCGGCAAAGGCTTTTGGCACGTCACTCAGCGCAACCCGATCCTGCGGACGTTTCGGTCCGGCGAGGCTCGCCTCAACGCTTCCCATATCGAGTTCAAGCGTGCTGGTGAAGACCGGTTCATCGCCCGGGTTTCGCCACATGCCCTGCGCTTTGGTATAGGCCTCCACCAGCGCGACCTGCTCTTCGCTGCGCCCGCTAAGGCGCATGTATTCCAGCGTGACGTCATCGATGGGGAAAAAGCCGCAGGTTGCACCGTATTCCGGCGCCATATTGGCAATGGTGGCGCGGTCGGCCAGCGGCAGCGAATCCAGACCATCCCCGTAGAATTCTACAAACTTGCCCACCACACCATGCTTACGCAGCATCTGGGTGACGGTGAGCACCAGATCGGTGGCGGTAATGCCTTCAGACAGCTTGCCGGTGAGCTTGAAGCCCACCACGTCAGGGATAAGCATGGACACCGGCTGGCCGAGCATGGCCGCTTCCGCTTCGATACCCCCGACGCCCCAGCCCAGCACGCCCAGACCGTTGATCATGGTGGTATGGGAGTCCGTGCCCACCAGCGTGTCCGGATAGGCGACCCACTCTTTATCCTGCAATTCACTCCAGACGGCTTTACCCAGATATTCAAGGTTCACCTGGTGACAAATACCGGTACCCGGCGGGACCACGCTAAACCGGCTGAACGCCTGCTGCCCCCACTTCAGGAACACGTAGCGCTCGTGGTTGCGCTCCATCTCCAGACGCACGTTCTCGCCAAAGGCGTCGTCATCACCAAAGCGGTCAACGGTTACGGAGTGGTCAATGACGAGGTCAACGGGGGAAAGCGGATTCACTTTTGCCGTATCTCCGCCGAGACGCTTAACGGCCTCGCGCATCGCGGCTAAATCAACGACGGCCGGGACACCGGTAAAGTCCTGCATCAGCACCCTGGCCGGACGGTAGGCTATTTCTCTGTCGGCATGGGCATTTTCCAGCCACCCTGCCAGCGCCTGGATATCATCGAGGGTGACAGAGTCACCGTCCTGCCAGCGCAATAGGTTTTCCAGTAAAACTTTCAATGACTTGGGTAAACGCGAAATGTCCCCAAGCGTTCTGGCAGCCAGCGGCAGGCTGTAGTAATGCCAGGTTTTATTTTCTGCCTGTAACGTGTCCTTACTGGCTTCGCGTAGGGTTAACGACATAAGCTCCTCCTTAATCACAGAGATGCCCCGACAATCATCAGGGCCGTAATTAAAGATAACACAAAGATGTCGTAACGTTTTGATAACAACCCAAATTGATAAATTTAGGATTGGTCCAGAAAGGAAAAACAAAAAACCCCGCCGTAGCGAGGTTTTACAATTTAGTGGAGGGCCAACCAGATGAGCTGACTCCAGAACAGAATCGACACGGTAAAAACGCCGATCCATGACCAGTATTTGTGAGACGTCATGTTATTCATCATAGGGACACCAGGCATTATTTATTAAAAGTTCCGAGGTAAGTCCTCAGTGCTATATTGCTGATGTGTATTTATTAAAGAGTACGAAAGTGCAGAGTCGATATTCAGACTATTTGCATCATTACGCAATTAACTAAATTATTGTTTTTTGGGTTCGTCTTCTGCGAACACATCAATAAACGCTTGCTGCTGCGGCGTCAGTTTCCAGGACGCGGGTACAACAGTCGCAGGTGCTTTACGCCCTCTGTGGCCGTTGTCACGATGCTGACACATCTGTTTTACCGTTTCTGTACGTACCGTCACTGCCATATTTAACCCCAATATTTCCAGGCCAGGAGAGCAACCACCACCCAAAACAGGGTAGAGACGAGAAAGACCGCCAGCCAGGCTTTACGCTTGAGCGCAGGATCCCTTTGCGGTTCTTCACTTCCTGAAGGCATTGCTAACCTCATACAATCGACATCGCTTATCATTTAGGACCAAACAATTGGTACAATTAATCATCTGTTGAGATAAATCCTAAAGAAACTTTAGCCGAAAAGCCAGTGAATTTACGCACCGGAAGGTATGAAATATTCAATCTTTTGACCAGAAATAAATAATTGAAAAGAAAAATTTGCGAAGGCGTAAATTAGTTTCTACTTTTGTCGCCAATTCACGACATTATAACCTTACGGATTAAATGGATAATGACATTATATGACAGGGGATGCGTAGATGATGATAATTCTAATTTAGCTTTGAGGCGTTATTTCGGTATCTTTCCCTAAGGGAAAGATACCGGGTGTGATTATTTTTCGGGGAGTTTGATGTCTTTAAACATCTCTTCAATATCTTCATTTGAGCGTAATGCAACGGCGGTATCAACCACGTCACGCGTTAAATGAGGGGCAAAGCGCTGAATAAAATCATACATATAGCTGCGCAGGAAGGTGCTACGACGGAAGCCAATCTTTGTGGTGCTATGACTGAAAACATCATGCGCATCAAGACGCACCAGGTCAGGGTCTGACACCGGATCCACCGCCATGCTGGCAATAACGCCCACCCCCAGACCAAGCCGCACATAGGTTTTAATCACGTCGGCATCCGTCGCGGTAAAGACAATGCGCGGCGTTAACCCTGCCCGGTTAAAGGCCGTATCAAGCTCGGACCGTCCGGTAAAGCCAAACGTATACGTTACCAGCGGATATTGCGCCAGCTCTTCGATAGTGACCGACCCTTTACCCGCCAGGGGATGATCGGGGGTCACCACGATAGAACGGTTCCAGTGATAGCATGGAAGCATCACCAGATCGTCATACAGATGAAGCGCTTCGGTGGCGATGGCAAAATCTGCATTCCCCTTGGAAACGGCTTCAGCAATTTGCGTTGGCGAGCCCTGATGCATATGCAAAGAGACGCGAGGATAACGCTCGATAAAGCCTTTGATAACGCCGGGTAGCGCATAGCGCGCCTGGGTATGCGTCGTGGCAATATACAGCGAACCTTTATCCGGCCAGGTGTGTTCTCCTGCCACCGACTTAATTGCGTCGACTTTAGAGAGGACTTCCCGCGCAATGCGGATGATTTCCTGCCCCGCAGGCGTCACCTGGGTGAGATGCTTACCGCTGCGGGCAAATATCTGGATACCTAACTCGTCCTCCAGCATACGAACTTGTTTGCTGATGCCCGGTTGCGAGGTATACAACCCCTCGGCGGTAGAAGAGACGTTAAGGTTATGATTCACCACCTCAACGATATAACGAAGCTGCTGTAATTTCATGCCAGACCATCCGATTTAGCGCATGCGGTCAATCGCTTAAGACGATTTAATAATAAGAAACAGGTTAACTATAACCACTATATCATTTATAGCCTGACTGTATAGTACGGAACAAAAAATAATAACAAGGCAATAAAAAAGGGCCGGAAATCCGGCCCTTTTACAGGTAAGTTACGGTAAGGGAAGATTATTTCTTGCCTTCAACCCATTTGCCATCGACAAAGAAGGCTGACCATCCGGTCGCTTTACCCTCTTTCTCGGCCGCAACATACTGTTGCTTAGTTTTACGGCTAAACCGTACCACGGTTTTGTTGCCTTCCGGATCCTGCTGTGGCGCATCGGCCAGATAACGCAGTTTCTCAGGCAGACGATCGCGGAAGCGATGCAACTCTTCCACCAGCGGCGCGCGCGTTTCACGCGATTTCGGGAAGGTGTTGGCGGCCAGGAAGACACCTGCGGCACCATCACGCAGCACGAAGTACGCGTCGGATTTCTCGCACGGCAGTTCTGGCAGCGGAACCGGATCTTCCTTCGGAGGAGCCACTTCGCCGTTACGCAGAATTTTGCGCGTGTTTTTACACTCGTCGTTGGTACAGGCCATGTACTTACCGAAACGCCCCATTTTCAGGTGCATTTCAGAGCCGCACTTCTCGCATTCCACAATCGGGCCGTCATAGCCTTTAATGCGGAACTCGCCCTCTTCGATCTCATACCCGTCACACGTTGGGTTATTACCGCAGACGTGCAGCTTACGTTTTGGATCGATCAGGTAGCTGTCCATTGCCGTGCCGCATTTCTTGCAGCGGCGTTTGGCACGCAGAGCGTTAGTTTCCGCATCGTCACCCTCCAGCACGTTGAGAACTTCGTTCTCAGGCACCAGGTTGATGGTGGTTTTGCAGCGCTCTTTTGGTGACAGCGCATAGCCGGAGCAGCCAAGGAATACGCCCGTGGTTGCGGTGCGGATCCCCATCTTGCGGCCGCAGGTTGGGCAGTCGATGCTGGTCAGAACCATCTGGTTAGGCAGCATGCCGCCCTCTTCAGGGTCTTTCTCCGCTTTTTCAAGCTGGTCGGTAAAGTCGCTGAAGAAGCTGTCGAGTACCTTTTTCCATTCCGCCTGATGGCTGGCAACCTGGTCGAGGCTGTCTTCCATTTGCGCGGTGAAATCGTAGTTCATCAACTCGCGGAAGTTTGCTTCCAGACGGTCAGTGACGATCTCACCCATTTTTTCCGCATAGAAACGGCGGTTTTCAACGCGTACGTAGCCACGGTCCTGGATCGTCGAGATGATGGACGCGTAGGTCGATGGACGACCAATACCGCGTTTTTCCAGCTCTTTCACCAGGGACGCTTCACTGAAGCGCGCAGGCGGCTTGGTGAAGTGCTGGGCTGGCACGAGGTCAACCAGCGAGAGCTCATCCCCTTTATTTACCGCCGGCAGCGTTCGGTCTTCATCACCTTTACGCAGCGCTGGCATCACCTTCGTCCAGCCGTCGAAACGCAGGATACGACCGCGCGCTTTGAGACGGAACTCACCCGCACCAACGGTCAGCGTGGTGGAGTCGTACTGCGCTGGCGTCATCTGGCACGCCACGAACTGGCGCCAGATCAGCTGATACAGCTTCTGCGCGTCGGCTTCCATGTCTTTCAGCGATTCCGCTAACACCGAGACGTCAGAAGGACGAATCGCTTCGTGTGCTTCCTGAGAGTTCTCTTTGCTGGCGAACTGGTTAGCGCTTTCCGGCAGGTATTTCTTACCGAAATTGTCACTGATGTAGCCGCGCACCATGCTGACCGCGTCCTGGCTCAGGTTGGTTGAGTCGGTACGCATGTAGGTGATGTAGCCCGCTTCATACAGGCGCTGCGCCATCATCATGGTCTTCTTCACGCCATAACCCAGACGCGTGCTTGCAGCCTGTTGCAGCGTGGAGGTAATAAACGGTGCCCCCGGCTTGCTGCTGGTCGGTTTGTCTTCACGTTCCAGCACCTGATAGCGTGCTTTTTCCAGCAGCGCTACGGCGGCCATGGTCTGGTCGCGGTTTTCTGGACGGAAAGGCTTGTCGTTGTGATGGCTCACCTGCAGCGGCAGAGCGTCACCGCCCGGCGTGGTCACATTGGCATCGACTTCCCAGAACTCTTCCGGCACGAAGGCTTTAATTTCGCGCTCACGCTCAACGACCAGACGCACGGCGACGGATTGCACACGCCCTGCGGACAGGCCACGGGCAATCTTCTTCCACAGCAGTGGAGAGACCATGTAGCCCACAACGCGGTCCATAAAGCGACGAGCCTGCTGTGCGTTTACGCGGTCAATATTCAGTTCGCCCGGCTTCTCAAACGCCTGACGAATCGCATTCTTCGTAATTTCGTTAAACACTACACGGCTGTAGCGTTTGTCATCACCACCGATCACTTCCCGCAGGTGCCACGCAATGGCTTCCCCTTCGCGGTCAAGGTCGGTTGCGAGATAGATGTGGTCTGCTTTTTCAGCAAGCTGCTTCAGCTCGTTAACGACTTTTTCTTTCCCGGGCAGCACTTCATATTGTGCATCCCAGTTATGCCATGGGTTAACACCCATGCGGTTGACAAGCGCGCTACGTTCATCCTTTTTAGGCTTTTTAGCCCCTTTGGTGGAGGTAGAGTCTGCGCTCTTTTTGCTGGCTGAGCCACTGGTCGGCAAATCGCGGATATGACCGACGCTGGACTTAACCACGTAGTCATTACCCAGATACTTATTGATCGTTTTGGCTTTTGCCGGGGACTCAACGATGACGAGAGCTTTACCCATATTCACCTTTACCTAATTTAATTCTTCCAGGAATACGCCGCACGTTGATTTCCCTTCCGCTGACGACGAGCCAATGATATTGCGACTGCGTCAGGAGATATCAACCCCTTTGACTTACCGGACGTTAATGAGAAGACGCCCAGGTGATTGAGTTTTCGGGTATTTTTCTCACATCTCGTGTAATTCGTGACGAATTCCCGGTTGAATGTCAAGCAATTCTGTTGCCAGAATGACGAAAGCGCACACTCTACCTGATAAAATTCGTTACGCAACTTTATTAGCATGCAAAAGCAGATCCCGCCAGCCAGGACCCTGCACCTTATCCCCTCACATTACAGGGAAAATTTGCCCCCAAAGCGCCCTCGGCGTAGACTATTGTCACTGTTTAAGGAGTGGATTATGCAGAATACGACCCAACCTATTGACCGAGCCTCTCTGCTTATCGAAGCAAACAAGCTTATCCGTGACCATGAAGATACGCTGGCGGGCATTGAAGCCACCGGCGTAGAGCAGCGTAATGGCGTGCTGATTTTCAGCGGCGAATACTTCCTTGACGAACAGGGTTTACCGACCCCGAAAAGCACCGCCGTGTTTAACATGTTCAAATACCTGGCGCATACGCTTTCAGAGAAATATCACCTGGTCGATTAACGCAAAACGCGAGGCATATGCCTCGCGTTTTTGTTTACAGCAGCGGTTTTTGTCCGCGCTGAAGCCAGCGCAGCAGCAGACGGTCCGCGCTTTCTGCGGCACTGTTGGTAAAGCGGTCAAGGAGTCGCTTACGCTGGGTAAAGCGCACGCCCACCAGTTCCCGGCCTTCCATCAGATTGAGCAGCAGATCGTCGCTGGTTCCGACTTCATCCACCAGCCCTTTCTCCTGCGCCTGGACGCCGTACCAGTGCTCGCCCGTCGCGACCTGTTCAATGTCGAGCGTTGGGCGCATACGGTGTACAAAATCTTTAAAGAGATGATGCGTTTCGTTGAGATCTTCGCGGAATTTTTGACGCCCTTCTTCCGTGTTTTCCCCCAGCAGCGTCAGGGTACGTTTGTATTGACCCGCCGTGTGAAGTTCGATATCAATCTCTTTATTTTTCAGGAAGCGGTTAAAGTTCGGAATTTGCGCGACCACGCCGATCGAGCCAATAATGGAGAACGGCGCGGCAACAATTTTGTCCGCCACGCAGGCCATCATGTAGCCACCGCTCGCGGCCACTTTATCCACGGCAACGGTCAGCGGGATCTGTTTTTCACGCAGGCGCTGCAGCTGTGAGGCGGCCAGTCCGTAACCGTGAACGACCCCGCCCGGGCTTTCAAGACGCACGACAACCTGATCCTGCGGTGTCGCCACGGCCAGAACGGCAGTCACTTCTTCCCGCAGAGAAGACACTTCATGCGCATCCATACTGCCTTTAAAATCGAGCACATAGACGCGCGGCGTGGCCTTATCCTGCGGCGCATTGAGCTTTGCTTTTGCCTTTGCCGCTTTGGCTTCCTGTTTATGCTTTTTCTTCTGCGCTTTCTGCCAGAGTTTCTGTTGATGACTATCAAGCAGCGCCAGAGACATCTCTTCCTGCATCTCTTTATACTGCTCGCTCAGGCGGGTGATGCGTAACTCCCCACGCTGACGCTTGCGCTGCGTCAGGTTGGCAATCAGAACGGCAACCACCGCAATGGCAACCACCACCGTCGCGATTTTGGCCAAAAACAACCCATATTGAGAAAGTAATTCCACGCGTTCCACCTTGATTTAACCACGAATCTTTCACGGCAGTGTACAACAGCCCTGCCCATGCGTCTCGCTCGTGACATTACCTCTGCGAGCCGCCTTCAGGAATCCCCGGACTGGAGTTTAAATATTTGCAAATTGTTAATTTTACAGTAATGCGTCCTGTAGACTGATTGAATTATTAGGCTAATTCGGGCATAAAGCCGAAAAGTCATCATAAAGGCGCCATTGCGTCACCGGTCGCCTGAGGAGTCACCGTGCATTATCAACCGCAAAAAAATCTGCTGCAAAATCGGATTATTCTTGTCACCGGTGCCAGCGACGGGATTGGCCGCGAGGCAGCCCTGACATACGCCGAATATGGCGCCAACGTCATTCTGATCGGGCGCAACGAAGAAAAACTGAAAAACGTCGCCCAGGAGATTGAGGCCGTATGCGGCACGCCGGCCCCGTGGTATACGCTCGATTTACTGACCTGCACGCCTGCGGTGTGCCAGGAATTAGCCCAGCGCATCAGCGCTCACTATCCGAGACTCGACGGCGTGCTGCATAACGCCGGTTTGCTAGGTGAAGTGCGTCCGATGGATGAACAGGATCCAGATATCTGGCAGCAGGTGATGCAGGTCAACGTCAACGGCACGTTTTTCCTCACACAGGCATTGCTTCCTTTATTACTCAAATCCGAGTCCGGGTCCCTGGTCTTTACCTCGTCCAGCGTTGGCCGTGAAGGACGCGCAAACTGGGGAGCCTATGCCGTATCAAAATTCGCGACCGAAGGCATGATGCAGGTGCTGGCGGAGGAGTACCAGAACCGCCATCTGCGCGTAAACTGCATTAACCCGGGCGGTACGCGCACCAAAATGCGCGCCAGCGCGTTCCCGAGCGAAGATCCGCAGAAGCTGAAAACCCCGGCAGACATTATGCCGCTCTATCTCTGGCTGATGGGCGACGACAGCCGCCGCAAAACCGGGATGACCTTTGACGCCCAGCCGGGACGTAAACCAGGAATTTCGCAATGAGTGAAGAACGCCATCAGCAGCGCCAGCAGCGTCTGAAAGAACAGGTCGATGCGCGCGTCGCGGCAGCCCAGGACGAACGTGGGATCGTCATCGTTTTTACCGGCAACGGAAAAGGGAAAACCACCGCCGCATTCGGCACGGCGACACGCGCCGTTGGACACGGTCAAAAAGTGGGCGTGATCCAGTTTATCAAAGGCGAATGGCCCAACGGTGAGCGGAATTTACTTGAGCCTCACGGCGTTGAGTTTCAGGTGATGGCGACCGGGTTTACGTGGGATACTCAGAACCGGGAAACCGACACCGCCGCCTGTCTCGCCGTCTGGGAGCATGCAAAGAGAATGCTAGCCGATCCCTCGCTGAATATGGTTCTGCTGGATGAGATCACCTACATGGTCGCCTACGACTACCTGCCGCTGGAAGCCGTGCTGGATGCTCTGAAGAATCGTCCTGTACACCAGACGGTTATCGTTACGGGGCGCGGATGTCATCGGGATATTCTGGAGATGGCCGATACCGTCAGCGAGCTGCGTCCGGTCAAACATGCGTTTGATGCAGGCATCAAAGCGCAAATTGGAATTGATTACTAAAGAAAAAAGCCCGGTTCGTTGACCGGGCTTTTATATTAACCGTTGTTGTTACGGCTGCCGGAACGGCGACTGCTGCTCACCTGGCTGTGTCGCTTCACCGCGCGACGGATCTGATTCGCCTTCATGCGACGACGATCTTTTTCCACCGCCACTTTTGAGGTGGTTTCCGGCGTCAGGCCGACCAGCTCGCGCAGGTAGTTGGTTTGGGTCAGATCCAGTTCGGTATACCCACCGCGCGGCAGACCTTTCGGCAGCAGAATGTCGCCGTAACGGACGCGGATCAGGCGGCTAACCTGCACGCCTACCGCTTCCCAGAGACGACGAACTTCGCGGTTACGGCCTTCGGTCAGGGTCACGTTGTACCACTGGTTAATGCCTTCCCCACCGGTAAACTTGATGGTTTTGAACGCCGCAGGACCGTCCTCCAGCTGAACGCCACGCGACAGATCGCGCAGTTTATTTTCGTCAACCTGGCCAAATACGCGCACCGCGTATTCACGTTCCACTTCACGGCTTGGGTGCATCAGACGGTTTGCCAGTTCACCATCGGTGGTGAACAGCAGCAGACCGCAGGTGTTCACGTCCAGACGGCCGACGGCAATCCAGCGAGCGCCACGCAGTTTAGGCAGACGGTCAAACACCGTCGGACGACCTTCCGGGTCGTTGCGGGTGCACAGCTCGCCTTCCGGCTTGTAGTAAGCCAGCACGCGGCAGATCTGTTCAGCGGACTCTTTAACGGAGATAAGATGACCGTCGATGCGGATCTTCAGCCCCGGTACGATTTCTACGCGGTCACCCAGCGTGGCGATTTTACCGTCCACACTCACGCGGCCCGCTTCAATAATGGCTTCGATTTCACGGCGTGAACCGTGGCCGGCACGCGCCAGCACTTTCTGTAACTTCTCGCTCATTGAGCTTCCTCAGGTGTCGCCTTCACAGGCGTCGAATCAGGTCAAAAGAGGGCTGAGCCCTGCTTTGATGGCCGCGTAGTATATCTGCTTATACCTTTACAAGAAAGGCTTTACGTCACCCACGCCTTCACGAATCACTTCCGGTGCATCTTCGGTTAAGTCGACCACGGTGGTCGGCTGCTGGCCGAGATAGCCGCCGTGAATAATCAGCTCGACCACCTTCTCCAGACGATCTTTGATCTCTTCCGGGTCGGACTCGGTAAACTCGCTTCCGGGCAGCATCAGCGAGGTAGAAAGCATCGGTTCGCCGAGGGTTTCCAGCAGCGCCTGCGCAATCGGGTTCGACGGCACGCGCATGCCGATGGTTTTGCGTTTCTCCTGCAGCAGACGACGCGGTACTTCCTTCGTGCCCTTCAGGATGAAGGTGTAGTTGCCCGGCGTGTTGTTCTTAATCAGGCGAAACGCCACGTTATCAACATACGCATAGGTCGACAGCTCAGAGAGATCGCGGCACATCAGGGTAAAGTTATGGCCGTCCGGCAGCTGGCGAATACGGCAAATGCGTTCCATTGCCCCTTTATCTTCAATTTTACAGCCCAGCGCGTAGCCTGAATCGGTCGGGTAGACAATCACGCCGCCTTTGCGGACGATCTCCACGGCCTGGTTGATCAGACGTGGCTGCGGGTTATCCGGATGGATATAGAAAAACTGACTCATACTTCCCTCTCTTCAATTTGCTGCGGCTGTTCCCAGAGCTGCCAGACCGGCTCAACGCCAGCGGGCAACCAGAGCTTGCGCCCCAGTTCGATCCACGCGCAGGGCTGATGGAAATCAGAGCCCTGTGACCCAAGCAGGCCGAACTGGCGGGCATAGGTCGCGAGCTGCGCGCGCTCGTTGGGCGCCTGCTGACACTGGGCGACTTCCATCGCCTCGCCACCGCATTCGGCAAAGTGTGCCAGCAGCCTTTTCAGCCATTTAGCAGAAAGATTATACCGCCCAGGATGGGCCAGCACGGCCTTACCGCCAGAATGATGAATCACATCAATAGCTTGTTTTATTGTACACCACTGTGGCGGAACGTATCCGGTTTTACCGCGCGCCAGATACTTTTTAAAGACGTCCGCCATGGTCGTCGCTTTCCCCGCTTCGACCAGAAAACGGGCGAAATGACCGCGGGTGACAGCCCCGCCGTTCGCCATCTTTTGCGCCCCTTCCAGCGCGCCCGGAATATGCGCCTTTTCGAGACGCTCGCCGATCATCTCTGCACGCTGATTGCGGCGCGTTTTTTGTTCTTGCAAAAATGCAACAAGTGCCGGATGGTCTATATCGATGTTCAGGCCAACGATATGAATCTCATGGTTTTCCCAGACGGTTGAGATCTCGACGCCGGACACCAGATTCAGCGCCAGCCCGCTGCGGGCGATCTCGGCGCGCGCCGCCGGAATGGCATCTGTCGTATCGTGATCGGTTATCGCCAGCGTGCCGACACGCATTTCAACGGCGCGATGAACCAGGGCTTCGGGTGTCAGCAGGCCGTCAGAGGCCTGAGTATGGCTGTGTAAATCATAAATAATGGCGTAGGTGGTATCGCTCAAAGCACTTCCCATAACAGGTTGGAGACATCCGAAAACACCATGATACCGACTTAACGCGAAATTCTGAAATCAAGGGTTGACAACTTGCCATCGAACTAGTTAACTAGTACGCAAGTTCACACGAGAAAGGTATCTGAAAATGACCGCACATTTCACTCTGCACGGCTGGTGGCGCACTTCCTGATCTTCGGGCAGTGTCACGCGTCTGCGAAATGCAAACAGATACCCGCCCGCTACCCAGCGGGCTTTTTTTTGAACAAAATATGAGAACAACAACATGCAAACAGCCAAACCTCATCTCGAACTGCTGACCTGCGAGGCGGCCTATCGCCACAACCCGACCGCGCTGTTTCATCAGGTGTGCGGGGCACGTCCGGCGACGCTGCTGCTGGAATCGGCGGATATCGACAGCAAGGACGATCTCAAAAGCCTGCTGCTGGTCGATAGCGCGCTGCGCATTACCGCTTTAGGTGACACTGTCACCATCAAAGCATTATCAGACAATGGCGCATCGCTGCTGCCGCTGCTGGATGCCGCCCTGCCGTCAGGCATTGAAAATGAACGCCATCCAGAAATGCGCATTCTGCATTTCCCGCCGGTGAGCCAGCTGCTGGACGAAGACGCGCGCCTCTGCTCCCTGTCCGTTTTCGATGCCTTCCGCCTGCTGCAGAATCTGGTCACCGTGCCGGAAGACGAGCGTGAGGCGATGTTCTTCGGCGGGCTGTTTGCCTACGACCTGGTCGCCGGTTTTGAAGATTTGCCGGAAACCGAGCAGGGTAATCGCTGCCCGGACTATTGCTTCTATCTGGCTGAAACGCTGCTGGTGATCGACCACCAGAAGCAATACACCCGCATCCAGGCAAGCCTGTTCACGCCGTCTGCCGCTGAGAAAAACCGTCTTGAACACCGCATCGCTCAGCTGCAGCATCAGATGACGGAAGCGCCGCCCGCGCTGCCGGTGCAGCGCGTGGAGAAAATGACCTGCGACGTTAACCAGACTGACGATCAGTATGGCGCCGTGGTTCGCCAGATGCAAAAAGCGATTCGCGCCGGGGAAATTTTCCAGGTCGTGCCGTCCCGTCGCTTCTCGCTGCCCTGCCCGTCGCCGCTCGCAGCCTACGACGTGCTGAAAAAGAGTAACCCAAGCCCTTACATGTTCTTCATGCAGGACAACGAATTCACGCTGTTCGGCGCCTCGCCGGAAAGCTCGCTGAAGTACGACGCCACCAGCCGTCAGATTGAGATCTACCCGATTGCCGGAACCCGTCCGCGCGGGCGTCGCGCCGATGGCTCGCTTGACCGGGATCTGGACAGCCGCATCGAGCTGGAGATGCGTACCGACCACAAAGAACTCTCCGAGCACCTGATGCTGGTTGACCTGGCGCGTAACGATCTGGCACGCATTTGTACTCCCGGCAGCCGCTACGTGGCGGACCTGACCAAAGTTGACCGCTATTCGTTCGTGATGCACCTGGTCTCCCGCGTGGTCGGCGAGCTGCGCCACGATCTCGACGTGCTGCACGCCTACCGCGCCTGCATGAACATGGGCACCCTGAGCGGCGCGCCGAAAGTACGCGCCATGCAGCTGATTGCCGCCGCCGAAGGACGCCGTCGCGGCAGCTACGGCGGCGCGGTGGGTTACTTCACCGCCCACGGCGATCTCGATACCTGCATCGTAATCCGCTCCGCCTACGTTGAAGACGGTATTGCCACCGTTCAGGCGGGTGCCGGGATTGTTCTTGATTCTGTTCCGCAGTCTGAAGCTGACGAAACGCGCAGTAAAGCCCGTGCGGTCCTTCGCGCCATTGCTACCGCACACCATGCACAGGAGATTTTCTGATGGCTGACATTCTGCTGCTCGATAATATCGACTCCTTTACCTATAACCTGGCAGATCAGCTGCGTGCGAATGGCCACAACGTCGTTATCTACCGCAACCACGTTCCTGCGCAGACCCTGATTGACCGTCTGGCCACCATGCAAAACCCGGTGCTAATGCTCTCCCCGGGGCCAGGCGCGCCGAGCGAAGCCGGCTGTATGCCGGAGCTGCTGACTCGTATGCGCGGCAAACTGCCAATCGTCGGCATCTGCCTCGGCCATCAGGCGATTGTTGAAGCCTATGGCGGCTACGTCGGCCAGGCGGGTGAGATCCTGCACGGTAAAGCGTCCAGCATTGAACATGACGGCCAGGCGATGTTTGCCGGCCTGCCGAACCCGCTCCCGGTCGCGCGCTATCACTCGCTGGTTGGCAGCAATATTCCCGCCGGGCTGACGATCAACGCCTCGTTTGAAGGCATGGTGATGGCGGTGCGCCACGATGCGGACCGCGTCTGCGGCCTGCAGTTCCACCCGGAATCGATCCTGACCTCCCACGGCGCCCGCCTGCTGGAGCAGACGCTCGACTGGGCGTTACAGAAGCTGGAGCAGACCAATACCCTGCAGCCGATTCTGGAAAAACTGTATCAGGCGCAGACCCTGAGCCAGCAGGAGAGCCATCAGCTCTTCTCCGCCGTGGTTCGCGGCGAGCTGAAGCCTGAGCAGCTTGCAGCCGCGCTGGTGAGCATGAAGGTGCGCGGCGAAAGCCCGCAGGAGATTGCCGGTGCCGCCACGGCACTGCTGGAAAATGCCGCCCCGTTCCCGCGCCCGGACTATCAGTTTGCGGATATCGTCGGTACCGGCGGTGACGGCAGTAACAGCATCAATATCTCAACCGCCAGCGCCTTCGTGGCGGCGGCGTGTGGTTTGAAGGTCGCGAAGCACGGTAACCGCAGCGTTTCCAGCCGGTCAGGTTCTTCCGATCTGCTCGCCGCATTCGGTATTAACCTCGATATGAACGCCGAGCGTTCCCGTGAAGCGCTGGATGACCTGGGCGTCTGCTTCCTGTTTGCGCCGAAGTACCACACCGGTTTCCGCCACGCGATGCCGGTTCGTCAGCAGCTCAAAACCCGCACGCTGTTTAACGTGCTCGGCCCGCTGATCAACCCGGCTCATCCGCCGCTGGCGCTGATTGGCGTTTACAGCCCTGAGCTGGTTCTGCCGATTGCCGAGACGCTGCGCGTGCTGGGTTATCAGCGTGCCGCCGTGGTGCACAGCGGCGGTATGGATGAGGTTTCTCTTCATGCGCCAACGCTGGTGGCCGAACTGCGCGACGGCGAAATCCTGAGCTATCAGCTGGACGCTGCCGACTTCGGCCTCGCGCCATACCATCAGGAAGCGCTGGCAGGCGGTACGCCGGAAGAAAACCGTGACATTCTCACGCGCTTATTACAAGGTAAAGGAGAGGTCGCCCATGAGGCCGCCGTTGCTGCCAACGTCGCCATGCTGATGCGTTTGCACGGTGAGGAAGACCTGAAGGCCAACGTTCAAAAAGTTCTGGATGTACTGCGCTCCGGTGCAGCTTACGATCGCGTTACCGCACTTGCGGCAAGAGGGTAAAGAATGCAGACCGTTTTAGCGAAAATCGTTGCCGATAAGGCCATCTGGGTGGAAGCCCGCAAGCAACAGCAGCCGCTTGCCAGTTTCCAGAATGACGTCGTCCCGAGCAGCCGTCGTTTCTATGACGCCCTGCGGGGTACGCGCACCGCGTTTATTCTTGAGTGCAAAAAAGCGTCCCCGTCCAAAGGCGTTATTCGTGACGATTTCGACCCGGCGCGTATTGCCGGCGTTTATAAGCATCATGCTTCAGCCATCTCCGTGCTGACGGATGAGAAATATTTTCAGGGCAGCTTCGATTTTCTGCCCATCGTCAGCGGCATAGCGCCGCAGCCGATCCTGTGCAAAGACTTTATTATCGACCCGTATCAGATCTGGCTGGCGCGTTTTTACCAGGCCGACGCCTGCCTGCTGATGCTCTCGGTGCTCGACGACGAGCAGTATCGCCAGCTTTCCGCTGTGGCGCACAGCCTGAACATGGGCGTACTGACCGAAGTGAGCAACGAAGAGGAGCTGGAGCGCGCGATTGCGCTGGAAGCCAAAGTGGTCGGCATTAACAACCGCGATCTGCGCGACCTGTCCATTGACCTTAACCGTACGCGTCAGCTGGCACCGCGTCTGGGGTCTGGCGTCACGGTGATCAGCGAATCCGGCATTAACAGCTACGCCCAGGTGCGCGAGCTGAGCCACTTCGCCAACGGTTTCCTGATTGGCTCCGCCATGATGGAACATGACGATCTCAATGCGGCCGTGCGTCGCGTGCTGCTGGGTGAAAACAAAGTCTGCGGCTTAACACGCGAACAGGATGCCCAGGCCGCGTATGAAGCCGGGGCGATTTATGGCGGGCTGATCTTTGTGGACTCCTCTCCTCGCGCGGTCAGTGAAGAGCAGGCGCGTAAGGTCATCGCAGCGGCTCCGCTCAGCTACGTGGGCGTTTTCCGCAACGCAGATATTGCAGACGTTGCGGCCAAAGCCGACGCGTTATCCCTGAGCGCGGTGCAGCTCCACGGCGATGAAGACCAGAGCTACATCGATGCCCTGCGCGCCGCGCTGGCACCACAGGTGCAGATCTGGAAAGCGCAAAGCGTTGGCGATACGTTGCCCTCGCGTAACCTAAACCACGTGGATAAATACGTCCTCGATAACGGCCAGGGCGGTACCGGCCAGCGTTTTGACTGGTCGCTGCTGAACGGCGAAAAGCTGGACAACGTCCTGCTGGCGGGTGGATTAGGCCCGGATAACTGCGTAGAAGCCGCTAAAACCGGCTGCGCAGGCCTCGATTTCAATTCAGGCGTAGAGTCCCAACCGGGTATCAAAGATGCCAGCAAGCTGGCCTCGGTTTTTAAAACTCTGCGTGCATATTAAGGAAGAGAAGATGACGACATTACTTAACCCGTATTTTGGTGAGTTCGGCGGGATGTACGTCCCGCAAATCCTGATGCCCGCGCTGCGCCAGCTGGAAGAAGCGTTTGTCAGCGCGCAGAAAGACCCGGCGTTTCAGGCTGAATTTACCGACCTGCTGAAAAATTACGCCGGTCGTCCGACCGCGCTGACCAAATGCCGCAACCTGACGGAAGGCACCAAAACCACGCTGTATCTGAAGCGTGAAGACCTGCTGCACGGCGGCGCGCATAAAACTAACCAGGTGCTGGGCCAGGCGCTGCTCGCGAAGCGTATGGGCAAAACCGAAATCATCGCCGAAACCGGTGCGGGTCAGCACGGCGTGGCCTCTGCGCTTGCCAGCGCCCTGCTCGGTCTGAAATGCCGCATCTATATGGGAGCGAAAGACGTTGAGCGTCAGTCTCCGAACGTCTTCCGTATGCGTCTGATGGGAGCGGAAGTGATCCCGGTGCACAGCGGCTCCGCGACGCTGAAGGATGCCTGTAACGAAGCGCTTCGCGACTGGTCTGGCAGCTATGAAACCGCGCACTATATGCTCGGTACCGCGGCGGGCCCGCACCCGTTCCCGACTATCGTGCGCGAATTCCAGCGCATGATCGGTGAAGAGACCAAAGCGCAGATCCTCGAAAAAGAGGGGCGTCTGCCGGATGCGGTGATCGCCTGCGTTGGCGGCGGATCTAACGCCATCGGCATGTTCGCAGACTTTATCGACGACGCCAGCGTCGGCCTGATTGGCGTAGAGCCTGCCGGTCACGGCATTGAATCGGGTGAACACGGCGCGCCGCTGAAGCATGGCCGCGTGGGGATCTACTTCGGGATGAAATCCCCGATGATGCAAACCGATGAGGGTCAGATTGAAGAGTCTTACTCTATTTCTGCCGGCCTCGACTTCCCGTCCGTCGGGCCACAGCATGCGTTCCTGAACAGTACCGGCCGCGCGGACTATGTCTCCATTACCGATGACGAAGCGCTGGAAGCCTTTAAAACGCTGTGCCGCAGCGAAGGGATCATCCCGGCGCTGGAGTCTTCGCACGCCCTGGCGCACGCGCTGAAAATGATGAAAGAAAACCCGGAAAAAGAGCAGCTGCTGGTGGTGAACCTTTCCGGACGCGGTGACAAAGATATCTTCACCGTTCACGATATTCTGAAAGCACGAGGGGAAATCTGATGGAACGCTACGACAACGTATTTGCAGAGCTGAAATCCCGCCAGGAAGGCGCGTTCGTTCCCTTCGTCACCCTGGGCGATCCGGGCCCGGAACAGTCGCTGAAGATCATCGACACCCTGATTGAGGCTGGTGCCGACGCGCTGGAGCTGGGTATTCCGTTCTCCGATCCGCTGGCGGATGGCCCGACCATCCAGAACGCGACGCTGCGCGCATTCGCCTCCGGTGTGACACCGACCCAGTGCTTCGAGATGCTGGCGGCGATTCGCCAGAAGCACCCGACCATTCCGATTGGCCTGCTGATGTACGCCAACCTGGTGTTCAACCGCGGTATCGATGAGTTTTACGCCGAGTGCGCCCGCGTGGGCGTCGACTCCGTTCTGGTGGCAGACGTGCCGGTCGAGGAATCTGCGCCATTCCGTCAGGCGGCCATGCGCCATAACGTCGCCCCGATTTTCATCTGCCCGCCGAACGCCGATGACGCCCTGCTGCGCCAGATTGCCTCTTACGGACGCGGCTATACCTACCTGCTCTCCCGCGCGGGCGTGACCGGTGCCGAGAAAAAAGCCGCACTGCCGCTGCATCATCTGGTGGAGAAGCTGGCCGAGTATCATGCCGCGCCTCCGCTGCAGGGATTCGGGATTTCCTCCCCGGATCAGGTCACCGCAGCGGTTGACGCGAAGGCGGCAGGTGCCATCTCCGGCTCCGCGATTGTGAAGATCATCGAAAAGAACGTGGACAAGCCAGAGCAGATGCTGGCCGAGCTGAAAGCGTTTGTGACCGTAATGAAAGCGGCGACGCGTAAAGCATAACCTCTCTACCGTCTGGCTTCCTGCCAGACGGTTACCCTTCCTTCCACACCTTCTACAACGGATTACCTCAAAATTGATCCCGTCGATATTTTCGGCGTGAATGGCTTTCCATTCTGGCGTGCAAGCGTATGATCTGGACTCTTTTTTATCTTTAATCCTTCTGAGTTCAGAGGCTTATTCATGTCATGGCACGCCTTCAAACAGACTTACCTGGTTAAGTTCTGGTCACCTGTTCCGGCCGTTATCGCGGCAGGCATTCTCTCTACCTACTATTTCGGCATCACCGGCACCTTCTGGGCCGTGACCGGCGAGTTCACCCGCTGGGGTGGTCAATTGCTACAGCTCGCTGGCGTGCATACCGAAGAGTGGGGTTACTTTAAACTCATCCATCTGGATGGCACACCGCTCACCCGCATCGACGGGATGATGATCGTCGGCATGTTCGGCGGCTGTTTCGCGGCGGCGCTGTGGGCAAACAACGTTAAGTTGCGGATGCCCAAAAGCCGTATTCGCATAATGCAGGCGGTAGTCGGCGGTATCATTGCCGGGTTTGGCGCCCGTCTGGCGATGGGCTGTAACCTGGCCGCTTTCTTTACGGGTATTCCTCAGTTTTCGCTTCACGCCTGGTTCTTTGCAGTCGCCACGGCCATCGGCTCTTACTTCGGTGCCAAATTTACCCTGCTGCCGCTGTTCCGCATTCCGGTGAAAATGACAAAAGTCAGCGCAGCGTCTCCGTTAACCCAGAAGCCGGACCAGGCGCGTCGCCGTTTCCGCCTCGGTATGCTGGTCTTTTTGGCTATGGTCGCCTGGGCGCTTTGCACTGCGATGAATCAGCCCAAACTCGGCCTGGCGATGCTGTTCGGCGTGGGTTTTGGTCTGCTCATTGAACGCGCGCAGATCTGCTTTACCTCCGCGTTTCGCGATATGTGGATCACCGGCCGCACGATGATGGCAAAGGCGATTATCGCCGGGATGGCGGTCAGCGCCATCGGTATCTTCAGCTATGTTCAGCTGGGCGTTGAACCGAAAATCATGTGGGCTGGCCCTAACGCGGTGATTGGCGGCCTGCTGTTTGGCTTCGGGATTGTGCTGGCTGGCGGGTGTGAAACCGGCTGGATGTACCGCGCCGTTGAAGGTCAGGTGCATTACTGGTGGGTGGGCCTGGGAAATGTTATCGGCTCGACGATCCTGGCGTACTTCTGGGACGATCTGTCCCCGGCGCTTGCCACGAACTGGGACAAGGTCAACCTGCTGAGCACCTTCGGCCCTCTCGGCGGCCTGCTGGTCACCTACGCCCTGCTGCTGGTCGCTTTTTTACTGGTTGTCGCGCAGGAGAAACGCTTCTTCCGTCGCGCGAGTGTTAAAACAGAAACCCAGGAGAATGCTGCATGAAAGAGATCGTGCCCGATTACCGTCTGGATATGGTTGGTGAACCCTGCCCTTATCCGGCTGTTGCCACGCTTGAAGCCCTACCGCAGCTCAAAAAAGGGGAAATTCTGGAAGTGGTCAGCGACTGTCCGCAGTCCATCAACAACATTCCGCTGGATGCGAAAAACCACGGCTACACGGTGCTGGATATCCAGCAGGATGGCCCGACCATTCGCTATTTGATTCAAAAATGATCGCTAAGGGCCTCGCGAGGGGCCTTTATCCCATTGAATTACAAGACATCTTGATCCACGGCAAAAACGCGATCTTTGACTTAAGTAAAATCTCACTTCCCTTTTGAAGGAGGTTTTCGCGGTTTGATGTATTTACGAGCTTTACTGGTTTTCGCCTTATTAATTCCCTTCCATGCGCTGCCCCTGAATTTCTCTTCTACCTTCCTGCGCCTTAATTGTCCGCAAAGAGGACTTGTCGAGGTCATTCTGCACGTTTATGACCATACCCAGGAGCGATGGCACGGTCATTTTGAAACCGGTGCGGGACATAAACGTGCGGGAGATACCGAAATCATCCCGTTTGCCAACGGCGATATTCTTTTTCATTCCCTGTCCAGCGACGCTTTCAGCTATTTATATGATGGGGAAAATATCCTGAGGCACTGCGTAAAGCTTGATGAGCGGCCGGTTTATCCGTCGTTTTGAAGTGAGCAAAGCAAACTGGCCACCCTGTGGCCAGTTTGACGGGGGATCAGAAACGATAACCCGCAGAGAACATAAACACCCACGGATCCAGGCGAGTATTGATACTTTGCTGCTGACCGCCCGCCTTGAAGCGTACGTCCGTATCAATATCCATGTACCAGACCGAGGCGTTAATCAGCCAGTCGCGGTTAATCAGATAGTCCAGACCGACCTGCCCCGCCATACCCCACGAATCTTTCAGGCTGAGGTCAGTCAGACCGGCCTCTTTACCGGTATCGTTAAACTTCTCGTCGAAGAAGGTGGTGTAGTTCACACCGGCGCCAATATAAGGACGCACCTTGCTGCTGGCATCGCCAAAGTACCATTGCGCCATCAGCGTTGGCGGTAAATGGTGAACCGTAGCGATATCACCGGTTGCGCCCAGACCCACGCGATGACGGAACGGCGTTGCAGCCAGAAGCTCAACACCAACGTTTTCCGTCGCCATATAGGTGAACGTTAACCCTAACTGGGTGTTATTACTGACGTTAAAACCGCCCATACCCAGCACGTTATCCGATCCTTCAGTCGGGCGAACCGTAGCCGAACCGGCACGAATAAAGAATTCGCCTGCTTCATGCGCATACGCGCCGCCAGAGAGACTGCTTAATACAAGGGCTGCCACCGCTAATTTTTTCATATCCGCTCCATCGTTGTGGTTTTAATCGCGGATGAGAATATACTCACAAATGAGTAATAAGTGATCTGCTACAGATCACATTAAAACCAGTAACTTAACATTCATTGATCTGGATTAATTTTTTGTTACGCATCCAAAAGCGATAAGTTGTTTCCATGTCAATTTTTGGCATTTCACGGTTACAAAATTTTCCCTTTTTCCCCTCTTGCTCTTCCTCTGACGGCTGGATAATTTATCGCTCTCACAAGTTGATTTGATGCGTTCTTCTTTTGCAGGTGTGCCATGAGTGATATCAACCCGTGCATGACGTGCGGAGCCTGTTGTGCGTATTTTCGAGTCTCTTTCTACTGGGCCGAAGCCAGCGATGGCGGCGGTACCGTTCCGGTTCATCTTACTGAGCCGTTAACGCCCTTTCTGCGCTGCATGAGCGGCACAAACCAAAAGCAGGCCCGCTGCGTAGCGCTACAGGGTGAGCCAGGGGTCTCTACCCGGTGTTCTATCTATGATGACCGGCCCAGCCCGTGCCGGGAATTTGCCATGTCGGGGGAAGATGGGCAGGTCAACGAAGCCTGCAATCGCGCCCGGGCGCGCGTTGGATTACCGCCGCTTTACAAAGATATGCTTTTCCATACAAGCCTTGATGCTGCCACAGCAGGTGCATCCGGTGTACAATTGCCGGCTAATTAACACCTGCAATACTCAAGGAGAGTGCATGTCTATCACGGCGAAGTCTGTCTACCGTGACACGGGAAACTTTTTCCGCAATCAGTTCATAACCTTTTTACTGATCGCGTTGCTATGTGCCTTTATCACGGTGGTGCTGGGCCATGCCTTCTCACCGAGTGAAGAACAGATTGCCAGCCTGAGCCAGGGCGACCATCTTGCCGGAAGCGTGGGGCTGTTTGAACTGGTGCAAAACATGACGCCGGAGCAGCAGCAAATTCTGCTGCGGGCGTCTGCCGCGTCCACGTTCTCGGGCCTGATCGGTAATGCGGTTCTGGCGGGCGGCGTTTTGCTGATGATTCAGCTGGTCTCGGCGGGTCACCGGGTCAGCGCCTTACGGGCGATTGGTGCGAGTGCGCCAGTCTTACCTAAGCTGTTTATTCTGATCTTTTTAACCACCATGCTGGTGCAAATGGGGATTATGCTGGTGGTGGTGCCGGGCGTATTACTGGCTATCGTGCTCTCATTTGCGCCTGTGATGGTGGTGCAGGATAAAATGGGGATTTTTACCGCGATGCGCAGCAGCATCAGACTGGCATGGGCTAATATGCGTCTGGTGGCTCCCGCCGTGATCGGCTGGCTGCTCGCCAAAACGCTCCTGCTGTTGTTTGCACCGAATTTTGCGGTATTAACGCCGAACGTTGGCGCGGTAGTGGCGAATACGCTGAGCAATCTGATTTCAGCGGTACTGCTGGTCTATCTGTTCCGCCTGTATATGTTAATTCGTCAGTAATCCTGAGGCGGGCGGCATCGCTGCCTCCCGCCCCGCTCAGAAGATGGAATCACAGAATGAAGCAGTTTCTTGATTTTTTACCGCTCGTGGTCTTTTTTGCTTTTTATAAGCTGTACGATATTTATGCCGCGACTACTGCGCTGATCGTTGCGACCGCTGTTGTACTCATCTACAGCTGGGTGCGCTATCGCAAAGTCGAAAAGATGGCGCTGATAACGTTCGTCCTGGTCGCCGTATTCGGCGGGCTTACTCTGTTCTTCCACAATGATGAATTTATTAAGTGGAAAGTGACCGTTATTTACGCGCTGTTTGCGGGCGCATTGTTAATTAGCCAGTGGGTCATGAAAAAGCCGCTGATCCAGCGCATGCTGGGCAAAGAGCTGACGCTGCCTCAGGAAGTCTGGTCCCGTCTGAATATCGCCTGGGCGGTCTTCTTTATTCTCTGTGGTCTTGCCAATATCTATATTGCCTTCTGGCTGCCGCAGAATATCTGGGTCAACTTTAAGGTCTTCGGCCTGACCGCGCTGACGCTTATCTTCACGCTGTTAAGCGGCGTATACATCTATCGCCACATGCCGCAGGACGACAAGCACTGATTAATGACTGACCAGAACGTCTATGACAGGCGTTCTGGTCTATTCTCTCCGCTGTGAAATCATAGTAGCATCCCGCCTGAAGTCTTCCGTTACGAGTTAAAACAATGACAACAACTAACGCCCCGCAGGGCGAACTGGTTTTACGCACACTGGCAATGCCCGCTGACACCAATGCCAATGGCGATATTTTTGGCGGCTGGCTGATGTCGCAGATGGATATGGGCGGCGCAATTCTGGCAAAAGAGATTGCCCACGGGCGCGTGGTGACTGTGCGAGTGGACGGCATGACCTTCCTGCGCCCGGTTGCGGTGGGAGATGTGGTTTGCTGCTACGCGCGCTGCGTCAAACGCGGCAATACCTCTATTTCAATCAACATCGAAGTGTGGGTTAAGAAAGTCTCTTCTGAACCCATTGGGCAGCGTTATAAGGCCACTGAAGCGCTGTTTATTTATGTTGCAGTGGATAGCGAGGGAAAACCTCGTCAACTTCCGCAGGCCTGATTGACAGGCAAAAAAAAAGCCTCCATCAGGAGGCTTTTTTTATTCCATCTGCGCCCCGCCGTTCAGGCGGAAAACAATATTCACAATCAGTCCGCTGCCCGGTTTTCCGGCTTCATAGCGCCATCTGCGCATCGCCGATTTCACTTCGCGCTCAAACATATTGGAAGGCTGAGCGGACAAGATTTCCACGTTATCCACGCGGCCATCGGCAGTGACGTCAAATTTAACCCGTACGCGGCCTTCAATACGTAAGGCCTGCGCTCGCGCCGGATATTGAGGCTGGTTGCGACTCAGCGCGCGCGGGCCCGCAGGGGCACTGACTGTCGGCTTAGGCGCGGTTGCGGTGTTATTCATCACCGGACGCGAAGGCGCCGCATTCTCGACCGTCTGGGTCGCACGCGGTTCAACCGGACGTTCCTCGCGTTTCGGACGCTCCTCGACCTTCTTCACCGGTTTTGGCTTCGGCTTAGGTTTTGGCTTCGGTTCAGGCTTGTGGATCACCACCGGCGCTTCCTTCGGTGGCGGCGGAACAGGCTCGGGCTCTGGCTCAGGTTCAGCCACCGGCTGCGGTGGCGGAGGTGCAGCCTGCGGCGGTTCGAGATCCGCTGGCGATACCATCGTCACCGAAATCGGCTGCGCGGGCGCGGGCATTTCAATAACCTGATGAACCGAGGTATACAGCAAACCCGCCACAACAGCACCGTGAATCACGACAGAAAGCAGCGTCGGCCAGGGGAAGCGGCGAGGTAAATCAAGGGTCATCGAAGTCATAATCATCAACGTTAAAAAACCGAACACTGATTTTAAATGCAAATAGCAATCATATTCAATAAGACACTTTGTTCTGGCGCAACTTTAGCGCATGAGAGGCCAAAAAAGGCGCATTCAGATCAGGGTATTAACATTGTTTTTATTTTACATTGCAGTCGTTTGCCCTTTCACATAACGTAACTGACACTTTTACCGGTTAAGGAGCTTCGCCGTGTTTTACGTGATTTACTCTGAAGATGTTGCTGATTCGCTCGAAAAACGCCAGTCTGTGCGCCCTGCGCATCTGGCACGTTTGCAGCTGCTCCAGGATGAAGGCCGTTTACTGACCGCCGGCCCTATGCCTGCAGTAGACAGCAACGATCCTGGCGCCGCCGGTTTTGCCGGTTCCACAGTGATTGCTGAGTTTGAATCTCAGGAAAGCGCTCAGGCATGGGCTGACGCAGATCCGTATGTTGCCGCAGGTGTATATGCGAAAGTGACGGTTCGACCATACAAGAAAGTGTTCTGATACCAAAGCGGCTCCGAAAGGAGCCTTTTTTATAGTAGAGGTTACGCGTCTCTGCGCCGGGTAAACTGCTGCTCCGTTATAAGGGTTCCCCACTGATCGCCCTCCCACTCCTTGACGAGCGTAAATCCAAACGATTCGTATAAACGCCGTGCGGCGGTCAGCTTATGGAATGTCCAGAGATGCACAGCAGAGAAACCAGCGCTGTCGCAAAAGCGCATCGCATCGGTCAGCAGTTTTTCCCCCACCCCGTGTCCCCGGCAGCCATCGTCGAGAATAAACCAGCGAAGATGCGCTTCACCCGGCGCTAAATCCTCGCCATCTATCGCCACTGACCCCACTATCCTGCCGTTCATCACCGCCAGCCAGATCTGGTTGCATGGCTTATCCAGGCGGTCACTAAATTCTGCAACCCCTGCGGCCACTTTAGCCTCAAAAAAACGGCCAAAATGATGCTCGCGCGCGTAATAGACCCCGTGCATCTCCGCGACACGGCCAATCATGCCGGGAATATATCCCTGCACTATCGTGAGCTCGTCGGGCCGCGTGTCGCTGCCTGTCTTACGGCACGCCAGCAGCGCGTTGGCATAAAGGGAAAGTCCCTGAGAAATGGTCTGCTGCTGCGCAGGAGCCAGACTCTTTATTGCTGAGACCACGCGCTCGTTGCTAAAGGTATTAATTTTACTGACCGTCTCATGACCTTTCGCGGTCAGCCTGAGACTCTTCGCTCTCGCATCTTCAGGTGAAGTCACTTCCTCGAGTTCGCCCGCGGTAATCAGGCGAGCCAACATCCTGCTGACGCTGGATTTATCCAGGCCCAGCAGCTGCACCAGCTGACTCGCCGTCATCTCTTTGCGTAGGGCTATTTCGACCAGGGTATGGACGGCCGACGGTGAGTAATTCGTTGAGGCCAGGGTCGAGGCCATAAAACCTAACTCTCGCACCATAAGGCGCGAGGAACGTCGAATAACACTGACTACCGGGGTTTCGCTGTGCATGTTGTGCCCTCATCATTTAGTTGCACTATACAACTAAATAGTGAAGGGTTGTCAAACATAATAAAAAAGGCTCCCTCAGGAGCCTTTCAAACCATCAATGCAGCGACGCTAGCCTCGCCGCAAACCCGACAAACAGCAGCCCTATCAGCCCGTTCCCCAGCTTTGCCAGTTTCTTTTTCGTTTTCAGATAACGCGTGACAAACGCGCCGGAGAAGATCAGGAAGCTCATGTACATAAAGCTTATCAACTCCAGCGTCGTCGCGAGGATCAGGAAAGAAGTTCCGGTACTCTGTGCATTCACGTCAATGAACTGAACGAAGAACGATACGTAGAACAGAATCGCTTTGGGATTGGTCAGGCTTAATACCAGCGAACGTTTCATGATCATACTGGCCGGTTCGGGGCCGCTCTCATTCGCATTTTTCTGGCGGTTCACCACTGACCAGAGCATTTTGCCACCCAGCCAGAGCAGATAGAAAGCCCCGAGATAGCGCACGATATTAAACAGTACCGGCGTGGTCTGGATTAATGCCGCGACGCCCGCCCAGGCCAGAAACATCAGCACCGCATCGCCGATAAACACGCCCGTGGCGGCAAGATACCCTTTTTTAACGCCGTGACCGATCCCGGTTTTTAGCACAAACAGGGTATTCGGCCCTGGCACCAGCACGATAAAAAACGCGCCGACAACATACGTCCAGAAATTCAGTACGCCAAACTCCGCAAACACTTCTCCCTCCTTTTGCTAAACACAACAGGAATATCGCTGCAAATACGCTATTCCTAAAAAATCAGACGCTATAAAATCAGCGGGCACCCGTTACGGTGCCCTCATGGTTTCAGATATCCTGGACTGCGAACAGCAACGCATTGCGGTGCCTGGTCAATCCACATTTTCTGATGGCGTGAATACGCATATTGCGGCGGGATTGTGCTTCCAGCCAACGAGCCTTGCGACGACTCACCTGTCGCAACATGCGCCAGCGCCCTACTTCTGTTCTACTGCGCTTCATGTCTACAACTCTTTAACTTACAGAGTCGCCATTATAAACCCAACCCGGCAGCAAACCAGTGCTTTTACCTGGCGTTTTTATTTGCCAGATGAATCCTGATGCGTACACTCATAACAATACGCTTTCAAAAGGATTTTTTTACCTATGACAACCTTCTACACCGTGGTGAGTTGGCTGGTCATTTTGGGATACTGGCTGTTAATCGCGGGTGTGACATTACGCATCCTGATGAAGCGCAGAGCCGTACCCTCTGCCATGGCCTGGCTTCTAATCATTTATATCCTCCCGCTGGTGGGAATTATTGCCTATCTCTCTTTCGGCGAGCTTCATCTGGGTAAACGCCGCGCCGAGCGCGCCCGTGCCATGTGGCCCTCCACCGCGAAGTGGCTGAACGATCTTAAGGCCTGCAAACATATTTTTGCCGAGGAGAACAGCAGCGTCGCCTCCTCACTGTTTAAGCTGTGTGAGCGCCGTCAGGGGATTGGCGGCGTTAAAGGCAATCAACTGCAGCTGCTGACCTCGTCCGACGACGTCATGCAGGCGTTAATCCGCGATATTCAGCTGGCTCGTCATAATATCGAGATGGTTTTTTATATCTGGCAGCCCGGCGGGATGGCTGACCAGGTCGCTGAGTCGCTGATGGCCGCCGCGCGGCGCGGCATTCATTGCCGCCTGATGCTTGACTCCGCGGGTAGCGTGGCATTTTTCCGTAGCCCGTGGGCGGGCATGATGCGTAATGCCGGGATCGAAGTGGTTGAAGCGCTGAAGGTAAATCTCCTGCGCGTGTTTCTGCGCAGGATGGATCTCCGTCAGCATCGCAAAATGATCATGATCGATAACTATATTGCCTACACCGGCAGCATGAATATGGTTGACCCGCGCTTCTTCAAACAGGACTCGGGCGTAGGTCAATGGGTTGATTTGATGGCGCGAATGGAGGGGCCGATTGCCACCTCGATGGGCATCGTTTATTCCTGCGACTGGGAAATAGAAACCGGCAAGCGTATCCTGCCGCCACCGCCGGACGGCAATATTATGCCGTTTGAAGAGGCCAGCGGTCACACCATTCATACCATTGCTTCCGGGCCGGGCTTCCCGGAAGACTTAATCCATCAGGCGCTGCTGACAGCAACCTACTCGGCGCGTGAATATCTGATCATGACGACGCCCTACTTTGTCCCCAGCGACGACCTCCTGCACGCGATCTGTACCGCCGCGCAGCGCGGTGTCGATGTGAGCATCATTTTGCCACGCAAAAATGACTCCCTACTGGTGGGCTGGGCCAGCCGGGCATTCTTTAGCGAACTGCTGGCCGCAGGGGTAAAAATTTATCAGTTTGAAGGCGGATTGCTCCACACCAAGAGCGTTCTCGTCGACGGTGAGCTGAGCCTGGTGGGCACGGTCAACCTGGATATGCGCAGCCTGTGGCTTAACTTTGAAATCACGCTGGTCATTGATGATGCTGGCTTTGGCGGCGACCTTGCGGCGGTGCAGGATGATTATATCTCCCGCTCGCGGCTGCTGGATGCCAGACTGTGGGTAAAACGTCCGATGTGGCAGAGAATTGCCGAACGACTGTTTTACTTCTTTAGTCCGTTGCTGTAAAACGTGCCCAACGATGTTAAACAGGTAGTCATCATGGAAATGGATCTGAACAATCGCCTGACCGAAGACGAAACGCTCGAGCAGGCCTATGACATTTTTCTCGAACTGGCGGTTGATAATCTCGATCCCGCAGACGTGATCCTCTTCAATCTGCAGTTCGAAGAGCGTGGCGGCGCTGAATTGTTCGACCCTTCAGAAGACTGGGCTGAGCATGTGGATTTCGACCTGAATCCAGACTTCTTTGCCGAAGTGGTGATTGGGCTGGCCGATGAAGACGGCGGCGAAATTAACGATATTTTCGCCCGCGTCCTGCTCTGTCGCGAGAAAGACCACAAGCTGTGCCATATTCTCTGGCGCGAATAATAAAAAAGGCTGCGATTGCAGCCTTTTTTATTTACTCCGGCAATTCACTGCCGCAGCGGTAACAAAACCGCGCGCTGTGTTCATGTTCGCCCTGCTGGCAATGAGGACACTTGCGCTGCTGCTTGCGGTTCTGGAAGGCGCTGCTCATATGTGTGGTAATAAGTCCCGTCGGGATCGCAATCACCGAATAGCCAATCAAAATCAGCACGGACGCCACAATGCGACCCAGTGGCGTATGGGGCGTGATATCACCGTAGCCCACGGTCGTGACGGTCACAATGGCCCAGTAAACCGACGCATTGAGCGTCGTAAAACCATATTTAGGCCCTTCTATTAAATACATCAGCGCGCCAAAAACAATCATGACGATGGCAATAAACGAGTAGAACAAAATAAGCTGATGCCGGGCGCTGACGATCGCACTCCAGAACACGCGTAATGACGGCATAAAACGCAGCAATTTCAGAATACGTAATACCCGAATCACGCGCATCGCGCGCCAGGCAAAGACATAACTCAGGCTGATCTCCGGCCACAGCCACATGACATAGAGCGGCAGGATGGTGGCTAAATCGATAAATCCCCAGAAGCTGAAAACATATCTGGCCGGATTGGGCCAGGCTATTACCCGGAGGAGATATTCAGCGGTAAAAACCAGGGTAATCGCCAGCTCAAGCCAGACAAAAATATGCCATTCGTCAAACGTCAGGTGGTATTGCGTCCCGGCACCCGATTCAATAAAGATGACTACCACGCTGAGGAGCGCAAATAAACCGCACAGACCTTCGAAGCGTCGCCCGGAAACCGTTTCAGGATCGAATAAAAAATGATATAGCCGCCGACGGGCTGACGTGAATAAACGCGACACAGTTACCTCGCAAAAAATAAGGGCTGACATCATGTCAGCCCTTGCGATTATAACGGGTCTACTTTCAGGCAGGAAACCGCATGTCGGAAACTGCCTTCCAGAACCGGTCGCGTTTTAGCACATTCCGGCCCGGCCATCGGGCAGCGCGTGCGGAAGACGCAGCCTGACGGTGGGTTAATCGGTGAGGGTAATTCCCCTTCCAGAAGCTGGATCGTTTTATTCTTTTCCAGATCCGGATCGGGGATCGGCACCGCGGACATCAGCGCTCTGGTGTAAGGGTGCAACGGATTATGGTACACCTCGTCATAGGTGCCCAGCTCCACGGCATGCCCCAGATACATTACCAGCACGCGGTCAGAGATGTGTTTCACCACGGCCAGGTCATGCGCGATGAAGATCAGCGACAGCCCCATTTCGCGCTGCAGTTTCTGCAGCAGGTTAACCACCTGCGCCTGAATGGATACGTCCAGCGCGGAAACCGGCTCATCGCAGATAATCAGCTTCGGTTCGAGGATCAGCGCACGGGCAATACCAATACGCTGGCACTGACCGCCGGAGAACTCATGCGGATAGCGGTTGATGAGGTTTGGCAACAGGCCGACTTTCATCATCATCGCCTTCACGCGGTCGCGCACTTCCTGACGAGACATCTTCGGATGATAGGTCCGCAGCGGCTCGGCAATAATCTCACCGATGGTCATGCGCGGGTTTAATGATGCCAGCGGATCCTGGAAAATCATCTGGATATCGCTGCGCACCTCGCGCCACTCGTCGGGCTTCATGCCCAGCAGATCTTTACCCAGCCAGGCCACTTTACCGTCGGTGGCTTTGACCAGACCGATAATGGCTCGCGCAAAGGTCGATTTACCGCAGCCGGACTCTCCCACCACGCCCAGGGTTTCCCCTTCGTACAGGCGCAGCGTGACGCCGTCCACCGCTTTCAGGGTCTTCGGCGGCTGCCAGAACCACTGTTTGCCGTCTTTAATGTCGAAATGCACTTTAAGATCGGCGATTTCGAGCAGCACGTTGCGTTTTTCATCTAATGCGTTCATACCAGCTCCTCCTGCGGCTTAAAGCAGGCGCGCAGACGGCCTGGTGCAAACTCTTCCAGCGGCGGAGCGCTGTTGCAGATTTCCATCGCGTGCGGGCAGCGCGGCTGGAACGGACAGCCTTTCGGCAGACGCAGCAGGTTTGGCGGGTTGCCCGGAATGGTGAGCAGGGATTCCCCTTCCGCATCAAGACGCGGCACCGCGTTCAGCAGACCAATCGAATACGGATGCGCAGGCTGGTAGAAGACATCGCGCGCTTTGCCGTATTCCATGGTACGACCGGCGTACATCACCAGCACTTTGTCGCAGATGCCCGCCACAACGCCCAGGTCGTGAGTGATCATGATAATCGCCGTGTTGAACTCGCGCTTCAGCTCGTTCAACAGGGTCATGATTTGCGCCTGAACGGTAACGTCCAGCGCGGTGGTAGGTTCATCGGCAATCAGCAGCTTTGGCCGGCACAGCAGCGCCATCGCAATCATCACGCGCTGACGCATACCGCCAGAAAACTCGTGCGGGAACATGCGCATACGCTTGCGCGCTTCCGGCATTTTCACCGCATCCAGCATTTTGACCGACTCTTCAAAGGCCTCCGCTTTGCCCAGGCCTTTGTGCAGCATCAGAACCTCCATCAGCTGCTCGCCTACGCGCATATACGGATTCAGCGAGGTCATGGGATCCTGGAAAATCATCGAGATCTGCTCAGCGCGCAGCTTGTTCAGCTCGTGTTCCGGCAGGTTGAGGATTTCACGACCGTTGAATTTAGCGGAGCCGCCAATCACGCCGTTAGCAGCCAGCAGGCCCATCAGCGCAAAGGCAGTCTGGGATTTTCCGGAACCGGATTCCCCTACGATCCCCAGCGTTTCACCCGCGCGCAGGTTGAAGTTGAGATCGTTGACGGCGGTAACATCCCCGTCCGGCGTTTTAAAGGTCACGCGGAGGTCTTTCACATCCAGCAGAAGGTTATTCTGCTGTTGCGCCTGTGGCGCAGTGGCCGTTTCAATAATTGTCATGACGGCGCTCCTTAACGGTCTTTCGGGTCGAGGGCATCACGCAGGCCATCGCCGATAAAGTTAAAACAAAACAGGGTGACGACCAGGAAACCCGCCGGATAAAGCAGCAGCCACGGTGAAACTTCCATCGAGTTTGCGCCATCGCTCAGCAGCGCGCCCCAGCTGCTCAGTGGCTCTTGTGTACCCAGACCCAGGAAGCTCAGGAAAGATTCGAACAGAATCATGCTCGGTACCAGCAGCGACGCGTAGACCACGGCCACGCCCAACACGTTAGGAACGATATGGCGAACCACGATATTCCCGGTGGACACACCGCCTACCTGCGCGGCTTCGATAAACTCTTTGCGTTTGAGGCTCAGCGTCTGGCCGCGAACAATACGCGCCATATCCAGCCAGGAAACCATCCCGATAGCCACGAAGATCAGCAGGATATTTTGGCCGAAGAAGGTCACCAGCAGGATGACGAAGAACATGAACGGGAAGGAGTTCAGGATTTCCAGCAGACGCATCATTACCGAGTCTATTTTGCCGCCGAGGTAGCCGGAAAGTGAACCGTAGAGCGTACCCACGATCACCGCCACCAGCGCGGCAGCAATACCTACCATCAGCGAGATACGGCCACCGATAGCGACACGCACCAGCAGATCGCGTCCCGAGGAGTCCGTGCCAAAATAGTGGCCTGATTCCATATCCGGCGCGCTGGACATCATGCCCCAGTCGGTGTCGAAATAGGTAAATTGCGACAGCATCGGCGCCAGGGTCACAAACAGTGCGATGATCACCAGAACAACCAGACTGGCAACCGCTGCACGGTTGTGCATAAAGCGACGGCGCGCGTCCTGCCAGAGGCTACGACCTTCTACTTCCAGTTTTTCACTGAAGTTTTCCAGCGCCTCGCTGTTTTTCTTACTCAACATCATGGCGTGCTCCAGCGTTAGTAACGAATTTTCGGATCGATGACGGCATACAGCACATCGACGATAGCGTTAAAGAGAATGGTCAGCGCACCGACGAGAATGGTCAGGCTCAGCACCAGCGAATAGTCGCGGTTGAGCGCGCCGTTAACGAACAGCTGACCAATGCCGGGCAGGCCGTAGATTGTTTCGATAACCATAGAGCCAGTGATGATCCCGACGAATGCCGGTCCCATGTAGGAAAGCACGGGCAACAGCGCCGGTTTGAGCGCGTGGCGGAAGATAATCCGACGCATCGGCAGCCCTTTAGCGCGCGCGGTACGAATGAAGTTCGAGTGCAGCACTTCGATCATTGAACCACGGGTGATACGCGCGATACTGGCGATGTACGCCAGAGATAATGCCACCATCGGCAAAATCATGAACTTCAGTGCCCCGCCGTTCCAGCCGCCGCCAGGCAGCCACTTCAGCGTGATGGCAAATATCATCACCAGTAATGGCGCGACAACGAAGCTGGGTATCACTACCCCGGTCATTGCCACCCCCATTACGGCATAATCCCATTTGGTATTTTGTCTGAGCGCGGCGATGACGCCTGCGGTGACCCCGAAAACGATGGCCAGAATAAATGCCGCAGCACCCAACTTAGCCGAAACCGGGAAGCTGGACGCGACCAGGTCGTTAACGGAATAGTCTTTATATTTAAATGACGGTCCAAAATCACCGTGGGCCAGCTGCTTCAGGTAATTGAAGTACTGGGTGGAGATTGGATCGTTTAAGTGGTATTTCGCTTCGATATTCGCCATGACTTCAGGCGGCAGCGTACGCTCACCGGTAAATGGACTGCCCGGCGCAAGACGCATCATGAAGAAGGAAATCGTGATGAGAATAAATAGCGTTGGAATCGCTTCAAGACAGCGACGTAGGATAAATTTCAACATTGCCCGTACCTTCTGGCGTGTGCCTATATTATGTGACGTTGGTTAGACACCGTGGGGCGAGCATGCCCGCCCCACTCATTGCCATTAATGCTTGATAATATACAAGTTTTTAACGTAGATATTATCCATCGGGTCTTTACCGGTATATCCACCTACCCACGGTTTCACCAGACGGGCGTTAACGTAGTAGTAAACCGGAACGATCGCGGAATCTTTATCCAGCTGCTGCTCGGCTTTAGAGTACAGTTCTGTACGCTGCGCTTCGTCAGTGGTTTTCAGCGTGTCGCCAATCAGCTTGTCGAACGCCGGGCTCTTATAGTGCGCGGTGTTGTTCGAGCTGTCGCTCAGCATGGTGTTCAGGAAGGAGGTCGGTTCGTTATAGTCCGCACACCAGCCAGCTCGTGCCACATCAAAGGTGCCCTGATGACGGCTGTCGAGGAAGGTTTTCCACTCCTGGTTTTCCAGCTTCACGTTCGCGCCCAGGTTCTTTTTCCAGATTGAGGCAACGGCGATAGCCAGTTTTTTGTGCAGATCGGAAGTGTTGTACAACAGGCTGAAGGTCAGCGGCTTATCTGCGGTGTAGCCCGCTTCGGCCAGCAGTTTCTTCGCTTCTGCGTTACGCTGTTCCTGAGTCTGTTTGAACCACTCTGGCTCGGTCAGTTTTGCGCCATCGGTGTATGGAGGGGTATAGCTGTACGCCGGCAGATCGCCCTGGTTTTTCACTTTGTTCACGATGATATCGCGATCCAGTGCCAGCTTCAGCGCGGTACGAACACGTACGTCGGTAAACGGTGCTTTCTGGTTGTTAATTTCGTAGTAATAGGTGCACAGGTACGGATCGACGTGAACTTCTTTAGGGATCTCTTTTTTCAGTTTCTGGAACAGTTCAATCGGCATGTTGTTATAGGTCATGTCGATTTCACCGCTGCGATAGCGGTTAACGTCAGTCACTTCGGACGAAATTGGCAGGTAGGTCACCTGGTCAATAACGGTTTTCGCGTTATCCCAATACTGCGGGTTACGGTCAAGCACCATACGTTCGTTGACCACCCAGTCTTTCAGCTTATAGGCACCGTTGGTCACGATATTGGCAGGCTGCGTCCATTTCTCACCAAATTTTTCCACGGCGGATTTTGGTACCGGGGAGACGGACGGGTGAACCAGCAGCTTATAGAAGTACGGAACAGGTTCGCTCAACGTCACTTCAAAGGTATTGGCATCGATCGCTTTTACGCCCAGGTCGGTAACAGGTTTTTTGCCCGCGATGATGTCATCAATATTGGCGATGTGGCCATATTGCAGGTAGCTCGCATACGGAGAGGCGGTGGTTGGATTCGCCAGACGCTGCCAGCTATAAACGAAATCTTCGGCCGTGACCGGTGTACCGTCGGACCATTTCGCATCTTTACGCAGATGGAAGGTCCAGACTTTGAAATCTTTGTTTTCCCATTTTTCTGCAACACCCGGCGCCGGGTGGCCGTCTACGTCTGTCACCAGCAGGCCTTCGAACAGGTCGCGGTTAACGTTAGACTCAGGAACACCTTCAATTTTGTGCGGGTCAAGAGACTGAACTTCCGCACCGTTGTTACGCACCAGCGTCTGTTTCTCCGCCAGTTGAACACCTGCAGGAACGTCCGCAGCCATTGCAGCGTTGCCCGCGATTAGCGCAGTTAAAATCCCCGCCGCTACCAGATTTTTTTTTGTGATGATGGACATTGTGTTGGTACTCCACTCATTATAATGACTGGCCTTCGCCAGCTGTGTAATCCCCTTTTGGGGCCTGTACAGCGCAGGAGTTTTTTTTGCTGCTGTCAGGTTCTTCTTTTACTGCTTGCTATCACCGACTTTTTTATTACTGACCGCTCGTATGGCCGTCTTGCGTCGATTCTTTACAGGCCTCCCCTGTTTGAGACCTGCACTGGATATCTGAGAAGAGAACTATATGAAAATAATTCTCATCTGCTTGTTTTATGCTGCAAAATATTAGGCCGGAAAGTATCAAATGGCGTAAACGCGCGCCAATACATTTTGCAAATTTGTTAAGCAATTCTCTTTTACGGTGAGTACCTCATCGTTGAGGGCAGCCCTGCCGGACATCGAACACCACTTAAAGATCATGATATTCAATAAGATAGAGAAAATTTTCTCTACACGCGCGTCGCTGCGCTATCATCGAGTGATTTTGCACAAAAATTTAACAACTGGTTATTATTTAGCACATTCATCTAGGGGAATGTTGAATTTACTAATATCATTTCGGTTATCTCTCAGCAAGCCCCAGAGTATCATGTGAGTAAAATAACAGATCGATCGAAGGTTTTCTGCGCAGGCGGGTTTGGCGGGAATTAATAACTCATTGAAATACAAGCAATGAACATTATTAGTAGAATTTATTATGATATGTGAGCATTTCAACTTTAGTTATAGGATTTACTGATAATGACGTAAAAAAACGGAGCCGTGGCTCCGTTCTTTCATACGAAATATCAGTGCAGCAAACCGGGGAAAATGCTTTTAATTCCTGTAACGATGAATTCTATCCCTAACGCCATCAACAGCAGACCCATAATACGCGTTATGACGTTAATGCCCGTCTGCCCCAGCAGGCGCACCAGCCAGGGCGCCATGCGGAATACTCCCCAACAGCAGAGTGCGAAAAGCGCAATGGCAACGGAAAAGCCAATCAGGTGCATCAGGCTATGGTAACGCGTGCCCCAGACAATGGTTGAACTGATGGCGCCAGGGCCAGCCATGAGCGGTAAGGCCAGCGGCACCACGCCAATACTCTCGCGGATAGCTGTTTCTGACTTCTCCTGCTTGTTCTGTTTATCCTCGCCCAGCTTACCGCTGATCATGGACATCGCGATGGTCACGACCAGGATACCACCCGCTATGCGGAAAGAGTCAATCGAAATGCCGAAGAGCTGGAGAATGGCGTCCCCAAGAAAAAGGGAGGTGAGCAATATGATAGCCACTGACAGGTTAGCGGTGAGGTTGGTCTTATTCCTCGCCGCCGCCGTCTGGTAACTCGTCATACTAATAAAGACAGGAATGATCCCCACCGGGTTGACCAGGGCAAACAAACCAATAAAAAATTTAAAATACGTTGGAAAATCAAAGAGCGTTTGGATCACGTTTTGCTCCGCTTATACACATGCCCGGGACTGACACTTTGTCATGAGAAATCGCGCTGAAGATACCCTTTTTATTAGCATACTTCACTCGAAATCTGTGGAAAAACGTTATCATTTCAGGATGTTAAACATATGTATAATCAATGATAGCGTCGCTTCCATTACTTACGTAATTATTTAACACTTGAAAAATCTCAACGAAATAACCCTGCTGAAAGGTATCAGCTTGGGGGAAAATTGACGCAGATCATGATTTCCGTACTCAGAAGTGAGTAATCTTGGTTACGCCCCCAGGGAGATCACCTGACAAAAAGGGATGATGCTAAGGTAAGGCTCTTTTAGTAAATTAGTGTGCTGACGCAGAAAGTAACTCTTTGTTTTACTTTGTGTTACGCAAGTCGTATCGGCTCTGTCTATACTGTGTGACGTATCGAGCGCTGGTTTACTAAAAGAGTTTAAACATTATCAGGAGAGCATTATGGCTGTTACTAATATCGCTGAACTGAACGCCCTCGTCGAGCGCGTTAAAAAAGCCCAGCGTGAATATGCCAATTTCACCCAAGAACAGGTTGATAAAATCTTCCGCGCGGCCGCACTGGCTGCTGCAGATGCTCGAATCCCTCTCGCTAAAATGGCCGTTGCCGAATCCGGCATGGGTATCGTGGAAGATAAAGTGATCAAAAACCACTTTGCTTCCGAGTATATCTACAACGCCTATAAAGATGAGAAAACCTGTGGCGTGCTGTCCGAAGACGACACCTTCGGTACCATCACCATCGCTGAACCTATCGGCATCATCTGCGGTATTGTTCCGACAACTAACCCAACGTCTACGGCTATCTTCAAATCACTGATTAGCCTGAAGACCCGTAACGCAATCATCTTCTCTCCACACCCACGTGCGAAAGACGCGACCAACAAAGCTGCGGATATCGTCCTGCAGGCGGCGATCGCTGCTGGCGCACCAAAAGATCTGATCGGCTGGATCGACCAACCTTCTGTTGAGCTCTCCAATGCGCTGATGCATCACCCGGACATTAACCTGATCCTGGCGACCGGTGGTCCTGGCATGGTTAAAGCCGCATACAGCTCCGGTAAACCAGCGATCGGTGTGGGCGCCGGTAACACCCCTGTTGTTATCGACGAAACTGCTGACATCAAACGTGCCGTTGCGTCTGTACTGATGTCTAAAACCTTCGATAACGGCGTGATCTGTGCATCTGAACAGTCTGTTGTTGTTGTTGATTCCGTGTACGACGCTGTTCGTGAACGTTTCGCCAGCCACGGCGGCTACCTGCTGCAGGGCAAAGAGCTGAAAGCAGTTCAGGACATTATTCTGAAAAATGGCGCACTGAACGCCGCTATCGTGGGTCAGCCGGCATATAAAATTGCTGAACTCGCAGGCTTTACCGTTCCGGCAACAACCAAAATCTTGATCGGTGAAGTGAAAGTTGTTGACGAAAGCGAGCCGTTTGCACATGAAAAACTGTCTCCAACGCTTGCCATGTACCGTGCGAAAGATTTCGAAGACGCGGTAGAGAAAGCCGAGAAACTGGTTGCCATGGGCGGTATCGGTCACACGTCTTGTCTGTACACCGACCAGGACAACCAGCCAGAACGCGTTGCCCACTTCGGTCAGATGATGAAAACTGCACGTATCCTGATTAACACCCCTGCTTCTCAGGGTGGTATCGGTGACCTGTACAACTTTAAACTCGCACCTTCCCTGACTCTGGGTTGTGGTTCCTGGGGTGGTAACTCCATCTCTGAAAACGTTGGTCCAAAACACCTGATCAACAAGAAAACCGTTGCTAAGCGAGCTGAAAACATGTTGTGGCACAAACTTCCGAAATCTATCTACTTCCGCCGTGGCTCTCTGCCAATCGCGCTGGATGAAGTGATTACTGATGGCCACAAACGTGCGCTCATCGTGACTGACCGTTTCCTGTTCAACAACGGCTACGCTGACCAGATCACCTCTGTACTGAAAGCGGCTGGCGTTGAAACTGAAGTGTTCTTTGAAGTTGAAGCTGACCCTACCCTGAGCGTGGTACGTAAAGGTGCTGAACTGGCTAACTCCTTCAAACCAGATGTGATTATCGCTCTGGGTGGCGGTTCCCCAATGGACGCCGCGAAAATCATGTGGGTCATGTACGAGCATCCTGAAACCCACTTCGAAGAACTGGCGTTGCGCTTTATGGACATCCGTAAACGTATCTACAAGTTCCCGAAAATGGGCGTAAAAGCGAAAATGATCGCGGTAACCACCACTTCCGGTACCGGTTCAGAAGTTACGCCATTCGCAGTAGTAACGGACGATGCAACAGGTCAGAAATACCCACTGGCTGACTATGCACTGACCCCAGACATGGCTATCGTTGATGCGAACCTGGTCATGGAGATGCCGAAATCACTGTGTGCGTTCGGTGGTCTGGATGCGGTCACTCACGCCCTGGAAGCTTACGTTTCTGTGCTGGCATCTGAGTTCTCTGACGGTCAGGCTCTGCAGGCGCTGAAACTGCTGAAGGAAAACCTGCCAGCGTCCTACAACGAAGGGTCTAAAAACCCAGTAGCACGTGAACGCGTTCACAGTGCAGCAACCATCGCCGGTATTGCGTTTGCGAACGCCTTCCTGGGTGTTTGCCACTCTATGGCGCACAAGCTGGGTTCTCAGTTCCACATTCCTCACGGTCTGGCGAACGCCCTGTTGATCAGCAACGTTATCCGTTATAACGCTAACGACAACCCAACCAAGCAGACTGCTTTCAGCCAGTACGACCGTCCGCAAGCGCGCCGTCGTTACGCTGAAATCGCAGACCACCTTGGTCTGAGCGCACCGGGTGACCGCACTGCTGCGAAGATTGAGAAACTGCTGGCATGGCTGGAAAGCCTGAAAGCTGAGCTGGGTATTCCAAAATCTATCCGTGAAGCAGGCGTTCAGGAAGCTGACTTCCTCGCTCACGTAGATAAGCTGTCTGAAGATGCATTCGATGACCAGTGTACTGGTGCTAACCCGCGCTACCCACTGATCTCCGAGCTGAAACAGATTCTGCTGGATACCTTCTACGGTCGTGAGTTCAAAGAAGGTGACGTTGCCGCTGTGAAAACAGAAGTTCCTGTCATCAAAGCTGACAAGAAAGCGAAGAAAAGCGCTTAATTGAAAGCAGAAGAAAAAACCCGCCTTTATGGCGGGTTTTTTTTATGTCTGTATAACAAGGCTGGCGTTATTTCCTGTTGTCGTGTTGAATCGCCGTCAGCGAGCCTACAGACAACGCTTCTTTATAATGCTTACGACAGACTGAAACATAGCGTTCATTACCGCCTATAACCACCTGCTCGCCATCTGCATAAGGTTTCCCGGCCTGGTCAAGACGAAGCACCATGCTGGCTTTTCGACCGCAGAAGCAGATTGTTTTCAATTCGACAAGCTTATCCGACCAGGCAAGCAAATACTGGCTACCAGCAAAGAGCTCACCGCGGAAATCCGTACGCAGGCCGTAACACAGCACGGGAATATCGAGCTCATCAACCACCTCTGAAAGGGCATGAACCTGTTCACGCGTCAGAAACTGGCTCTCATCTACCAGAACACAGTGAATGGGCTGCAAAGCATGTTCTGTACGAATGTCCTCATATAGATCGGTTTTAGGGTTAAACAGTCTGGCAGGCGACGAGAGCCCTATTCTGGAGCTCACCTTCCCTGCGCCAAAGCGATCGTCAATTTCAGCCGTATAAACAACGGTACGCATCCCGCGCTCCTGGTAATTGTACGAGGATTGCAGCAACGCGGTGGATTTCCCGGCATTCATTGCCGAATAGTAGAAATAAAGTTGTGCCATTGGCCGTAAAACCCTATTCAATGTGTAATATTCCCGATGATTCATTGTACCATAATTTGTCTGGTCATCAGCGATGTAGCACACAGAGGAAGCGTTTCAGCGCGGAGTTCACAACCTTCTTTTCATGAAAATAACCCGCTAAAACATGAAGTAAACTCCTTCAGCCTGGCCAATATGTTATATGTTTAGCCAAACATAACACTGCTTTTTATAGTGGAATCGCTGTTCATTAAAATTCACTATTTATTAACTATTTCAGTCTTAACATCACGGTGGGGAACTAATACAAAAGGCTGATATTTCTCCGCCGCAACTATAATTCCTGCGGTAAATGTCACAAAAAAAAGAGGCAATCGACCGGGTCCAGCCGGGTTAGCTGATAACAAACGAGACTGTTGGGTGATGAAATTTAAGTTAGCGTAATTAATAATAGCGGCATTATTTAGTATTTTTTGAATTCCTTACATTCCTGGCTATTGCACAACTGAATTTATGGCTCTATTATTAGGTCAACAAACCACCCCCCATTATAAGTTTGAGATTACTACAATGAGCGAAGCACTTAAAATTCTGAACAACATCCGTACTCTTCGTGCGCAGGCAAGAGAATGCACCCTCGAAACGCTTGAAGAAATGCTGGAAAAATTAGAAGTTGTAGTTAATGAACGTCGTGAAGAAGAAAGCGCAGCTGCTGCTGAAATCGAAGAACGTACTCGTAAACTGCAGCAATATCGTGAAATGCTGATTGCTGATGGTATCGATCCAAATGAATTGCTGAACAGCATGGCTGCAGCTAAAACTGGTACTAAAGCCAAGCGTGCTGCTCGTCCTGCTAAATATAGCTACGTTGACGAGAACGGCGAAACTAAAACCTGGACTGGCCAGGGCCGCACTCCTGCTGTTATCAAGAAAGCCATGGACGAACAAGGTAAACAGCTGGACGACTTCCTGATCAAGGATTAATCCAGCCGTATTCAGAAAAATCCCGCGTAATGCGGGATTTTTTTTAACCTAAATTTGTCGCAAACATCCCCTTACACTCTGTCATAAAGCATTATTTGGCAATTTTAATAACTGTACTTAGAGACAGGTTTCAGAAGTGTTTAGGGCATAAAAAAACCGGTGGGCAGCGCCTCACCGGTTTCGGACATATGTACCCGTGGCTTATTTCTTAATACCTACGCTCTCTTTGAGCCAGGTTTTAAATTCTTCACCAAGAGTATTGTGGCGAATACCATATTCAACAAACGCCTGCATATAACCAAGCTTATTACCGCAGTCATGGCTCTTACCTTTCATATGGTAAGCCTCGACGGTCTCTTTCTCGATCAGCATATCAATGGCATCCGTCAGCTGAATCTCATCACCCGCTCCTGGAGGCGTTTTCGCCAGCAGAGGCCAGATTTCAGCGCTCAGAACATAGCGACCTACAACAGCCAGGTTTGAAGGCGCTACGTCGGCTTTAGGCTTCTCTACCACGCCAACCATTGGCACGCTTTCGCCCGGCTCAAGGTTAACGCCTTTGCAGTCAACCACACCGTATGCCGTCACGTCTTCAACAGGCTCAACCATAATCTGGCTGCTACCGGTTTCGTCGAAACGTTTGATCATCTCTGCCAGGTTATCCTGAGAAAGATCGGATTCGTATTCGTCCAGAATTACGTCAGGCAGAATTACCGCTACAGGCTCATCACCTACAACAGGATGTGCACACATCACAGCGTGGCCCAAACCTTTAGCCAGGCCCTGACGAACCTGCATAATGGTAACGTGAGGCGGGCAAATAGACTGAACTTCTTCTAACAGCTGACGCTTAACACGTTTTTCCAGCATGGCTTCAAGTTCAAAGCTTGTATCGAAATGGTTTTCGATAGAGTTTTTTGATGAATGCGTAACCAGCACAATTTCAGTGATGCCGGCTGCGATACATTCATTAACGACATACTGGATTAATGGCTTATCAACCAGAGGCAGCATCTCTTTAGGAATTGCCTTAGTTGCTGGTAACATCCTGGTCCCCAATCCCGCTACCGGGATGACGGCCTTTCTGACTTTCGAATTTAGGGCAGCCATTCAAATTCTCCTGAGCTGTTCAAGTTTTGAACTTTTATGCAATAAATAACGCGTTGAGTATATCAGCCTCACCCCGCAGTCCGGGTCTGAAAAGAACGCGTTGCCGATCAATTAGGACAAATACGCATGAATCTGGGCAGCGATAGTAGCACTCCCCGTAAAACACAGGTAAAGCAATCTTAAAATTAAGATCCAATTGCTTATTCCGTGGACAACATTAAGCGTAGCCGTCCCCCGGCGCCCCAAATTTGGCACTGCCAGGAGGAACAGCGGTGGCTAATTTGATTAAGATACGCCGTACCCAATGTCCCAAGCGGAACGCCGTTACTCACCTGAATATGATGTTCACCGGTATTCAGTGAAGCGTTGAGACCTGCTGAAACGAGGATCAGATTCTTTAAACCGCTGTGGTAATAGCCGACCAGCAGCGGGAACTGTCCGGGCAAATTAGCCTGGCGAAAAAGCTGGTTTACCTGTTTGAGCAAACTGCCTAACTCCGGCAGCCGTTGTCCCTGATGCGATAACTGTTCCTGCAGCAAACCATTAAAAAGCGCACGAAGAAGTAACGCGGCTAATACGCCATTATCCCCTGCCCGGGTGACATCCAGAGAATAAAACGCAAGGTCGGAATCAGATAAAGGTGCGATATCCAGTACCAGTCCCGGCTGATCAGCCGCCACCAGCTGACGATAATTTACGCGGCAGTGCGAAATAGTTTGCTGTACGGGTGGCTGAAGTTCTTGCAACAGTTTCGCCGCAGCAGGAGGATCACTCACCAGGGCATCCCAGTCCTGGAAAAGACGCTCCTCTTCCTCTACCCGGGAATTAAACATATTCGGATACAGGCACGCTAAGACCGTTTCTCGCAGCCTGTTCAGATCCTTGACCGGTTTAAGCAGAATATCCTGGACACCGAGTCGCAATGCTTTGGCGATATCCGCCATATTCTCTGTGGCAGAGATCACCAGAATCGGCGTCTGGTTGCCTTCGTTACGCAGATGTTCAACCAGCTTCAGCCCATTCATGCGCGGCATCTCAATGTCGCAAATCATTAAATCGGGCGTAATGCTGATCATTTTTTCCAGGGCGTCTATACCATCTTCAGCCAGTGAAGTGATTGCTCCCAGCGAGGATAACCACGAATCCAGTAGCGATCGGAAAACGGGCTCGTCTTCAACAATCAAAATGTGTTTTCCGGCCAATGGCTGCGTCATGGTTCCTCCCCTGGCTGACAGTAACTAAATAGTGGCATGCGATCGGCACTATCGCCTGTCAGATTTTGCTGAAGTAGTCAAAAAAAGGTGCTTAACGTGCTGTTTGCACAAAAGGCAACAATTCGTCCATTTTCTTTTCGACGGCTAACGAGCCCGCTGCGATGGCGGCCTCAGCCCGATGGAAATCAAGAGTAGAGATTTGCGGACAGTAAGGCTGAATAAGAATATCTGGCGGATCGCCTGCCATACGATTGCGCTTAAGGCGATTCTCCAGTACCTGGATTGACGTGGTCATGATTTCTATCGCCGTCGGCGCGGCAACCGAGCGTCGCGCGGCCATACGCCCGATTCTACCGCGCAGGCGCTCATGCCAGGCCAGTTTCTCGCCCTCGGCATCTTCGCTCTGGAGATTGACCGGCATGAGGTCCTGTTGCATCAGGTGGGCGTCGTGCTGCAGGTCGACGGCAATTACGATATCCGCCCCCATTGCACGGGTCAGAGAGATGGGAACCGGGTTTACAACGCCACCGTCGACAAGCCAGTAACCGTTGTGTGGGACAGGCGCCATAAGCCCCGGCATGCTGCAGGAGGCGCGCACGGCAAGATGGATATCCCCTTCGGTTAGCCAGAGTTCGCGTCCCGTGCTGAGGTTCGTCGCGACGGCGCCAAAGGGCATCTGACAATCAGTGAAGTCTTCGAGAGGCATAACCTGGCGGAACTGGTTAAAGACACGTTCGCCGCGCAACAGCCCACCACGCTGCCACGAGAGGTCCATCAGACGCAGGACGTCCCAGTAACTGAAGGAACGCACCCAGGTCTCGAGTTCCGGAAGCTTCCCGCACGCGTAGGCGGAGCCGACAAGCGATCCTATTGAACAACCTGCGACAATATCTACGTTAATGCCCATCTTGTTTAAGGCATTAATCACGCCGATGTGTGACCATCCCCGGGCTGCACCTGAGCCCAGCGCCAGTCCAATTTTAACCTTTCTCATTAGCCCTGTTTTACTTCCCCTGGATTCCTGACATAGCGTCAACGCAACAGCTCAGTTAACATAGTGCTACCCGAAGCGTTTTACGCCTTTATTATTTGTTCCAGGAAGAGAATCGTGTCTCAACTCTGCCCTTGTGGTAGCGCTCTGGAGTATAGCCTATGTTGCCAGCGATATCTGTCTGGCGATCAGGTTGCACCAGACCCGTCACACCTCATGCGTTCACGTTACACCGCTTTTGTGATCAAAGACGCAGACTACCTGATTAAAACCTGGCATCCCTCCTGCCATGCTGCCGAATTCAGACAAGACATCGAAGCCGGCTTCGCGAACACGCAGTGGCTCGGCCTCACCGTCTATGAATCCTCAACGGGCAGTCATGTGGATGAAGGTTACGTCAGCTTTGTTGCTCGTTTTACCGAGAATAATAAACCAGGTGCCATTATCGAGCGTTCCCGGTTCTTAAAGGAAAGCGGGCAGTGGTATTATATTGACGGAACGCGCCCACAGTTTGGTCGTAACGATCCCTGCCCGTGTGGTTCAGGTAAAAAATTTAAAAAGTGTTGCGGGCAGTAATGCCTGACAACCCAGACTTCGCAAATACAAACAGGATTTCCCGGCGATGCAATCATTACAACGTAAAGTTCTGCGCACCATCTGTCCCGATCAAAAAGGACTGATCGCACGAATTACCAACATTTGCTACAAACATGAACTGAATATCGTGCAGAACAACGAGTTCGTTGACCACCGTACCGGCCGCTTCTTTATGCGTACCGAACTCGAAGGTATTTTCAACGACACCACCCTGCTTGCCGATCTCGACAGCGCGCTTCCGGAAGGTTCCGTGCGCGAGCTGACCCCAGCCGGTCGACGCCGCATCGTGATCCTGGTGACCAAAGAAGCACACTGTCTGGGCGACCTGCTGATGAAAGCAAACTACGGCGGTCTGGACGTGGAAATAGCTGCCGTTATTGGCAACCATGAGACGCTGCGCACGCTGGTCGAGCGTTTTGATATTCCGTTCGAGCTGGTGAGCCACGAAGGCCATACCCGTGAAGAACACGACGATCTGATGGCGCAGGCCATTGAAGCGCATAACCCGGACTACGTGGTGCTGGCGAAATACATGCGCGTGTTAACGCCATCCTTCGTGGCGCGTTTCCCGAACAAGATCATCAACATTCACCACTCGTTCCTGCCGGCCTTTATTGGTGCGCGTCCCTACCACCAGGCCTACGAGCGCGGCGTGAAGATCATCGGTGCGACCGCGCACTATGTGAATGACAACCTGGACGAAGGTCCAATCATCATGCAGGACGTGATTCACGTGGACCACACCTACACGGCCGAGGACATGATGCGTGCAGGGCGTGACGTTGAGAAGAACGTGCTCAGTCGTGCGCTGTATCAGGTGCTGGCGCAGCGTGTCTTTGTCTACGGCAACAGAACCATCATTCTTTAATCTTTCAGAAAATGAATTGATTAGCTTTGCGCCTTTACGGATAAAAAGCAGGCAAACAGCTTCATTTACCTAAAGGAATGCTTTACAGGGGCGCCTCATTTGATATGATGCGCCCCGCTTCCAGCAGGAAGCAGGCCAGTAAAAAGCATTACCCCGTGGTGGGGTTCCCGAGCGGCCAAAGGGAGCAGACTGTAAATCTGCCGTCATCGACTTCGAAGGTTCGAATCCTTCCCCCACCACCATCTCTCAGCACGACCTCAAAATTTGAATTACCCCTGGTGGGGTTCCCGAGCGGCCAAAGGGAGCAGACTGTAAATCTGCCGTCATCGACTTCGAAGGTTCGAATCCTTCCCCCACCACCATCACTTTCAAATAACTCCAAACTTCCTTTTTGCACCAGGCATCATGCATTTCCGTAACGGGGAAGGATGAGAAGCTTCGACTAAGGTTCGATTCGAGCGTAGCGAGAAAGCGTTGCCGCAGGCAACGACCCGAAGGGCGAGGCGCAAGGCGCCGAGTAATCCTTCCCCCACCACCATCACTTTCAAATAACTCCAAACCTCCTTTTTGCACCAGGCATCATGCATTTCCGTAACGGGGAAACCTTCGCAGGCGCAGCCGCCACCCGGCGACAGAAGCCAGAAGCCTACATCGGCGGCAAACGACGCTTCACCGGCGAACTCTTCACAATCGACGTATTGCACTGGGCATGCTCCGCCAGGCCGTCCAGCAACTCATCCAGCTGCTCTATCGATCGCACCACCAGCCTAATCACAAAGCAATCTTCCCCTGTGACTTTGTCGCTCTCTATACACTCCGGCATCGCCTGAATGTATTTATCCACCTTATGCAACAACCCCGGCAAAGGACGCACGCGCACCAGCGCCTGCAGCGTATACCCCAGCGCCGCCAGATTCACCCGTGCGCCATACCCCTGAATCACACCGCGCTCTTCCAGCCTCTTCAGGCGTTCTGCCGTGCTGGGGGAAGTCAGACCGATGCGTCCGCTGAGCACCTTCAAAGACATGCGCGCATCTTCGACCAGACAGGCTAAAATTTGACGGTCGATATCATCGAGAAGGTATTCCATCGTTTTCACCTAATTTTAAAAAGTCATCACTGCATTTCACCTTATCTCATCCCTGTAAAACCCGACAGCGATTTTCGACAATAGCGTCATACAATCAGGAGGTGGATGATGCGTGATTTTCATAAAGGCGTCTTGCAAATGAGCCTGGCGATGTTAATTTCCGGCTCTATCGGTGCGTTTGTTTTACTCAGCGGTCTGCCAGTGACAGAGGTGGTGTTCTGGCGCTGTCTTATCGGGGCAATGGCGCTTTTTATTTTTATCCGAGCAAGTCAAAAGCCCTTCAGTCCCCTCACCCGCACCACGCTGCTGCTGGCCATTCTCGGCGGCGTAGCGCTCGTGGTGAACTGGCTGCTGCTCTTCGCGGCCTATGAACGGATCTCGATTGGTCTTTCTACCGTGGTCTATAACACCCAGCCGTTTATGCTGGTCTTAATGGGGATGTTTTTAGGTGAGCGCGTTAGCCTGGTGAAATGGGGCTGGCTGTTCCTCGCCTTCGGCGGCGTGGTGATCTTGCTCTCCAGCGAGCTGACCGGCGCGCACGGCGGTGAATGGCTCGCCGGAATCGGCCTGGCGATGGCCGCGGCTTTCTTCTATGCGGTCACGGCCATTATTGCCCGCAAGCTCAGATCCGTTGCGCCGCAGCATATTGCCTTTATCCAGGTGCTGACGGGCGTCGTGATGCTTTTACCGTTTGCCAGCATGTCGTCATTTTCCGGTGATTTTCCCTGGCCGATCCTGCTGACGCTGGGCATCGTCCATACCGGCATTATGTACCAGCTGCTCTACAGCGCGATCCAGAAGCTGCCTACGCCCATTACCGGCTCCCTGTCGTTTATCTATCCGGTGGTGGCGATCGTTGTCGATAATCTGGTGTTCGGACACTCGCTGAACCTGACGCAGCTGGCGGGCGGCGCGCTGATCCTGTTTGCTGCCGCGGGCAATAACCTGGGCTGGGGCGAAAAAAAACCCCGCGAGTGCGGGGTTGGTATCAAAACGGCGAATTAGCGACGGGCGCGCACAATCTGGTATTTGCGCGTCAGGTACTCCACCGGCGCGCTCCAGATATGCACCAGACGAGAGAACGGGAACAGCACAAACAGCGTCATCCCCAGCACCAGGTGAACGCGGAAGATAAACGCCACGCCGTCCAGGTGCGCGGAGGCTCCGCCGTGGAAGGTCACCACGGACTGCGCCCAGCCGACCAGCTTCATCATTTCGCTGCCGTCCATATGCTGCGCCGAGAACGGAATGGTCAGCAGGCCCAGCGCGCACTGCACCATCAGCAGGGAGAGGATCAGAATATCCGCTGCGGTCGTGGTCGCACGCACGCGCGGGCTGAACAGACGACGTTTCAGCAGCAGCAGGCCACCCACCAGAGTCATCACGCCGCAGGCACCGCCGGCGATCATCGCCATCTTCTGCTTCACCTCGATCGGTAGCCACGCTTCATACATCCAGTGCGGCGTCAGCATCCCGAGGAAGTGACCGGCAAAAATCCCCAGAATACCGATGTGGAACAGGTTAGAGCCCACATGCATCCCTTTACGATCCAGCATCTGGCTGGAGGCCGCACGCCAGGTGTACTGGCCGTAGTCGTAACGCAGCCAGCTTCCCACCAGGAACACGGTGCCCGCGATATACGGGTAAATGTCGAAGAAGAACATATTCAGGAAGTGCATTAGTGCCGTCCTCCGTTAGAGATATTCAAATATTGCGGGGCAACCGCGCCGGCAAAGCGACGCTGGTGAGCGGAGATTTCAGACTCGCCGCAGTTCTGGTCAGCAAAGAATTTCACCTGCTCTTCTTCCCAGACCGCATCCAGCGCCTGTGGGGTATCATCGCGGGCTTCATCCGCAATTTTCTCCGCAACTTTTTCACTGTCGACCGCGGCGTTGGCCAGCTTCACCAGCAGATCGAACAGAACAGCATAGCGGCTCTCGCGCTGCTGAAGACGCGCACCGAGCAGCGCCAGGATCGGCGCGATATCCTGCAGACCGCCCAGCGCCTCTTCTTTCGGCAGCTGCGCCAGGTACTCCAGATACAGCGGCAGATGATCCGGCAGCTCGCGGCTATCGAGCTGCAGGCCGTGCTGTTCGTACTGGGCCATCAGGTCCACCATCGCCTGACCGCGGTCACGTGACTCACCGTGAACGTGTTCAAACAGCAGCAGCGAGGTCGCACGACCACGGTCAAACAGCTGGCTGTAGTCCGCCTGCGCGTCCAGGAGATCGCGCGCTAACAGATCGCGGAGGAAAACGCCAAGCCGCTGGGCATCGTCTTTATCCAGGTTTTCAGATGACGCGAGTGCATCAAAGAGTTCCTGCTGATGCTGCGCAAGCGCAGCATCCGGGTACTCGAGCAGACGCGAAACAATGACGAGTTCAATCATTGGTGCGGCTCCGTTTTGCTGGTCACATCCATGGCATCGATGCGACGGCTGTTGAACAGGTTGAATTTGCTGTCTGACCCGTGGCAACCGTCGCCAAAGGTAAAGCCACAGCCATTTTTTTCCGGGAAGGCTTCACGAGCCAGCTCGCGGTGGCTGCTCGGCACCACGAAACGGTCTTCGTAGTTGGCAATCGCCAGATAGCGGTACATCTCCTGCGCCTGCGCTTCGGTCAGACCAACCTCTTCCAGCGCGCGGGTATCGATCACGCCGTCTACGGTTTCCGCGCGTTTGAAGTGACGCATCGCCAGCATACGTTTCAGCGCGAGCAGTACCGGCTGGGTATCCCCTGCGGTCAACAGGTTCGCCAGGTACTGAACCGGAATACGCAGGCTTTCCACGTCCGGCAGGATGCCGTTGCTGCCCAGTTCGCCCGCGTCAGCGGCAGACTGAATCGGCGACAGCGGCGGCACGTACCAGACCATCGGCAGGGTGCGGTATTCCGGATGCAGCGGCAGGGCCAGCTTCCAGTCCATCGCCATTTTGTACACCGGTGACTGCTGCGCCGCGTCGATGACGCTCTGCGGCACGCCGTCTTTCAGGGCCTGCTCGATCACCTTCGGATCGTTCGGATCGAGGAACACGTCCAGCTGACGCTGATACAGATCTTTCTCGTGCTCGGTGCTGGCGGCATTTTCAATCGCGTCCGCGTCATACAGCAGCACGCCGAGGTAGCGAATACGGCCTACGCAGCTTTCTGAGCAGACGGTCGGCATTCCGGCTTCAATACGCGGGTAGCAGAAGATGCACTTCTCAGACTTGCCGCTCTTCCAGTTGAAGTAGATTTTTTTGTACGGGCAGCCGGTGATGCACATACGCCAGCCGCGGCACTTGTCCTGGTCGATCAGCACGATGCCATCTTCTTCACGCTTGTAGATAGCGCCGCTCGGGCAGGTCGCCACGCACGCCGGGTTGAGGCAGTGCTCGCACAGGCGCGGCAGATACATCATGAAGGTATTTTCAAACTGGCCGTACATCGCCTTCTGCATGTTCTCGAAGTTATGGTCTTTGGCGCGCTTCTCGAACTCGCCGCCCAGAATCTCCTCCCAGTTTGGACCGCTGGTGATCTTGTCCATGCGCTGACCGGTGATCAGCGAGCGCGGACGGGCGATCGGCTGGTGTTTGCTTTCCGGCGCGTTGTGCAGGTTCTGGTAGTCGTAGTCAAACGGCTCGTAGTAATCGTCGATGCCCGGCAGGTGCGGGTTAGCGAAGATTTTACCCAGCAGCATCGCGCGGTTACCCATGCGCGGCTGCAGCTTGCCGTTGATTTTACGGATCCAGCCGCCCTTCCACTTCTCCTGGTTTTCCCAGTCGGTCGGGAAGCCGGTGCCCGGCTTGCTTTCCACGTTGTTGAACCAGGCGTACTCCATACCTTCGCGGCTGGTCCAGACGTTTTTACAGGTGACCGAGCAGGTATGACAGCCGATGCATTTATCCAGATTCAGCACCATGCCGACTTGTGAACGAATTTTCATTTTACGCTCTCCTGTACCTGGTCATTACCTTCGCCGTCTAACCAGTTAATATTCTTCATCTTACGTACCACCACGAACTCATCGCGGTTCGATCCTACGGTGCCGTAGTAGTTAAAGCCGTAGGCCAGCTGCGCATAGCCACCGATCATGTGGGTCGGCTTCGGCGTAATACGGGTCACGGAGTTGTGGATCCCGCCGCGCTGCTCGGTAATTTCTGACCCCGGCAGGTTAACGATACGTTCCTGCGCGTGGTACATCATGGTCATCCCGGCCGGTACGCGCTGGCTCACCACCGCACGCGCCGTCAGGGCACCGTTGCTGTTGAACACTTCGATCCAGTCGTTATCTTCGATACCCAGATCTTTGGCGTCCGTTTCGCTCATCCAGACAATCGGACCGCCGCGAGACAGGGTCAGCATCAGCAGGTTGTCGCTGTAGGTGGAATGAATACCCCACTTCTGGTGCGGCGTCAGGAAGTTCAGTGCCTTCTCAGGGTTACCGTTCGATTTCGCGCCCATCACCGCTTTCACGGAGCGGGTGTCGATTGGCGGACGGTAAACCAGCAGGCTTTCACCGAAATCGCGCATCCACTGGTGATCCTGATACAGCGACTGACGGCCTGACAGGGTGCGCCATGGGATCAGCTCGTGAACGTTGGTGTAGCCCGCGTTATAGGACACGTGCTCATCTTCCAGGCCAGACCAGGTCGGGCTGGAGATAATCTTGCGCGGCTGCGCCTGAATATCGCGGAAGCGGATTTTCTCTTCCTCTTTATTCGTCGCCAGGTGCGTATGGTCGCGGCCGGTGAACTCGCTCAGCGCCGCCCAGGCTTTGACGGCAACGTGACCGTTGGTTTCCGGGGCCAGGGTCAGGATCATCTCTGCTGCATCAATCGCCGTGTTCAGCATGGGCTGGCCTTTCGCCGGGCCGTCCGCTTTGGTGAAGTTGAGCTTGCGCAGCAGATCCATCTCGCTCTGGGTGTTCCAGGCGATCCCCTTCCCGCCGTTACCGATTTTCTCCATCAGCGGGCCGATAGAGGTAAAGCGCTCGTAGGTTGCCGGATAGTCGCGTTCAACCGGAATAATGTGCGGCGCGGTCACGCCCGGGATCAGGTCGCATTCGCCTTTTTTCCAGTCCTTCACGTCCAGCGGCTGCGCCAGTTCGGCGGCCGAGTCGTGCTGGATTGGCAGCGTCACCACGTCGGTCTCTTTGCCGAGGTGCCCTACGCAGACTTCGGAGAATTTCTTCGCGATGTCTTTGTAGATATCCCAGTCGCTTTTCGATTCCCACGCCGGGTCAACGGCCGCAGACAGCGGATGAATAAACGGATGCATATCCGAGGTATTCATGTCGTCTTTTTCGTACCAGGTGGCGGTTGGCAGCACGATGTCGGAGTACAGACAGGTGCTGGACAGACGGAAGTCGAGCGTCACCACCAGATCCAGCTTGCCGTCGAGACCGTTATCTTTCCACTCCACCTCTTCCGGCTTCACGCCGCCCTGCTTGCCGAGATCTTTCCCCTGGATACCGTTTTCGGTACCGAGCAGGTATTTCAGCATGTACTCGTGGCCTTTACCGGACGAGCCCAGCAGGTTGGAGCGCCAGATGAACAGGTTGCGTGGGTGGTTTTTACCGTTCTCCGGCTGTTCTGCCGCAAAGCGGATAGAGCCATCCTTCAGGGATTTCACGGTGTAATCCACCGGTGACATGCCCGCCTGCTTCGCCGCTTCCGCAATGCGCAGCGGGTTAGTGCCCAGCTGCGGCGCCGACGGCAGCCAGCCCATGCGTTCAGCACGCACGTTGAAGTCGATCAGGTGGCCGCTGTAGCGGGATTTATCCGCCATCGGCGACAGCAGCTCCTGTGCGGTGACCGTTTCGTAGCGCCACTGGCTGGAGTGGTTATAGAAGTAGGAGGTACTGTTCATATGGCGTGCCGGACGCTGCCAGTCGAGGGCAAACGCCAGCGGCTGCCAGCCGGTCTGCGGACGCAGTTTTTCCTGGCCGACGTAGTGTGCCCAGCCGCCGCCGCTCTGACCAACGCAGCCGCAGAAGATCAGCATGTTGATCAGACCGCGATAGTTCATATCGAGGTGATACCAGTGGTTCAGACCCGCGCCGACGATGATCATCGAACGGCCGTGCGTTTTGTCCGCGTTTTCAGCGAACTCACGTGCGATACGGGTAATGTGCGCACGTGGCACGCCGGTAATCTGTTCCGCCCAGGCCGGGGTGTAGGCCTTCACGTCGTCATAGCCGGTTGCGCAGTTTTCATCGCCCAGACCGCGTTCCAGACCGTAGTTCGCCATGGTCAGGTCATAAACGGTGGTGACCAGCGCGGTAGAGCCGTCGGCCAGCTGCAGGCGCTTAACCGGCAGTTTGTGCATCAGAACGTTTTTCAGTTCAACCTTGTTGAAGTGCTCTGAACCTTCACCGCCGAAGTACGGGAACCCGACCTCGGCGATCTCGTCCTGGCTACCCAGCATGCTCAGGCGCAGCTCCGTCTCTTCGCCGGTGGTGCCGTTGCGTTGCTCAAGGTTCCACTTGCCCTTCTCGCCCCAGCGGAAGCCGATAGAGCCGTTTGGCGCCACCAGCTCGCCGTTGCTGTTATACGCAACGGTTTTCCACTCAGGGTTGTTTTCCTGGCCCAGCGAATCCACCAGATCGGCGGCGCGCAGCGTGCGGCCCGCGGCATAGTAGCCCTCCCGCTCTTCCAGCATGACCAGCATCGGCATGTCGGTGTAGCGGCGAACGTAGTCGGTGAAGTACTGGCTTGGCTTATCAAGATGGAATTCACGCAGCATGACGTGGCCCATCGCCATCGCCATCGCCGCGTCGGTACCCTGTTTCGGCGCCAGCCACAGATCGCAAAGCTTGGCGATTTCCGCGTAGTCAGGGGTGACCGCCACGGTTTTGGTGCCTTTGTAACGGACTTCGGTAAAGAAGTGCGCGTCCGGCGTACGGGTCTGAGGAACGTTAGAGCCCCAGGCGATGATGTAGCTGGAGTTGTACCAGTCCGCGGACTCCGGCACGTCGGTCTGCTCGCCCCAGGTCTGCGGAGACGCAGGCGGCAGGTCGCAGTACCAGTCGTAGAAGCTCAGGCAGGTACCGCCGATCAGCGACAGATAGCGCGCGCCGGAGGCGTAAGAGACCATCGACATCGCCGGAATTGGCGAGAAGCCCGCCACGCGGTCAGGACCGTAGGTTTTGACGGTGTAGACGTTGGAGGCGGCAATCAGCTCGTTTACCTCTTTCCACGAGGAGCGAACGAAACCGCCGCGACCGCGAGCCTGCTTGAAGCTTTTTGCTTTGTCAGCGTCTTCGATGATGGACGCCCAGGCATCCACCGGATCGCTGTGCTGTACTTTCGCCTCACGCCACATTTTCATCAGGCGCTTGCGCATCAGCGGGTATTTCAGACGGTTGGCGCTGTAGAGATACCAGGAGTAGCTGGCACCACGCGGGCAGCCGCGCGGTTCGTGGTTTGGCATATCCGGGCGGGTGCGCGGATAGTCGGTCTGCTGCATTTCCCAGGTCACCAGACCGTTTTTAACGAAAATCTTCCAGCTGCATGAACCGGTACAGTTCACGCCGTGGGTCGAACGGACGACTTTGTCATGCTGCCAGCGCTGGCGGTAACCGTCTTCCCAGTCCCGGTTGGTATCCAGAACCTGGCCGTGCCCATCGGCAAAAGTTTCACCCTTCTGTTTGAAGTAGCGAAACCGGTCCAAAAATTTGCTCATCGGGTATCTCCTGTGTGGAGCCTGTGGCTCTCTAAATCGACATTGCTGATTTGCAGCGAAGGTAACGCCCTGAAAGAGGGGGAGAATTGATAACGATCAAGACGAGGAGGGACTTTCAGGCGAGGGGTTACACCAAATACCACCAAAGCGGTATCTTCAAAAATTTCATATCATCATGAAATATAGAGTTATTTTTATTTTATCGTACAAAAAGCCAGTCAACATTTAACATCTCAGGTATTAAGGGGTAGAGCCACCTGCAAAGCGATGGCGATCACAGTGTCACCGCAGGCGTCTGCCGTAAAAGCCGTAAGTATGTTGTAACTATTATGTTGGCAAAAAAAACGCGGCCCGAAGGCCGCGTAAACGGATAATCACACTTACTTATTTTTCTTGGTATTTCGGCCATATACCAGCCACGTAATCACAACGCAGGCGATATAGAAGACGAGGAAGACTTTCATGGCACCGGCCGGTGAGCCGGTCAGGTCCAGAGAGATACCGAACGCTTTCGGGATAAAGAAGCCGCCAATCGCGCCGATGGCAGAGATAAAGCCCAGCGCCGCGGCCGTATCCGTCGCCGCTTCGCGCATGGCCTGCTCTTCGCTCCCGCCCTGCGCCTTCACCCGATCCATCGTCAGCTTACGGAAGATCACGGAGATCATCTGGAAGGTAGAGGCACTCCCCAGACCGGCCGTCAGGAACAGCACCATAAACACGCCGAAGAAGGCGATGAAGTTACCGCCCTGCCCGTCGACGGGCAGAGTGAGAAACAGCAGCGCGCAGAAGACCGCCATCACGACGAAGTTCACCAGCGTCACGCGGGTACCGCCGAGACGGTCAGAGACCATGCCGCCCAGCGAACGCGCCAGGGCACCGATAAACGGCCCGAAGAAGGCAAAGTGCAGGATCTGAATCTCCGGGAACTGCGTTTTCGACAGCATCGCGAAGCCCGCAGAGAAGCCGATAAACGAACCGAAGGTGGCCAGATACAGCAGCGCCATCACCCAGAGGTGTCCACGCTTCAGCACCGGCAGCTGTTCGCTCAGCGACGCCTTCGACGCGGACAGGTCATTCATAAAGAACCAGGCTGCGAGGGTGAAGACCACCAGGAAAGGTACCCAGATCCAGGCGGCGTTCTGCAGATAGAGGGAAGAACCATCCGCCTGCTCAACGCCACCGCCGCCAAAGGCCGCGAAAATAGAAACAGAGATCGCCAGCGGGGCAATCAACTGCATCACGCTGACGCCCATATTCCCCAGGCCGCCGTTAATGCCCAGCGCACCGCCCTGCTTCGCTTTCGGGAAGAAGAAGCTGATGTTCGCCATGCTGGAGGCGAAGTTCGCACCCGCAAAACCGCACAGCAGGGAAATAATCACGAACACGCTGAACGGCGTAGAGGTATCCTGCACTGCGAAGCCAAGCCAGACGCAGGGGACGATCATGATACCCGTACTGAACGCCGTCCAGCGACGACCGCCAAACACCGGCACCATAAACGCGTAAGGCACACGCAGCAGCGCGCCTGACAGCGACGGCAGCGCGGTCAGCATAAACAGCTGATCGGTCGTAAACGTAAACCCAACTTTCGGCAGGTTGACCGCCACCGCGCTAAACAACATCCATACGCAAAACGCTAATAACAAACACGGCACGGAAATCCACAGATTCCGGCTGGCTACACGATGGCCGCGCTGTTGCCAGAACGCCGGATCCTCTGGACGCCAGTCTGTAATAACGGCACCATTTTCCCTTTCGGGAGCGGATGAGTGACTCATAGACACCTCTGATTCTCGAATGATGCTGCAAACATTAGGGCTTTAGGGCGGCGGTAAGTTGATATAAATCAAAGGAAAAGTGGGAGAATTTGCGGCGTAAAATAAGGCCTCACCCTTAGTGAGTAGGCTAATTCGGTAAAAAAGACGTGGTTTTTCACGGCACTGACGGTTCCAGACTACCCCCACCTCCTTCCCCCTACTCCGTTGGCAATTTAGGGGTAATCCTTTATTGGTATGGGTATACTCCAGGGTATGCACCAGAATAGCGCCATTCCTGCAAGCAGGCCACGTCAGGAGCACGCCACCTCTATGTTAAAAAGATGTTTATCTCCGCTGACGCTCGTGAATCAGCTCGCTCTGATTGTTTTGCTGTCCACCGCCATCGGCGTGACCGGCATGGCGATCTCCGGCTGGCTGGTACAGGGCGTACAGGGTAATGCGCATGCCATCAACGAGGCAGGCTCGCTACGCATGCAGAGTTATCGCCTGCTGGCGTCGGTTCCCCTGACGCAGGACGATCGGCCTCTGATTGATGAAATGGAGCGCACGGTCTTCAGCCCCGAACTGGAAAACGCCGCCATCCGCGCCGGTCAGCAATATCAGCTTAAAGCCCTTCAGGGCTACTGGCACACCCAGCTGGAGCCCGGGCTGAAACAGGCGCGCAGCACGGAAACCGTTGCGCAGGACGTGGCGGGGTTCGTCTCACGCATTGATGCGCTGGTCTCCTCTTTCGACCAAACCACCGAATTACGCATCGACCGGGTGGTGATGGTGCACCGCGCCATGGCGCTGTTTATGGGGCTGCTGCTGATCTTCACCATCGTCTGGCTTCGTGCGCGGCTGCTGAACCCGTGGAAACAGCTGCTGGCAATGGCCCGCGCGGTGACCGCACGCGATTTTACCCAGCGCACGCACATCAGCGGGCGCAACGAGATGGCCATGCTCGGCCAGGCGCTCAACACCATGTCTGCAGAGCTCTCCGAGAGCTACGCGGTGCTGGAACAGCGCGTTCAGGAAAAAACGGCCGGACTGGAGCAGAAAAACGAAATCCTCTCCTTCCTGTGGCAGGCCAACCGTCGTCTGCACATGCAGGTGCCGCTATGCGAACGCCTCTCTCCGGTGCTGAACGGCCTGCAAAATCTGACCCTCCTTCACGACCTTGAGCTGCGCGTCTACGACGTGGAAGACGAAGATAACCATCAGGAATTTACCTGCCAGTCGGATATGTCCTGCGATGACAAAGGCTGCCATCTTTGCCCTCGCGGCCTGCCGCCGCTGACGTCCGGCGGCACCACCCTGAAGTGGCGCCTGACCGACAGCCACACCCAGTACGGTATTCTGCTGGCAACGCTGCCAGCCGGGCGTCACCTGAGCCACGACCAGCAGCAACTGGTCGATACGCTGGTCGAACAGCTAACGGCCACGCTGGCGCTCGACAGGCATCAGGAAAAGCAGCAGCAGCTGATCGTCATGGAAGAGCGCGCGACCATCGCCCGCGAGCTTCACGACTCTATCGCCCAGTCGCTCTCCTGTATGAAAATGCAGGTGAGCTGCCTGCAGATGCAGGATGCGGAGATGCCCGAAAGCAACAAGCAGCTGCTCAGCCAGATCCGCAACGAGCTGAACACCTCCTGGATACAGCTTCGCGAGCTGCTGACTACCTTCCGTCTGCAGCTGACCGAGCCGGGTCTGCGCCCGGCGCTGGAGGCCAGCTGTCACGAATTTAGCGCCCGACTGGGGTTCCCGGTGAAGCTGGACTACCAGCTGCCGCCGCGGTTTGTCCCCTCCCACCAGGCCATACATGTACTGCAAATCGCCCGTGAAGCACTGAGCAACGTGCTCAAGCATTCCGGCGCGACGGCGGTAACGGTCACCGTCAGCCAGCACAGCAATCAGGTGAAGCTCACGGTTCACGACAACGGCCGCGGCGTGCCGGAAAATGCCGAACGCACTAACCACTATGGTTTAATTATTATGCGAGACCGCGCCCAAAGCCTGCGCGGTGATTGCCAGGTTCGCCGGAGAGAGACGGGTGGCACGGAAGTCGTGGTCACCTTTATTCCCGAGAAACCGCTTACAACTGCTCAAGGAGAAACCCATGACTAATCAGGAACCGGCATCCATCCTGTTGATCGACGACCATCCGATGCTGCGTACTGGCGTGAAACAGCTGGTCAGCATGGCGCCCGATATCACCGTGGTTGGCGAAGCCAGCAACGGTGAACAGGGCATTGAGCTTGCCGAATCCCTCGATCCCGATCTGATCCTGCTGGATCTGAATATGCCCGGCATGAACGGTCTGGAAACCCTCGACAAGCTGCGGGAAAAATCGCTTTCCGGGCGCATCGTCGTCTTTAGCGTGTCGAACCATGAAGAGGATGTGGTCACGGCGCTGAAGCGCGGGGCGGATGGTTATCTGCTCAAGGATATGGAGCCGGAAGACTTGCTTAAGGCGCTGCAGCAGGCCGCGGCGGGCGAGATGGTTCTCAGCGAAGCCTTAACGCCGGTGCTGGCCGCCAGCCTGCGCGCCAATCGCGCCACCTCTGACCGCGACGTCAGCCAGTTAACCCCGCGCGAGCGCGATATTCTCAAACTCATTGCCCAGGGGCTGCCGAACAAAATGATCGCCCGCCGCCTGGACATCACCGAAAGCACGGTCAAAGTGCACGTGAAGCATATGCTGAAGAAAATGAAGCTAAAATCCCGCGTTGAAGCCGCGGTGTGGGTGCATCAGGAACGCATTTTTTAAGGATTACTCCTCCGGCAGAAGCTTCCAGCGCGGGTCGTTGTCCGGCAATGCGACCAGCGGCTGCACGACGGTCAGCACGATCTCATTGGACGAGACGCGCTGGCCTTTCTCATCTTCCACTACCGCCGACAGGTGCCAGCGGTTTGTCGCCCCTTCACGGTCATCCCAGGCAGGCATAATTACACTCCAGCCGTCGCTGCTGTTGCTTTTGGACGGCGACGTCAGGCTCAGCGCCTGCGTATCCCCCTGCCAGTGGATCTCACGAATGCCGTGCGCGCTGCGAACCTGAAGCTTCAGCATAACGGTCTCGCCCCCTTTCAGATCCCACGGCGGCGTCGCCAGCCAGACGGACAGCGTTTTACGCTGGCGGAACTCCATCACCGGCAGGCTATTGCGCTCCGGCGAGTCGTAGCGGCTTCCGCGCAGGGAGCGCGTGGCGGCGACTTCACCGGCGGAAAGCTGCTTCACCAGCGGCACGCCAAAGCGATAGTTGAGCTTCAGCCCGAGGTTATTCTGGCTCGCGCCACTTTCGCCCTGCTTGTGCGCGGCGGTCAGGGTGACCAGCGGCACGGGGGTATAGTTAAGCCCCAGATTCACCGCCACCGGATTGTGATAGCCCGTTCCGCTGTTGAAGAGATCGACGTTATCGCCGAAGTATTGCTCGAAGCTCACGCTGGTATTCAGATGATGGAACCACGGCAGCCAGGCTTTAGCGGTGACGTCATAGCCGCGCGCCATGCGCTGCTCCTGGACGTCAGAGCGATCGCGCCAGCCAGCAAAGGGCTGATAATAGTTGGCTGACAGGCGCAGATTTTCCCCCCACGCTTCCGCGCCCAGCCCGGCACGCTGCAGGTTTTCATCCAGCAGGTTATCGTAAAACGTGTTGTAACCCAGCAGCCATTTCCCGGCGACCCAGCGCTGGCCTATTCCGGCGTTACTGACCAGACCATCCGCCTGCTGGGTCAGGCCAAGCTGGCTCCAGCTCAGGTAACGGTTGTTATCGTTCCAGGGGATAAACCAGCTCCCGCTGCTGCCGTTAAATTTGCCGTCGTTATCCACCAGTAGGTTCACGCTGGCGTTCCCCCAGGGCGAAAGCCAGGATTCAATCTGCTGGTTCACTTCGCCGCTCACCGCGTCGCGCACCTGACCAAACGCAAACTGACGCGCCTGCTCGCCCGTTGTCATGCCATTGTCGGTCATGCTGGCTTCACCGAAGGCTTTCGCCATTTCGGCCAGGTGTTTTTCCCCCTCGCCCGTTGGCGCCGCCATGCCGAGGTCGGGCAAACTATCCCCGTTATTATCGAAGGGATTTTGCGCCTGCTGGATAAAGGAATTCGGCGCACCGTGAACGGCTCCGGCCGTAACAAGGGAGAGTAAAAACAGCAAACGAATGCGGGACGATACAGCCATCAACGTCGTAAATAAGAACCTGTGTTAATGAATAAACTCTTATTATGTTAACGCGATAAGCCTTGAAATGCAGTCCAGGCGGACATTTCAGGATTATCCTGAAACAGCCCTTTCAGCTCCGGCACGCAGGAGCCACAGTTCGTACCGCAGCGCAGCGTCGCCCCCAGCGCGGTGACGGAATCACACCCGCCGACGATCGCCTCCCGTATCGCATTCTCCCCGACGCTGAAACAGCTGCAGATGATGCGTCCCGGATCCGCCGCCTCCCCGACGCTCTGCCCGTTCAACAAGGCGTGGCGTTCTGCGAGAAGCACGGGTGGGGATTGAAAAGCGGCTTCAATCACCGCATGCGCCAGCGCCGGTAACGCGGAGCCCTCCCAGAAGCCCAGCATCAGCTGGCCTTCATGCCAGGCCAGCACGCTGCTGCGTTCGCCGGTTTGCGCAACCTGCAGCTGCCAGCCACGAGCGCTGGCGTATTCCATTACCCACGGCAGCAGCGGTTGATCGCCCGCCACCGTCAGGCGTGAGGCTTTACGCCACCAATAAGCCGAAGAGGGCATTTCCGGCCATTCCCGGGCATAGAGTTCCCCCTGCCAGGCGGGCTGCCAGGGCAGGATCCTGACGGCGGTTTGTTTACTCTCTGGCTGGCCCGAAACCGGATCGCAGCGCCCTTCCACCAGCGCATTCACCTTTCCCTGGCGGGCAAACCCGGCGTTCCAGTGCATCGGGGCAAACGCCTCGCCTTCCCGTATCCCGTCGCTGATTCGCACTCTTGCCACCATCACGCCGCGCGGCGAGCTGATGCGCGCCAGCTGGCCGTCGCACAGGGAAAAACGAACGGCGTCTGCCGGGCCAACCTCAACAAACGGTTCGGCGATATGCTGCATCAGCCTCGCCACGTATCCCGTTCGGGTCATGGTATGCCACTGATCGCGGATGCGCCCCGAGTTGAGAATCAGCGGGTATAAGGCGCTGACCGTCGCGCCGTGCGACAGAGGGATAACGGGAACGATGTTTCGGCGCGGAAAACTCCCCGTCGGCCACTGATAAGGCTCAAGCTGATCCCACTCCTCACGGGTTAGCGCAGCCAGTTCATGAAGATTCAATGCCCGCGCGCCGTCATTTTCAAAGGCCGTCAGCGCCGCATGTTCGCAAAAAATCTCGTGCGGATGTTGCCAGGCAAAGGCCTCGCCGTAGCCCAGCCGTTTCGCCATCTGCGCGACGATCCACCAGTCCGGCTTCGCTTCGCCCGGCGCGGGCAGAAACGCGCGCTGGCGCGAAATGCGGCGTTCCGAGTTTGTCACCGTCCCGTCCTTCTCCCCCCAGCCCAGCGCCGGAAAACGGATATGGGCGAACCGGCTGGTATCGGTATCCTTCATCACCTCAGAAACCATCACCAGCGGGCAGCTCGCCAGCGCCTGACACACCGCGTGGCTGTCGGGCAGCGACACGGCAGGGTTAGTGCCCATGATCCACACCGCCTTCACCTCGCCGCGGGCAATGGCGTCAAACAGCTCCACCGCCATCAGGCCCGGGGTTTGCGCCAGCCGTTCCGTTCCCCAGAAACGCGCCACCCGCGAGAGATCGTCCGGCTCAAAGTTCATGTGCGCCGCCAGCTGGTTAGCCAGCCCGCCCACTTCCCGTCCGCCCATCGCGTTTGGCTGTCCGGTCAGCGAAAACGGGCCGCAGCCCGGACGGTTGAACTTCCCGCTGGCAAGATGAACGTTAATGATGGCGTTACACTTGTCGCTGCCGCTGGCGGACTGGTTGATCCCCATGGTGTAGAGCGTGATGGCCCGGGGCGCCGTCATAAACCAGTCATAAAAGGTGCCTATATCCTGCGGCGAGAGGCCGCAAAACGCCGCCACGCGCTCAACGGGCCACTCATCCGTTCCCTGAATCACATTAAGCAGACCGACAAACAGCCCGGCGTCGCTGCCGGGGGCGAGCGCCAGATGCAGATCGGCAATATCACAGGTGGCGGTTCTGCGGGGATCGATCACCACCACCTTCATCCGCGGGTTGTCGTGCTTCGCCTGCACCAGCCGCTGGTAGAGCACCGGATGCGTCCAGGCCGCGTTCGAGCCAGCCAGCACCACCAGATCGCTGTTTTCCACATCCTCGTAGCCGCACGGCACCACGTCTTCGCCAAAGGCGCGCTTGTAGCCCACCACAGCCGAGGACATGCAGAGCCGGGAGTTGGTATCGATGTTTGCCGCGCCGATAAATCCTTTCATCAGCTTGTTGGCGGCATAGTAATCCTCGGTCAACAGCTGGCCGGAGGCGTAAAACGCCACCGCCTGCGGCCCCCATTTATCGATAATCTCCCGCAGGCGCTCTCCTGCCGCGCTCAGCGCCTGCGCCCAGTCCACCTCAAGGCCGTCAACGACCGGGCGCAAAAGCCGCCCCTGTAAGCCCGTGGTCTCCCCCAGAGCCGATCCTTTCACGCACAGGCGACCCAGGTTCGCAGGATGGGTTTCATCTCCCCGAACGCTGAGCGCTTCACCTTGCACGCGGACGATCACGCCGCAGCCCACCCCGCAGTAGGGGCACGTTGTCCGGGTTTCCGTCATGAGGCCTCCGCACGCATTACCAGGGCGTCGCTGCCAACCCACACCTTGCCGTTTTCAATTTTCACCGGCCAGGCGCGCACCGCGGGTTCGCCGCTCTCCACCTGACAGCCGTCGCGCAGGCGAATGCGCTGCTTGTAGAGCGGTGAAATCACCACCGGCTCGCCCGCCGCATCGCCAAGAATGCCGCGTGAAAGCACGTTCGCATCGCCGCCCGGCTCCCGATCGTCGAGGGCGTAAACGGTTTTACCAAAGCGGAAGAGCGCAATCGGCTTACGTCCAAGCCGCGCGCCGATGCCCGCCTGCTCGGGGATATCGTCGATGCCGCAAATTTCCTGCCAGCGCTTGCTTTCATCCGGCGCAGTCTCGTTCACCGTCGTGCGGAACAGCGCCAGGCGGCTGGGATCGCTGAGCGTGGTTTGCCATTCGCACTGGTAGGCTTCCACCACCCGGGCCATCTCCTGCTCCAGCTCGTGGGCGATGCCGAGGCTGTCGGTGATGATCACCTCCCGCAGATAGTCGAGGCCGCCTTCCAGGTTGTCCATCCAGGTGCTGGTGCGCTGCAGGCGATCCGCCGTGCGGATGTAAAACATCAGGAAACGGTCGACGGTGCGGATCAGCGTTTCGTCGTCCAGATCGCTGGCGAAGAGATCCGCGTGGCGCGGCTTCATCCCGCCGTTGCCGCACAGATAGAGGTTCCAGCCCTTATCGGTGGCAATCACCCCTACGTCTTTGCTCTGCGCCTCCGCGCATTCGCGGGTGCAGCCTGAGACCGCCATTTTGATTTTGTGCGGCGCGCGCAGGCCCTTGTAGCGGTGCTCCAGCCGGACCGCGAGGCCGGTGGAGTCCTGCACGCCGTAGCGGCACCAGGTCGAGCCGACGCAGGATTTCACCGTGCGCAGGGATTTACCGTAGGCGTGTCCGGTTTCAAACCCGGCCTCCACCAGCGCCTGCCAGATCGCCGGCAGCTGTTCGAGGGTGGCCCCAAACAGGTCGATACGCTGACCGCCGGTAATTTTGCTGTACAGGCTGTAGCGTTTCGCAATCTGCCCGATGGCAATCAGCCCGTCGGCGGTCACTTCCCCTGCGGGCATGCGCGGCACGATGGAGTATGTGCCGTCCTTCTGGATGTTGGCGAAGTAGCGGTCGTTGGTATCCTGCAGCGGCAGGTGCGCCGGTTTCAGCAGATACTCGTTCCAGCAGGAGGCGAGCACCGATCCCACCAGCGGCTTGCAGATCTCGCATCCGTGCCCCTGTCCGTAGCGGCTGATAAGCTGGTCAAAGGTGCGGATATGGTTGACGCGCACGAGGTGGTAAATCTCCTGGCGCGAGTACGGGAAGTGCTCGCAGATGTCCTTTTTCACCTCCACGCCCTGCTCCGCCAGCTGGAACTCCATCACCTGCTTCACCAGCGCGCTACATCCGCCGCAGCCGGTCGCCACTTTGGTGCACTGCTTAACGGCGCCGATATCCGCCGCGCCCGCGCTCACCGCCCGGCAAATATCGCCTTTACTGACGTTATGACACGAACAGATCTGCGCGCTTTCCGGCAGCGCCGCCACGCCGAGCGCTTTTGGCGCGCTGCCTGACGACGCGGGTAAAATGAGCGTTTCCGGCTCTTTCGGCAGGCTGATGCCGTTAAGCATCATCTGCACCAGCGTGGCGTATTCGCTGGCATCGCCCACCAGCACGCCGCCCACCAGCACGCCGCCGAGCAGCGTTTTGCCGTCGTGGCTGACCACGATTTTCTTGTAGATTTGCTGCGGGCCGTGCGTCCACTGGTAGCTCAGCGCCCCCGGGGTGCGCCCGTGGGCGTCGCCGAACGAGGCCACGTCCACGCCGAGCAGCTTGAGCTTAGTGCTCATATCCGCGCCGGTGAAGGTTCTATCCTCTCCCGTCAGCGCGGCGGCGGCCACGCGCGCCATCTGATAGCCGGGCGCGACCAGACCGAAGATTTTCCCCTCCCACAGGGCGCATTCGCCGATGGCCAGCACGTCCGGATCGGAGGTCTGGCAGCCGTCGTCAATGCAGATCCCGCCGCGTTCGCCGATAGCCAGCCCGCTGCTGCGCGCCAGCGCGTCCTGCGGACGGATGCCCGCCGAAAAGACCACCATGTCCGTTTCCAGCTGTTCGCCATCGGCAAAGCGCAGCACCAGCCCGCCGTCCGCGGTGGCGATCTCCGTCGTGGCTTTACTGGTGTGAACGCCGACGCCCAGCGCCTCGATTTTCTTGCGCAGCATCGCCGCGCCGTCGTTGTCGAGCTGGACCGCCATCAGGTTGGGCGCAAACTCCACCACGTGGGTTTCCAGCCCGAGCTGCTTCAGGGCATTCGCCGCCTCCAGTCCGAGCAGGCCGCCGCCAATCACCACGCCGCGGCGCGAGCCCGCCGCATGTGCAGCAATGTTGTCCAGGTCGTCAAGAGTGCGGTAGACAAAACAGCCCGGCAAATCGTTGCCCGGCACGGGCGGAACGAACGGGTATGAGCCGGTCGCCAGCACCAGCTTTTCCCAGTGGGTCTCATGCCCGCTGGCGGTACGCACCACGCGCGCGTCGCGATCGATAGCGACGATCTGCTGCGACAGGCGCAGCTCAATGCCGCTGTCGGCAAAGAAATCCCCCTCCACCAGCGAGAGCGACGCCGCGCTGCGGCCGCCAAAATATTCCGACAAATGCACGCGGTCGTAGGCGGCATAGCGCTCCTCGCCAAAGACGACAATCTGATACTGCTGATGCAGATTGCGCTTAACGCAGTCTTCGAGGAAATGATGGCCGACCATACCGTGCCCAACCACCACCAGAGTAGGTTTTGTCATAGCATTCTGTCCTGCAACCTGCGGTTGCGTAGTGAAACGATCGAACAGCCAGTCCGCGTGGGCGGGCGCAGCCGTTGCCAGTAAATCGGTAAACGTTGCCGCGCTGCGGCAGTCGCCCATCAGCAGCGCGCCAGCCAGCGCCCCCTGATGGATCAATAAACGACGATAGTGACGGGTCAGCGGATCCCATGCGCTCCAGACCACGTCGCCCTCCTGCTCCGCCGCACGGCCGAGGCTGAACAGCTCCACGCCCGTCACCTTGAGGCGCATCCCGCTGTCGGTCAGGGTAAACGGCGCGGTAGCGTCCCCGGCCAGCCGCGCGGCCAGGATTTCCGCCTGCGCCAGGCAGGGGGCGACCAGGCCAAACGTCTTCCCGTCAATTTCGCAGCACTCGCCGATGGCGTAGACGTTCGGTTCGGAGGTTTGCATCTGGTGATCCACCACGATGCCGCGCGCGCAGCGAATGCCGCTGGCCTGCGCCAGCGCGACGCTGGGCTGCACGCCGGTCGCCAGCACCACGCGAGCGGCGACGACGCGGCGCCCGTTGAGCAGCGTCACGCTATTCCCGCTCACCGCTGCGATGCCCGAGGCGAGCTCACAGCGCACGCCCCGCGCCGCCAGCGTCTCTTCCAGCAGCATTCCCGCCTGCCGATCCAGCTGCTGCTCCATCAGCCACGGACCGCGATGAACCAACGTGACGTTGTCACCTGAGCACGCCAGCGCTGCCGCCGTCTCAACCCCGAGCACGCCGCCGCCCAGCACCACCGCCGGACCGGCGATCGTCCGAATGGCACGGGTATCCTCCAGGGTGCGGAACGTGAACACATGCGGCGCATCGCAGCCGGGGATTGGCGGAATAAAGGGCGTTGATCCGGTGGCAAACACCAGCGCGTCCCAGCCCAGCGTGCGGGCGGTGGTTTGCACTTCCCGCGCGTCCACGTTCACGGCGATCGCCTTTTCACCCCGCAGCACCGTCACGCCGCGCGACTGGTACCAGTCTTCATCCTGCAGACAGATGTCTGCAGCCTGCTTTTCACCGCCCAGGACCGGCGAAAGCTGGATGCGGTTATAGGCATGCTCCGGCTCGTCACCGATGACGGTGATAGCGAAACGACCGGCAGCACGCCCGGTGAGCGCGGCAATCAGCCGCGTGGCCGCCATGCCATTTCCGATAATGACCAGTCGCATCAAAGCCCCCTCGTTACGCCGCTTTCGGCTGCTTTTCATAGAGGAAATGGAGGATCTGCTGGCGCATGTGGTGATAGCGGCTGTCGTCGGCCAGCTGCACCCGGTTGCGCGGGCGCGGCAGGTCCACGCGCAGGATCTCCCCGACGGTGGCCGCCGGGCCGTTGGTCATCATCAGCACGCGATCGGAGAGCAGCACCGCCTCGTCCACGTCGTGGGTAATGAGCACGATGGTGGTGTTCAGCGCCTGCTGGATCTGCATCACCGAGTCCTGCAGATGCGCGCGCGTCAGGGCGTCGAGCGCGCCGAAGGGTTCATCCATCAGCAGGACTTTCGGCTTCATCGCCAGCGCGCGGGCAATACCGACGCGCTGCTTCATGCCGCCGGAGATCTCCCCCGGGCGCTTGTGCAGGGCGTGCCCCATCTGCACGCGGTCGAGGTTATGCTCAATCCACTCCCTGCGCTCCGCCTTGCTCATGCTGTGGCGAAACACGTGATCGACCGCCAGGGCCACGTTGTCGAAGCAGGTGAGCCACGGCAGCAGCGAATGATTCTGAAAGACCACGGCGCGCTCCGGACCCGGCCCGGCGATTTCACGGTTGTCGCAGATCAGCCCGCCTTCCGTCGGCAGGGTAATACCGGCGATGAGGTTCAGCAGCGCCGATTTGCCGCAGCCGGAGTGCCCGATCAGGCTGACGGTTTCGCCCTCGTGGATATCAAAAGAGACGTTTTGCAGCGCCAGAAACTCGCCGCTGGCGGTGGAAAAACGCTGGCTCACGGCCTGGACCTGAATTAATGGTTTCATGTTCGCTCCTTATTTTTCCTGCCAGCTAAAGCGACGGGCGATCAGCATCAGCCCCTGCTCCAGCAGCAGCCCGACCACGCCAATGATGACGATGGCGATGAGAATGTTTTCGACATTGAGGTTGTTCCACTCGTTCCAGATCCAGAAGCCGATCCCTAAACCTCCGGTGAGCATCTCAGCGGCGACGATCACCAGCCAGGCGATGCCGATGGAGAGACGCACCCCGGTCAGCACCGCGGGCAGCACCGCCGGGAAGAGAATGCGGCGCATGATGGTCCACTCGGAAAGCTGCAGCACCCGGGCCACGTTGAGGTAGTCCTGCGGAATGCGGCGTACGCCTTCGGCGGTGTTGATCACCATCGGCCAGATGGAGCAGATGAAAATGGTCCAGCTCGACGCGGGTTCCGCTTTCTGGAACAGCAGCAGGCCGATGGGCAGCCAGGCCAGCGGGCTAACCGGGCGTAACAGCGCGATCAGCGGGCCGAACATGCGAGAGAAAAAGGTGAAGCGACCAATCAGGAAGCCGAGCGGGATCCCGGCGAGCGCGGCCAGGCCAAAGCCCACCGCCACGCGCTGTAATGAGGCGAGCACGTTCCAGCCGATGCCCATATCGTTAGGCCCGTCGCGATAAAACGGATCGGCAAACAGGGTGATGGCGGAATCGAGCGTGCTGAGCGGCGTCGGGAAACCTTTGCTGTTAATCGCCGCCAGCTGCCAGAGCACCACCAGCAGTCCCAGACCGAGAAACGCCGGGATGATGCGCTGGAGGATCGCGTTAATCCGACGCGCAAACGTCGGCGTACGGCGGCGAACCTGCACCGGAGGCAGGACAATCACCTCCCCACTCTCCGGCGTCTCGTGTGAATTCGTCTTTTGCAGATGCTGCATAATCAGGCCTCTTTACGGTGAATGGCGAAACGGCTGGCGTATCCTTCCGGGTCTGTACCGTTCCAGACGGTGCCGTCCATCAATGTGCTGCTGCGTAATGGTGAAGTCGGTGTGCTGATGCCCCCCACCGCCGTGGCGGCATCCTGCCAGACCGCGGTCTGGTTAATGCGCTGCGCGATGCCCGCGTAGTCCGGCGCGGATTTGAGCAAGCCCCAGCGGCGGAACTGGGTTAAGAACCACATGCCGTCGGAGAGATACGGGTAGCTGACGGCCCCCTCGTTGAAGAAGCGGATCGGGTGCGCGTCCTGCCAGCGCTGGCCCAGGCCATTGTCGTACTCGCCGAGCATGCGTCCGGTGAGATACTGTTCTTTGCAGTTGAGCCACGCCCGGCGGGAGAGGATCTGCGCGGTCTCGCGTTTGTTTTCCGGGGAGGCTTCGATCCAGCGCGCCGCCTCCAGTACCGCGCTCACCAGCGCCCGCGCGGTGTGCGGGTTTTTCGCCACCCAGTCGCGGCGCGTACCGAGGATTTTTTCCGGATGATCGGCCCAGATAGACTGCGACGTGGCGGCGGTAAAACCGATGCGGTCGTTGATTGCCCGGGCGTTCCACGGCTCGCCGACGCAAAAGCCAACCATGTTGCCAATGCGCATGTTCATCACCATCTGCGGCGGCGGCACCACCACCGTGCGCACGTCGTCAAAGGGGTTAATGCCCGCGCTGGCCAGCCAGTAGTAGAGCCACATGGCGTGCGTCCCGGTCGGGAAGGTGTGCGCGAAGGTGTAGGTGCCGGGCGCCTGCTGCCCAATGAGCTTTTTCAGCCCGTCAAGGTCTCGTACGCCCTTCTCAGCCAGATCGCTGGAAAGCGTAATCGCCTGGCCGTTCTGATTGAGCGTCATCAGGTTCGCCATCTGCTGCGGCTTGCCGGCGATGCCCAGCTCCAGGCCGTACAGCAGGCCGTAGAGAATGTGCGCGGCATCGAGTTCGCCCGCCACCAGCTTGTCGCGCACAGCCGCCCAGCTCGCCTCTTTGGTGGGCACGATGGTAATACCGTATTTTTTATCAAAGCCTTTCAGCGCCGCGATAACCACCGGGGCGCAGTCGGTCAGCGGGATAAACCCGATGCGCACCGTTTCCTGCTCCGGTTTATCCGAGCCTGCCGCCCATGCGGCCTGCATGATACCCGGTAACAGCATTGCGCCACTCGCCAGCACGCTGGCCTGCAAAAAACGCCGTCTCGACAAATCCGCCATGACCAACCACTCCTGAAAAAAAACCAAAAAAAAGCGCCCACGATGCCGAAGCACCAGTGGACGCCTTTATCCCGAAGACGCATGCGCCGCCGTTGGCGCATCGTCAAAAATGGTTAATCCGATAATGCAAAGTGAATGCCAGGTTTTAACCCGCAGTTTCCGGGGCGCTAACCGAACTCCCCTCGCCTGCACGCACCTTAATCAGGCACAAAATGCCCGCTGACCGTGCAGCTACTCCTTTGGTGTTACCTGCCATAAATTCTTCACCATTAGCAGCGCGCGGGCGATATCCACCATCCTTTGGTTTTTGTCCATCGCCATTTTGCGCAGCGCCGTCCAGGCCTGTTCCTCACTCATATTCTGGTGGGTCATCAGCACGCTTTTCGCTTTATCAATGACTTTGCGCTCTTCAAGCGTATCGCGCAGCGATGCTAGCTGGCGCGAGAGCTGTTCTATCTCGCGTGCCTGCTGGCGCACCAGGGTGAGCAACGGTTTTTCCGGATACTGTATCAGCGGGTCGTCCTGCTCATCGGCGGGAGGCACGTACTCATCGTTACGGTAAATACGCTCGTCCACCGCCGTCATCAGATCGGCGATGAGCGTCTCCTCCAGCGTGCGCAGATGCTCAAGGCGCGCGGTTTGCAGAGCAAACCAGGCCAGAGCGGTAAGGCCATCATCCGCGGCAGGCTGGCGAGTACAGGCTACGCGCCGGAGTTGCTCCGTTTCACGATCGGGCTGGCAGTGGAGAGAAAAGGTGGTCTGGACGTCAGCGGAGCTGTGTGAGAGAAAAATTTCAAAGCAGGCCTGCTGCCCGTCGATGCGGTCAACCAGCCTCTGGCGAGTCACATCATCGAAAAAGCCCTGCGTGAAGCCAATCGCCCCTAGGGCCCGTTCCTGTCCCGCCAGCTCTTTCCCCTGCATCAGGCTATAAAGGGCAACAAAACGCCCGGCGATTTGCGGATCGTCAATGCTGTCATTGAGCTGCGGCACGATACTGAGCAGATGGCGAAGCATGCGGGAGTAGTGTTCCATCGCCTGCGGCGCCGTTACCGTTTGCTGAATAACACCGTCGCGCAGCGCGGGAAGCATGTCCAGGCTCTGAAGCGCGCCGCCGATACGTTCACAAACGGTACTTCCCGGGATCGGCGACTGTTTTTCAAGAATGTCATAAAGTGCAGCGAGGTTTTCATCCACCAGCGCCCGGCTGGCTTTGCATTCAGGGGCGTAGAGCTTACCCTGTGAGCAGAGCCAGACGTTGGACGCCCCACGCTCGCACTGTAACATATGCACAAGTTGGCTAATACCGTGCACAAGCACGCCAAGCTGTGCCAGCTTGCTGAGCTGCTCCCGGCGCATCATTCTTGCGCGCTCGAGCCATTCAGCAGCGCCTGGCAAAATGCCAGCCATTAATGTCATGCTTACTCTCCAGAACAGCGAAACTCGGGAAAGTTAAGCAATATTCGTGCCTTTATAAGAACAGGAGTCAACATGCAAAAGATTGTGATCGTCGCCAACGGTGCGGCTTACGGCAGCGAATCCCTTTTCAACAGCCTGCGCCTGGCGATTGCGCTGCGTGAAAAAGAGAGCGACCTGGCGTTACGACTCTTTTTAATGTCGGACGCGGTCACCGCGGGGCTGAAGGGTCAAAAACCGGCAGAAGGCTATAACATTCAGCAGATGCTGGAGATCCTCACCGCGCAAAACGTGCCGGTGAAGCTGTGCAAGACCTGCACCGACGGCCGCGGCATTACCGGTCTGCCGCTGATTGATGGCGTAGAGATTGGTACGCTGGTTGAGCTGGCCGAGTGGACGCTGTCCGCCGATAAAGTATTAACTTTTTAATAATAAACCCGTAAAAATATTATTTTCTTATGGACGCGGTTTCAGCATCAAGTTTACCTGCGGGGTTGCCGATAGGCATGGAAACAACACAGCAGGTATTTCACTTATGTTCAGATCGATTCGTGCACGCATCATCGTGGCGACGGCAGGCTGTCTGGTCGTCGCCCTTCTCCTTAATACCGTTATCAACTTCCAGGTCACGCGCCAGGATAACCAGCAGTCCCAGCGCGATATCCTGACCAGCACCAGCGCCAGCCATAACATGGCGATTGCCGACTGGGTAAAAAGCAAGATGACGGTGATCGCCTCCGCGCAGACCGTTGCGCTGAATGACGACCCGGTTCCGGTGTTTAAACAGCTTGCGCAGGCGGGTGGATTCACCAACGTCTATGTTGGCTACGCCAGCAAAACGGCGAAATTCTCTGAACCGGCGGGCGTTCCGGCGGACTATGACCCCACTATTCGCCCGTGGTATCAGCAGGTGGTCAGCACGGACGCTCCGGTTGTCACCGCGCCCTACGTTGACGCGGGGACCGGTAAACTGGTGGTAACCTTCGCCGTGCCGGTGAAAGAAAATGGCACGCTCAAAGCGGTGGTGGCGGGCGATGTGGCGATGGACAGCGTGGTGGCTAACGTGCGCGGGATCCATCCCACCCCGGCCAGCAGCGGGCTGCTTCTGAACAGCGACGGCAGCGTGATTGCCGCTAACGATCCGGCTCTGACGCTGAAACCGTTTGGTGAGACGATCAAGGGCATTGATTTTGCTGCGCTGAAAAGCGGTAACCCCGTCGACGGAACGCTGAACGACGCGGAAAAAACCTTCGTGGCGACAGCCGTGCCGGGCACAAACTGGCTGTTAGTCGTCGCGCTCGACAGCGGTGACGCCACCTCCGGCATGCGTTCCCTGCTTAAAGCCTCGGGGATTTCGCTGGTGATCCTCGCACTCCTGAGCGCGGCGATTGTGCATTTCCTGATTGCCCGCCTGCTCAAGCGTTTGTCCGACATTCGCGACGCGATGCACAACATTGCTAACGGCACTAACGATCTGTCCCAGCGCCTGCCGGATAACGGCGAAGACGAGGTCGCGCAGATTGCCCAGGCCTTTAACGCCTTCAGCGATAAGCTGTCGGTGGTGATGGTGCAGCTCCGTGACGCCAGCGAATCGGTGAAAAACGCCGCGCAGGAGATTGCCGCAGGTAACCAGGATCTTTCCGGACGTACCGAGCAGGCGGCATCCAGCCTGCGCGAGACGGCCAGCGCCGTGGAGCAGATCACCGCCTCCGTGACGCAGTCGAATGAATCGGCGGCAGAAGCGAACGACCAGGCGAGCAAGGCCTCAGCGGCCGCGGCGCGCGGCGGCGAGGTGGTATCGCAGGCGATCAGCACCATGCAGTCCATTGAAGTCGCGTCGGCAAAAATTGGCGATATCACCAGCGTGATTGACGGCATTGCTTTCCAGACCAACATTCTGGCGCTGAACGCCTCCGTCGAGGCGGCGCGTGCGGGTGAGCAGGGGCGCGGGTTTGCCGTCGTAGCAGGTGAAGTGCGTAACCTGGCGAGCCGTAGCGCTCAGGCGGCGAAAGAGATCAAATCGCTGATTGATTCCACCACCGACAGCGTGGCAACCGGCTCCCGCTACGTGCATCTGGCGGGGGAAAGCATGGATGAGATCCGCTCCAGCATCGGCAGCGTCTCTGGCATCATGCGCGAAATCTCCATCGCCACCAGCGAGCAGATGAAAGGGATTCATGAGATCAACCACGCGGTGACCCATCTCGACAGAATGGTTCAGCAGAACGCCGAGCTGGTGGTGGAATCCGCCGCTGCCGCGGGTGCCCTGCAGAGCCAGGCGGGCGACCTTGCTGAAACAGCCGGGCATTTCCGCATTTAATCTTCTTCCGGCGCGCGTTTAGCGGGTAAAACGCGCGCCAGCGTAAATTTTGAGGAATTTTGTCATTTTTGTTTAATCGTTATGCCATTTTTTGATCAAAATCAGCATCTCGCCCCCTCCCCTTTGGTGTTATGCCATGAGTGAATTGTGAACAACATCACGCTCGGATATGGCAGCAGGGAGAGCGTTGTTTAAGACTACGGGGTAAAAAATGGCACTGGTAAAAACAAGTTTGAAACTGTTTGGCGGGGATACGGTAGTGGTGCGTTGCTCAGAACGCTGTCGTATTCATCTGATGAGTTCGAAAGTACAAAAACAGTCCCAGGCGGATATTCTCACCGTACAGGACGATAAGGCCTGGCTTACCGTGCCGTATACCGGCACGTGGGATGTGCTGATTGACAGCCACAGCCAGTCGCTGGAGCATTCCGTCAGCTACGTGGCAGCATAAGTTTAAACGCCCGGCAAGCCGGGCGTATTGTCAGGCAAAACCCGGTCGCAGCGCGCTGTTGAGCGGGTTCCCTTCCAGCAGCGCCTTCACCTTCACCACCAGCTCATTCAGACAATCGTCCTTCATGCCGAGGCGCGTCAGCTCCTGATCGAGGGAGAAGAGATACTGCGCGTTGGTGCCCAGCGGCCCGCTGGCAGCGGCAATCAACGGGGCAATCACCTGCGTGCGGGTATCCGCTTCATACAGCGGATGACGCGGGTCCATAATAAACACCAGCGCGTTGACGGTGCGTCCGTCGTCCAGTTCCAGCTTGCACCAGCTCGGCATATAGCAGCCGGTGATCATCTCGCGCTTCCAGAGCAGCGTGAGCTCCTCTTCCAGCGTGGCATCCGGCAGGCGATACGCCACGCCCGTGGTGCGTCCGCCCTCTTTCAGTGCAAGCATGCGCCCGGGCTGGCACGCGCTGCCGCGTCCGGCCGTCAGGCGCAGGCAAAATGCGCGATGCCAGCCAGGCAGCGTTCCCGTTGCCGATTCGACAAATTCCAGAGCCGGGTTCCACATCAGGGAGCCGTAGCCAAAAATCCATACCGGGCCATCATCCGGGCGGCAGGCAAGCGTGGCAGCGAGTGACGCCGCACGTTGTTCAGCTGACCAGAGAAGCGATTCCTCAATAGCACCAAATGCCGTCTTACAATCTGCCTTCATTAAGAAATCACGCGTTAACACTTTCCACCTCCGCCACTGCATGCTTCCTTGCGACATCTGTAATTCGCCTTCCCGGCATTTTATGCTGGTCATTTTGCCAGCAGTCGAATAACGATAAGCAATTAGCGGACCAGTTGCAATACAACGGAAGTTCAACCGCCTGAAAAGTCAAAATGAAGGCAGCGAATCATTTCATGGCTATTTCTTTTTATGCCATTTATCGTCGTCTCCTTTCTCATAGTCATGTTTTACTGCGGCCCAGGCGACTTTGTGGGCCGTCTCTTCACGGCTGGCATCATCCCGACGATCGTCCTTGTCTTTGTACTGATCCCAGGCGCTGTTGAACGCCTCTTTGTAGATATCCTGCGCGTGAGCGGGCAGCACGTTTTGTACGTTATCCGGTAATTCGCGTTTCGCTTTATAGGGCATTACTAACCTCTCTTTTGGTTAAAGAGATAAGTGTGGACGACGATACGCCATGGTGCCACCCGGCAATTATTTATGAATAAATTACATTTTTAATTTATTGTTATTTAATGATTAATCAGTAAAAAACTCGCATTATACCCATCATCAATGAAAATAATGACAAAGGGTAAAATTAAGTAAAAAATAAAGGGTATTTAACAGAGATCTGTTAGTTTAATGACCTCAAAAATCTATCTATAATTACAAGCACCTGCATTGATGGAGAAGCACATGACAGCAACACACGAGGCGGTAAAGACCCGCCACAAGGAGACGTCACTCATTTTCCCGGTTCTGGCACTGGCTGTGCTGCTCTTCTGGGGAAGCAGTCAGTCACTGCCAGTGGTGGTTGGTATCAATATTCTTGCCCTGGTCGGCATCTTAACCAGCGCATTTAGCGTTGTTCGCCATGCGGACGTCCTGGCCCACCGTCTGGGCGAGCCGTACGGATCGTTAATTCTCAGCCTTTCCGTTGTTATTCTCGAAGTCAGCCTGATTTCCGCCCTTATGGCAACCGGCGATGCCGCGCCGACGCTGATGCGCGACACGCTTTACTCGATCATTATGATAGTGACGGGCGGCCTGGTGGGCTTCTCTCTTCTGCTGGGCGGGCGCAAATTTGCGACCCAGTATATGAACCTGTTCGGCATTAAACAGTATTTGATCGCCCTCTTCCCGCTGGCGATTATCGTGCTGGTCTTCCCGATGGCGCTGCCGGGTGCAAACTTTTCCACCGGGCAGGCGCTGCTGGTCGCACTGATTTCCGCCGCCATGTACGGCGTGTTCCTGTTGATTCAGACCAAAACGCACCAGAGCCTGTTTGTGTACGAGCATGAAGATGACGGCGACGATGATGACCCGCACCACGGCAAGCCGTCGGCCCACAGCAGCGCGTGGCATACGGTTTGGCTGATCGTGCATCTGATTGCGGTGATTGCCGTCACCAAGATGAACGCTAACCCGCTGGAGACGCTGTTAACCGAGCTGAACGCGCCGGTGGCGTTTACCGGCTTCCTGGTGGCGCTGCTGATCCTGTCCCCTGAAGGGCTGGGCGCGCTGAAAGCGGTGTTGAATAATCAGGTACAGCGCGCAATGAACCTGTTCTTCGGCTCCGTACTGGCGACGATTTCACTTACCGTACCGGTGGTGACGCTGATTGCCTTTATGACGGGCAACGAGCTGCAGTTTGCGCTGGGCGCGCCGGAGATGATTGTGATGGTCGCCTCGTTGCTGCTGTGCCAGATTTCGTTCTCAACCGGGCGCACCAACGTGCTGAACGGCGCGGCGCATATGGCGTTGTTTATTGCGTATCTGATGACGATATTTGCGTAATTTTATGCGGCGCGGGCTGATGCCCTCATCCCAACCCTCTCCCACAGGGAGAGGGAGAACAAAAAACCCGCCGAAGCGGGTTTTTTTATTAATTGCTGGTATCCAGCTCGTCGAAGCTCTTCACCAGATCGTCAATCGCTTTGATCTGTTTCAGGAACGGCTCCAGCTTGTCCAGCGGCAGCGCGGATGGGCCGTCGCATTTCGCGTTAGCCGGATCCGGGTGCGCTTCAATGAACAGACCGGCCAGACCGGTCGCCATGCCGGCGCGCGCCAGCTCGGTCACCTGAGCGCGACGGCCGCCGGACGCGGCGCCGAACGGGTCGCGGCACTGCAGAGCGTGCGTCACGTCGAAAATCACCGGAGACTGACCGGAGACATTTTTCATTACGCTGAAGCCCAGCATGTCGACAACCAGGTTGTCGTAGCCGAAGTTTGCGCCACGGTCGCACAGGATGACCTGATCGTTGCCGCCTTCGATAAATTTATCGACGATGTTGCCCATCTGGCCTGGGCTGACGAACTGTGGTTTCTTCACGTTGATAACAGCGCCAGTTTTCGCCATCGCCGCAACCAGGTCAGTCTGGCGAGCGAGGAACGCCGGGAGCTGAATCACGTCCACCACGTCTGCCACCGGCTGCGCCTGTGAGGCTTCATGCACGTCGGTGATCACTTTCACGCCAAAGGTCTGCTTCAGCTCCTGGAAAATTTTCATTCCCTCTTCCAGGCCCGGGCCACGGTAAGAGTTGATAGAGGAGCGGTTGGCTTTGTCAAAAGAGGCCTTAAACACGTACGGGATGCCCAGCTTCTGGGTCACGGTCACGTAGTGTTCGCAGATACGCATGGCGAGATCGCGGGATTCCAGCACGTTCATGCCGCCAAACAGTACGAACGGCAGGTCGTTTGCTACCTTGATATCACCAATGCTAACCACTTTTTGTTTCATAGGATCGCCTTATTCAGGTGTGAATCGGAATTAAGATTAATGCAGTGTAATTTGTTTGTGCGAGATCGCGTTGATCTGCGCACGAATCATTTCGCTAATGGGATCTTCCGGACACTGCTCAACGAAATAATTCAAATCATTCAGCGCCACGTGCTCACAGTCGAGCTGCGCGTAGATCAGCCCACGATCGCGAATTTCGTACGGGTCTTCCGGGTTGAACTGCAGCAGTACTTCACTGGCGCGCAACGCCAGCTCCATCTGACGCTCTTCCATTAACGCAGACTTCAGCGTATCCAGCAGCTTGCGGATCACTTCTGCGTTATCCGCCTCGTCGAGATCTTCGTTGAAGAGCTCAGCCACCGGGCTGATATTGCCTTTCAGCCACACGTCCAGCGTATGTTCATCCAGCGTGTCGCCGTTGAAAGGATTAATGAGCCACATTTCGCCGTCCAGCCACTCAGCACGCAGGATCATCTGCGTCGGGAAAATGACCGGGACCAGCGGAATATCCAGACGGTGCGCGACCCACAGCAAAATAGAGCCCAGCGCCACGGCGCTGCCCTGACGATTTTTTAAGACCTGGTCCAGCCATAACGCGTCAGACAGGCGATACACGCCCCGCGTGTCGCAGAAACCCCATTCGCCGTAGAAAAGCTCCAGCAGCTTCTCTAATTGCCAGTCTTGCGGGCGAGCCTGATTAATCTCTTCACGCGCCAGGCTGACCAGATTCTCCAGCTCATCGTAGACAAACTGCGACGTAAAATCGTCGCGAATCATCTCGGAAATCAGGATCATGCCATCGCAAAGCGGCACTTTATTAAATTCGAAATCGGCTAAGGACCTCATGACTTACCCCAGTAACGGTATTCTTGTGGTGGCGAGTTTAATGATGATGTACAGCACCACCAGACCCAGCAGAAAGGCGATAAACCCGACCTGCTGGCTGCGCGGACGACGACGCCCAAGCGCGATAAAACCCAAAACGATGTAGATGATAACGCCAAACAGCTTTTCAGTCAGCCATGCACCTTTATCAGTAAATGGCAGATAGCCGGTCTTCCACATGAGCCCGGCACCGGAAAGGAGCAATAGCGTGTCGATGCAGTGCGGTGCGATACGCACCCAGCGGGCATCCATCAGCGGATTGTTGCTGTAGCGCCACCAGTAACGGACGATGAAAAAGCTGATGGTCAGCGCAACGGAAATGAGGTGGACAGTAATGAGCACGGTAAACAGGCTCATAGCCACTGCCCCAGCGTCAGGCGTTCGTTGCCGCCATAGTCGCGGCAGGTTTCGACAGCGGCGTAGCCAGCTTGCGTAAACAGTGCCCGAACGGCTTCTCCCTGCGTCCAGCCATGCTCCACCAGCAGCCAGCCGCCGGGAAGTAAATGCTTCCGTGACATTGTCACAATGTGTTCGAGATCGGCTAATCCCGCGTTGGCGGCCACGAGCGCCGTCAGCGGTTCGAAGCGCACGTCTCCCTGCGAAAGGTGCGGGTCATGTTCGTCGATGTAGGGAGGATTGCTGACAATCATCGCAAATGAGCGATTCTCCAGCGCGGCAAACCAGCTGCTTTGCAGCACCGTCACGTTGCGAAGCCCGAGACGTTCCACGTTACGCTGCGCCAGCGCCACCGCGTCGGACATCACATCCACCGCCGTTACCGCGCAGTCGGGCCGCTCGGTGGCCAGCGCCAGCGCGATAGCACCGGTGCCGGTACCGAGATCGAGAATGCTGCAGGCCGTCGCAGGTAAACGCGCCAGCGCCTGCTCCACCAGACACTCGGTGTCCGGACGCGGGATCAGCGTCGCCGCCGAGACGTACAGCGGTAACGACCAGAACTCACGTTCACCGACCAGATGCGCCACCGGCTCTCCGGTTTTACGGCGGGCAAGCAACGCGCCGAGCTGCGCTTCCTGTTCCGCGGTCAGTTCGGTTTCGCCAAAAGCCAGCAGATACGTGCGGGCTTTACCCGTCACATGCTCAAGCAAAATTTCGGCGTCGCGTTTCGGGCTTTCGCTTTCTGAAAGCTCACCGGCCGCCTCACGTAACCAGCGCTGAAAATCCATTATTCCTGCTCTGACAGCGCCGCCAGCTGGTCGGCCTGGTATTCCTGCACGATAGGCTCAATCAGCATATCCAGCTTCCCTTCCATCACCTCGTCCAGACGGTACAGCGTCAGGTTGATGCGGTGATCGGTTACGCGCCCCTGCGGGAAATTGTAGGTGCGGTTACGGTCGCTGCGATCGCCGCTGCCCAGCAGGTTACGGCGCGTAGACGCTTCCGCCTGCTGGCGTTTCGCCATTTCGGCTGCGTGGATACGCGCGCCCAGCACGGACAACGCCTTGGCTTTGTTTTTGTGCTGCGAACGCTCGTCCTGACATTCGACGACGATGCCGGTCGGCAGGTGGGTAATACGGATAGCGGAATCGGTGGTGTTAACGTGCTGACCGCCCGCGCCAGAGGAGCGGAACGTATCAATACGCAGGTCCGCCGGATTGATGTCGGGCAGTTCAGCTTCCGGCAGCTCAGGCATCACCGCAACCGTACAGGCGGAGGTGTGAATGCGGCCCTGAGATTCGGTGGCCGGCACGCGCTGCACGCGGTGACCGCCGGATTCAAACTTGAGACGACCGTACACGCCGTCGCCGCTGATCTTGGCGATAACCTCTTTGTAGCCACCATGTTCGCCTTCGTTGGCGCTCATGATCTCCACGCGCCAGCGACGCGATTCGGCATAGCGGCTGTACATGCGGAACAGATCCCCGGCAAACAGCGCCGCTTCGTCACCGCCGGTACCGGCACGCACTTCCACAAACGCGTTACGCTCGTCGTCCGGATCTTTCGGCAGCAGAAGCACCTGAAGCTGCTGCTCCATCTCTTCAGAACGCGCTTTCGCATCCTGCAACTCTTCCTGCGCCATCTCGCGCATTTCAGGATCGTCGAGCATCATCTGCGCGGTTTCGATATCTTCCTGAACCTGTCGCCAGTCGGTAAAGCATTTAGAAACATCACTTAACTGCGCGTATTCACGCGAGAGCGCGCGAAAACGTTCCTGGTCCGCAATGGTCCCGGCATCCCCGAGCAGCGCCTGTACTTCTTCATGGCGCTCGTGCAGAGCTTCCAGTTTAGCGACGATAGAAGGCTTCATAGGCGTAAGTGCACCTTGTCTTAGAAAATGGGTATAGGGCGCTATTCCAGCCCGAGGCTGTTGCGCAGAATAGTCAGGCGTTCATCATCCCCGTCACGGGCAGCCTGCTGAAGAGATTTGGTTGGTGCATGGATCAGGCGGTTGGTCAGTTTCCACGCCAGATCCTGCATAATCGCATTTGCGTCGCCGCCCTGTTCAAGGGCTGCTAACGCTTTGGCAGTCAGGTCATCACGCACCTGCTCCGCCTGCCCGCGGTACTCGCGGATGGTCTCGCTGACGCTTTGCGCGCGCAGCCAGGCCATAAACTCACTGGTTTCCTGCTCAACGATGGTTTCCGCCTGAACCGCCGCCGCTTTACGCTGGGCAAGGTTGTGCGAAATGATGCTTTGCAGGTCATCCACGCTGTAGAGATAGGCATTAGGCAGCTTTCCCACTTCCGGCTCAACATCGCGCGGGACGGCGATATCCACCAGCAGCATCGGCTGATTACGGCGGGACTTCAGCGCACGCTCCACCATACCTTTTCCGATAATCGGCAGCGGGCTGGCGGTTGAGCTGATAATAATGTCAGCCTCTTTCAGGCGTTCATCGATGTCGCTCAGGGCAACCACCTCTGCACCCACTTCATCCGCCAGCACCTGCGCGCGTTCGCGGGTGCGGTTAGCGATAATCATCTTTTTCACTTTATGCTCGCGCAGATGGCGCGCCACAAGTTCGATGGTTTCGCCCGCCCCCACCAGCATCACGGTGACGGTAGAAAGGGATTCAAAGATTTGGCGCGCAAGGGTGCAGGCCGCGAAAGCAACAGAAACCGCACTGGCACCAATGTCGGTTTCTGTTCGCACACGCTTCGCCACGGAGAACGACTTCTGGAACATGCGCTCCAGCTCGCTGGCCTTCAGATGCCCTTTTTGCGAATCCGCAAAGGCTTTTTTCACCTGACCCAGAATTTGCGGCTCGCCCAGCACGAGCGAATCCAGCCCGCTGGCGACGCGCATCAGATGGCTGACGGCATCGTTGTCCTGATGCCAGTACAGGCTGTTGCGCAGCTCGTCTTCATTGAGATTGTGGTAGTCGCATAGCCAGCGGATCAGCGCTTCGTGCAGGTTGTCCTGCTCTTCCACGCTTAAATACAGCTCGGTACGGTTGCACGTCGAGAGCACCACGCCACCCTGCACCATAGGCTGTGCAAGCAGGCTGTCCAGCGCCAGGTCAAGCGTATCCGGCGAAAACGTCACGCGTTCTCGCAGCGAAACCGGAGCCGTTTTGTGGTTGATGCCGAGTGCTAATAGGGTCATGTTGAGCGGGAGTAGTACCAGCGTTAATAAGGTTAGCAGAACGCATCATACAGGATGCGCGAGATCAATAAAAGGGACTGCCTCCTTTCGGAGTAATAGGTTACACAACCCTTTGAGATAATTTGAACGTAGACGGTAGCCCCCTTCGACGCTAGCATTAACAGTTATAACTGCAACGTATCTCAAGGATTTGTCCTCATTATGACCCGACTGATTCGCCTGCTGCCGCTGGCAGCACTGGTTCTGACCGCCTGTACCGTCACCCAACCAAAAGGCCCGGGCAAAAGCCCTGATTCACCGCAGTGGCGTCAGCACCAGCAGGACGTCCGTAATTTGAACCAGTACCAGACACGCGGCGCTTTCGCTTATCTCTCTGACGAACAAAAGGTTTATGCCCGCTTCTTCTGGCAGCAGACGGGGCAGGACAACTACCGCCTTCTGCTGCTGAACCCGCTGGGCAGCACCGAACTGGAGCTTATCGCGAAACCGGGTGAAGCGCAGATCACCGATAGCAAAGGCCAGCACTATACCGCAACCGATGCCGAAGAGATGATTGGCAAGCTGACCGGGATGCCTATCCCGCTCAACAGCCTGCGCCAGTGGATCCTTGGCCTGCCGGGTGAGGCAACTGACTACACCCTTGACGACCAGTACCGTCTGAGCCAGGTGAACTACACCCAGAACGGTAAAACCTGGAAAGTGGTGTACAGCGCCTATGACAGCAAGAGTAAACCGTCGCTGCCATCGAATATGGAACTGACCCAGGGCAGCCAGCGCATCAAGCTGAAAATGGACAACTGGATCGTTAAATGATGACCCACTGGCCCTCTCCGGCAAAGCTGAACCTGTTTTTATACATCACCGGCCAGCGTGCTGACGGTTATCACACCCTGCAGACGCTGTTTCAGTTTATTGACTATGGCGACACGATCTCTATTGAACTGCGCCAGGACGGGCAGATTTGCCTGCTAACGCCGGTCGAAGGCGTGGCGCATGAGGACAACCTGATCGTGCGCGCCGCGCGTCTGCTGATGAAAGCCGCGGCGGAATCGGGCCGTCTGCCCGTGGGAAGCGGTGCGGATATCCGTATCGAGAAACGCCTGCCGATGGGCGGCGGTCTGGGCGGCGGCTCATCCAACGCCGCCACCGTGCTGGTTGCGCTGAACCACCTCTGGGGCTGCGGGCTGTCGAAGGACGAACTGGCAGCCCTGGGCCTGACGCTGGGGGCGGATGTCCCGGTGTTTGTGCGCGGTCATGCGGCCTTTGCTGAAGGCGTGGGTGAGATCCTCTCCCCGGCTGAACCGCCGGAGAAGTGGTATCTGGTTGCCCATCCTGGCGTGAGCATTCCGACGCCGGTCATCTTTAAAGATCCTGACCTGAAAAGGAATACCCCGGTTCGGTCAATAGAAACGTTATTAAATTGTGAATTCAGCAACGATTGCGAGGATATCGCAAGAAAACGTTTTCGCGAGGTTGATGCGGTGCTTTCCTGGCTGTTAGAATACGCGCCGTCGCGCCTGACTGGTACAGGAGCCTGTGTCTTTGCTGAATTTGACACCGAATCCGCCGCTCGTCAGGTGCTTGAGCAAGCGCCGGTTTGGCTGCATGGTTTTGTAGCACACGGGATGAACACCTCCCCCCTACAGCAGACCATTCTGGCGCAGACTGAGTTTCGGTGACAACGTCACCCTGTTCCAGACGTTGCATCGCGCTCTTTAATACACCGCCTGGATAGCCTTCGCCTGGCCCGCACAGTTTGCGGCGAACGCTATCCACCACTGGACGCATGCCTGAGGTTCTTCTCGTGCCTGATATGAAGCTTTTTGCTGGTAACGCCACCCCGGAACTAGCACAACGTATTGCCAACCGCCTGTACACTTCCCTCGGCGACGCCGCCGTAGGTCGCTTTAGCGACGGCGAAGTCAGCGTACAAATTAACGAAAATGTACGCGGTGGTGATATTTTCATCATCCAGTCCACCTGTGCTCCAACAAACGACAACCTGATGGAATTGGTTGTTATGGTCGACGCCCTGCGTCGCGCTTCAGCAGGCCGTATCACTGCTGTAATCCCTTACTTCGGCTATGCCCGTCAGGACCGTCGCGTCCGTTCCGCACGTGTGCCAATCACCGCTAAAGTTGTCGCTGACTTCCTGTCCAGCGTCGGCGTTGACCGCGTACTGACCGTTGACCTGCACGCAGAGCAGATCCAGGGCTTCTTCGACGTCCCGGTTGATAACGTATTCGGCAGCCCAATCTTGCTGGAAGACATGCTGCAGCTGAACCTGGATAACCCAATCGTGGTTTCGCCGGACATCGGCGGCGTGGTACGTGCCCGTGCTATCGCTAAGCTGCTGAACGATACCGACATGGCGATCATCGACAAACGCCGTCCGCGCGCTAACGTTTCTCAGGTGATGCACATCATCGGTGACGTTGCTGGCCGTGACTGCGTGCTGGTTGACGACATGATCGATACCGGCGGCACGCTGTGTAAAGCAGCTGAAGCGCTGAAAGAGCGTGGTGCCAAGCGCGTATTCGCTTACGCGACTCACCCGATCTTCTCCGGTAACGCGGTAAACAACCTGCGCAACTCCGTCATTGACGAAGTGGTGGTATGCGATACCATCCCACTGAGCGACGAGATCAAAGCACTGCCAAACGTGCGCACGTTGACCCTGTCCGGGATGCTGGCCGAAGCGATTCGTCGTATCAGCAACGAAGAATCCATCTCAGCAATGTTCGAACACTAATCGAACACGGCCGAAAAACCCGCTGCGGCGGGTTTTTTTGTCTCCGGGTTTTATTTGTATGATTAATGCCTCCTTCACCTGCCATTCACATGACAGATGATGCGCATACGGATGATAGATAATTGTGAAAAACGTAACCTCCTCACATGTTCTGCCCTTTCGCGCCCTCATCGACGCCTGCTGGAAAGAGAAGTACACCTCGTCACGCTTTGTTCGTGACCTGATTGCCGGGATCACCGTCGGCATTATCGCCATCCCACTGGCGATGGCGCTGGCGATTGGCAGCGGCGTTGCGCCGCAGTACGGTCTGTACACCTCGGCCGTTGCCGGGATCGTCATTGCCCTGACGGGCGGCTCGCGCTTCAGCGTCTCCGGCCCGACCGCCGCCTTCGTGGTGATCCTCTACCCGGTTTCACAGCAGTTTGGTCTGGCAGGCCTGCTGGTCGCCACTCTGATGTCCGGCGTCTTTTTGATTCTGTTTGGTCTGGCCCGCTTTGGTCGCCTGATTGAATATATTCCCCTTTCCGTTACGCTGGGGTTCACATCGGGGATTGGTATTACCATCGGAACCATGCAGATCAAGGATTTCCTCGGCCTGCAGATGCCCCACGTACCGGAGCACTACCTGCAAAAAGTGGGGGCGCTGTTTATGGCGCTGCCGACGGCCAACCTGGGCGACGCCGCCATCGGGATTGTGACGCTGGGCACGCTGATCGTCTGGCCTCGCCTCGGTATTCGTCTGCCGGGCCATCTGCCCGCGCTGCTGCTGGGCTGCGCGGTGATGGCGATCGTCAATATGTTCGGTGGTCACGTCGCGACTATCGGCTCGCAGTTCCACTATGTTCTGGCGGACGGTTCACAGGGGAGCGGCATTCCGCAACTGCTACCGCAGCTGGTGCTGCCGTGGGACATGCCCGGCTCCAGCTTTACCCTAAGCTGGGATTCCCTGCGCGCCCTGCTTCCCGCCGCGTTCTCTATGGCAATGCTGGGGGCGATTGAATCCCTGCTCTGCGCCGTCGTTCTGGACGGCATGACCGGCACCAAGCACAAAGCCAACAGCGAACTGGTCGGTCAGGGATTAGGCAACCTCGTCGCGCCGTTCTTCGGCGGTATTACCGCAACGGCAGCCATCGCCCGTTCTGCGGCCAACGTGCGTGCGGGGGCAACCTCACCGGTTTCGGCGGTTATCCACTCCGTGCTGGTGATCCTCGCCCTGCTGATCCTCGCCCCGCTGCTCTCCTGGCTACCGCTTTCCGCCATGGCCGCCCTGCTGCTGATGGTGGCCTGGAACATGAGCGAGGCGCACAAGGTGGTGAACCTGCTTCGTCGCGCGCCGAAAGACGACATCATCGTGATGCTGATATGCATGTCGCTGACCGTGCTGTTCGATATGGTTATCGCCATCAGCGTCGGGATCGTGCTGGCTTCCCTGCTGTTTATGCGCCGCATCGCGCAGATGACGCGCCTTTCTCCGGTTAACGTCGAGGTGCCTGACGATGTGCTGGTGCTGCGCGTGATTGGCCCGCTGTTCTTCGCCGCGGCGGAAGGTCTATTCAGCGATCTGGAGTCCCGCATCGCGGGCAAACGAGTTGTGGTGCTGAAATGGGATGCCGTACCGGTGCTCGATGCAGGCGGCCTGGATGCCTTCCAGCGCTTTGTGAAACGTCTGCCGGAAGGCTGCGAGCTGCGGGTGAGTAACCTGGAGTTTCAGCCGCTGCGCACCATGGCGCGCGCGGGTGTACAGCCGATCCCTGGCCGACTCTCCTTCTACCCTAACCGTGAAGCCGCGTTAGCGGATCTGTGAGTTACCTGATGCAGAGAAACGTCTCTGCATCATCACCCCGATCGCCTGCTGGAGCCATGCAAGCACGGCAGGCGTCATCCAGGTTCCTTTCATCAGGTGCGGCTCCTGCTGCATGGCAGTACGAAACTTTTGCTGAGTTTCCGGGTTCTTGCCCGCGTAAGACTGGAACAATGCCAGCCAGTTTTCAGCCAGCTTTTGCGCCTCCTCACAGGCAGGATCGATATTTTCCCGCTGCGCCTGATGCAGTTTCGCCACCAGCGGCGGCCACTCCATCATGCGGTCAAAGTAGTGTGCCCGGGTAAAGGCCATCTCTTCGGCAGTGAGATACTTCTCCCATATGAAGAGCTTAGACTCAGCAAACGCGCGCGTGATGTAATCCGTCATCTCCGGCGTGATGCCGGTCTGCGCCTGCATCTGCGGTTCAACGCTGTGCATCTCGTTCAGCCGGGTGAGAAACTCCGGCTTGCCCGCCGTGTCCTGCTCAAGGCGCTCCATCCAGCGCGTCGCCAGATCCATCGCCCGGGCGTCAGTAGCGGGTATATGGTGCTCCAGCAGCGTGTTGGCCTCTGCAACCAGCCCTGACCAGATAGCCGCCAGCGCATCCTTCTGCACCGCAAACGGCAGCTGCTGTAACTCTTCTTTGCTAAACCAGCGATCGTACATATTCATTAACTCCAGAGTCTGTAGCCAGGATTCCAGATCCGGCGTCGCATCGTCGAGAAGCCCGGTTCGCAGCTCCACCAGCCGGTCGCGCAGCGTATGTATGCTGCGCAGCTGTTTATCCAGCAGCGTGATTTGCGCATCGAGTAACTCGGTTAACGACAGCGACTCCTGTTCCAGGAAATCCCTGATTTCAGCAAGTTCCAGCCCCGCTTTTGCCAGCGCCTGGATCATATGCAGACGCTGGACATCCGCCAGGTTGTAAAGCCGGTAACCTGCCGCGCTTCTGGCAGAAGGCAGCAACAACCCTGTTTGCTCATAGTGGTGCAATGTCCGCACGGTGATCCCGGCGCGTTTCGCCAGCTCACCCACCTGAATCAACATAACTGCTCCTTTTTCTTTGCCAGTGACGCCACTCTGGAGCCTTACGTTACGTGAGGGTCAACCCTTGATGCAAAAAAAAACGACTCCCTCGGGAGCCGTTTCGGCGTTCTTTATCGTAGCACTAGCTGTGCTTATGCTGATCGCGACGACAGCGTTTGTCGTAGTGGCGCACCCACCAGTATTTATCGCAGACTTCCTCATGGCCGCTCACGCGCGCCCCGGCGAGCCACAATACCGCACCAACGAAGATGCTCAATATCGCGCCGTGCGCGAAGTATTGCGGGAGGTCAATCTGAGGTAACTGGTTTAAAATGGAATAACCCACGCCGGCTACCATCACGAACAGCCCCAATCCCATCAGTACGTTACCGAGTAACGAAGCGTTTTTGCGTTTCATGTGTCACCTCCGGAACTTTGGGTTGTCAGGGGAAAAGCCCCTAATCCTTGTGTGTAAAGTATAGACAACGCCCCTTTTATGAGTTGCGTGAATGATCACAATTACAGATAAGTCCCAAACAAAAGTTTACAAATAAGGCTTTGAACAGCTTGAAATTCTAATGGTTCAAATCAGAAATTATTCGTATTTCGCTGGGAAGATCGCAGAATTTTGTCAAGCGGCGCGCCAGACAGTAAACTACGCGCCAGATCTGGAACCCATTAGGAATTGAATCGTGACGATTAAACTGATTGTCGGCCTCGCCAACCCCGGCGCAGAGTATGCGGCCACCCGCCACAACGCTGGGGCATGGTACGTCGATCTGCTGGCCGAGCGGTTACGTGCTCCCCTGCGTGAAGAACCTAAATTCTTCGGGTATACCTCACGTATCAACCTTGCTGGCGCGGATGTTCGTTTACTGGTGCCCACCACCTTTATGAATCTGAGTGGTAAAGCGGTGGCGGCAATGGCAACGTTTTATCGCATCAATCCGGATGAAATTCTGGTCGCACACGATGAGCTGGATCTCCCGCCCGGCGTGGCAAAATTCAAGCTTGGCGGCGGGCACGGCGGCCATAACGGTCTTAAAGACATCATCAGCAAGCTGGGCAATAACCCGAATTTCCACCGTTTGCGCGTTGGAATCGGCCATCCGGGCGATAAAAACAAAGTTGTCGGTTTCGTACTCGGTAAGCCCCCGGTTTCTGAGCAGAAACTGATTGACGAGGCGGTAGACGAAGCGGCGCGCTGCACTGAAATCTGGCTGAAAGATGGGTTAACCAAAGCGACAAACCGCTTACACGCTTTCAAAGCGCAATAATCCGCCCGATTCGGCTTTTTTACCGCGCGTCATGCGGGTTACGTGTATAATAGGCGTAGTTATTTACTTTTCATCAATCGGTTATCGTTAACGGATTGATTATCAAGATATTAAGGTGATTTAGAAATGGGATTCAAATGCGGTATCGTCGGTCTGCCAAACGTGGGCAAATCCACCCTGTTTAACGCGCTTACCAAAGCGGGTATCGAAGCGGCGAACTTCCCGTTCTGTACCATCGAACCTAACACCGGCGTTGTGCCAATGCCGGACCCGCGTCTGGACCAGCTCGCGGAAATCGTTAAGCCGCAGCGCATTCTGCCAACCACCATGGAATTCGTGGACATCGCGGGCCTGGTAAAAGGCGCGTCCAAAGGTGAAGGTCTGGGTAACCAGTTCCTGACCAACATTCGTGAAACCGAAGCGATCGGCCACGTTGTGCGCTGCTTCGAGAACGACAACATCATCCACGTTAACAACAAAGTGGATCCGGCTGACGACATCGACGTCATCAACACCGAGCTAGCGCTCTCTGACCTCGACACCTGCGAACGCGCTATTCACCGCGTGCAGAAGAAAGCCAAAGGCGGCGACAAGGACGCGAAAGCGGAACTGGCTGCGCTGGAAAAATGTCTGCCACAGCTTGAAAATGCGGGCATGCTGCGCGCGCTGAAAAACCTGACTGAAGAAGACAAAGCGGCGATCAAATACCTGAGCTTCCTGACCCTGAAGCCAACCATGTACATCGCCAACGTTAACGAAGACGGTTTTGAGAACAACCCGTACCTCGACAAAGTGCGTGAAATCGCAGCGGCTGAAGGTTCTGTGGTTGTGGCGGTTTGCGCTGCCGTTGAATCCGATATTGCTGAGCTGGACGACGCCGACCGTGAAGAGTTCATGGCCGAGCTGGGTCTGGAAGAGCCGGGACTGAACCGCGTGATCCGCGCAGGCTATGAGCTGCTGAACCTTCAGACCTACTTCACCGCTGGCGTGAAAGAAGTGCGTGCGTGGACCATTCCTGTAGGTGCGACTGCGCCTCAGGCGGCCGGTAAAATCCACACCGACTTCGAGAAAGGCTTTATTCGTGCGCAGACTATCGCGTTTGAAGACTTTATCACCTACAAGGGTGAGCAAGGCGCGAAAGAAGCAGGCAAGATGCGTGCGGAAGGGAAAGACTACATCGTTAAAGATGGCGATGTGATGAACTTCTTGTTTAACGTTTGAGTTGTTTTGAATGAAAAAAATCCACGCTTTGGCGTGGATTTTTTTTGCGCGTGATCTATCAATAGATAACGAGTTTACCCGCTGGCCAAGTACCTGACCACCCACAGGGCATATGCCCAGCTTCATAAACATTAATTAATCCGTCAAAAAAGAATGGCTCTTGAAGAAAATTACTATACGCATCTTCAAGCAAGTAATTCACAAGGTTCCATTTTAAGTTCTCAGTCATTGAGCCTTCCTCAGACTCCGGGAAGGTTATTTTTGGGATAATATTATTCTACACAACTTTCTTAGGTTCTTTGACTAAAGATTTCCAGCATTGATATTTGTTAGTCTCTTTTTTGCGAGATAACCCGTTATTTCATTAACTGCTTCCAGGTTGGTGCTCTCACATTCATAAGTTTTCAGCCATTTTATAAATAAGCTAAGAGACTGAGCCTAGATAACACCAGTGAGTGCCGTTGTCATACCAAGATTAACAAGTCAATTAATATTATTTATATATATGTTGCTAACTGGAATATTTTCATGTTTTAATGTAATTTATTTCACTTGGGATCCTAGGGATGTTCATACCACCAAGCGCCATGCTGTTTTATAATAAAACCCTATGATTTGTGTCACAGAGTTTTATTAACAATATGAATAGCAAAATAACAGCAATCGAATTAAATAAATCGATTAAATTCTTAAGTATTCTTTAAGAAAGATCCTCTTCTGCTACTAATCCGTTAACAAAGTTAGCAAATGAATTTGTCAGATATCTTTGAAGTTTTGTGTGATTCTCTTGCATAGTCAAATCCTCATCAAAAGAATCTGTAGCAAAATATACAATTGAGTAATTATCTAAATCCAGGCAGAAGAAATTGCCTCCCCAATCATTTGCGAAAGGAAGCAGGTTTTTAGGAATCACTTCCCTATCCACCATGCTGATATAGCAACCGTCAATTAAAGATCCAAGGGCATTATTTGTCTGACTATTATAAACAAATGGCTTAAACGCAGCCACCTCTATTGGCTCAAAATCTTCATCACCGTCCCACCAACTTTTCTCTGGGATGCCACCATTAAATTGCAGATAATGTGAAACGAAATCATCCGGAAGAGTAATAGATAATTTCTCTTTCGTTTTAGCAATATCTGCACGTCCAATCTTTTTTTCACAGTTACTGAAATGATTCATAGATTTATACCTCACTGGTGACAGTTTGCACGCAATTTTTTCGGGACACGCCCCTTCAACCAGCCTTTAGAATGAGAAACAGCAATGGCTTCTTGGGAACCATATTTTACGCCAAAATATTTCTCGAATTGTGAGACTGAGCCTTTATGTGGGAAAGTAGCTTCATGCGCAGAAGTTTTTACTAATTGCATTGTTGTCCTTCCTGTGGCTGGGTCAAAGTCATCGACATGATGCCATGTATATCCGGTTGCTTCGCTTTTAGAAATACCGGCTGCCTTGAAAGCCTCGGTGAAATCTCTATCTCGAGTTCCTTGCATTGTAATAGATACAATATTCTGTTTCGTTCCATTGGTAGGGAAAAGATCTGGACTTCCTGTAAAGTCAACTCCCTTTAATGCCAACCCCCACGGATCCACCCAACCCAGCGCGTTCGGCGCATACTGGTAAAGGTTAATCCCCCCCGCCAGTCCTATCGGGTCCTGCTGCGTAAACCGCCCGCAGTCAGGGTCGTAATACCGGAAGAGATTGTAGTGCAGCCCTGTCTCACGGTCCAGGTATTGCCCCTGCATGCGCAGGTTCTGAGAATATCCTGATACCTGCGTCTCGCTTTCCCGCAGCAGCTTGCCCCAGGCGCTGTTCACTCCTTCCCAGCGCACCTGCCCTTCGATATCCGTCATCCGCTCCGGCGTGCCGTTGGGCTGGCAGTGGAACCAGAAAATCTCCGGTGCATCCACGCCGTCAATACGCGCCAGCGGATCGTAGCTGTCCTGATCGCTGTAGACGTAGGTGAGCGGCACATCCCCGTGCACCTCCTGCAGCAGGCGGAACCCTTCCCAGACAAACCGGGTTGTGACCGGCTTGCCGGTTGGCTGTCCGCCCAGCATCTGGCGTCGCGTTTTGCTGATGCGTCGCCCGAGCGGATCGTAGCGGAAGCTGACCTGCGTCTGCGGTTTATTGCGGTCCCGCGGCTGGCTGATGACTTCCGTCAGGCGGTGTTCACCGTCGTAGCGGTAGTGCCAGCGGGTCTGGCCGTTATCCTTCTCCACGGTGCGGCCGTGGATGTCATAACGCCAGCGAATGCCGCTCAGCTGCGTCAGGCGGTTGTGCGTGACCTTCTCGGCAGCCCCTTCAAGCGGGTTACCGGCTGCATCCCAGCGCCACTGCTCCTGTCCGGGCAGCGTGCCGTCCTGAACGAGCAGGCGCCCGGCGCTGTCGTACTGCCAGCGGTACCAGCTGAACGGGTTATCGTCCCGCTCTTCACGCACCAGGTTATTTCGGTAGTCGTAATCCCAGCGTCGGGACCAGCGGCGCGGCGACGGGCGCTGCGCATTGCCGGTAAAGACGTCCCGGCGATGCAGTCGCCCAAGACGATCGTATTCGCTGCGGGTGGTCAGCAGCCCCTGAGTGCGGCTGGTCTCCCGGTGGAGTTCGTCGCGGGTAAAGTCGGAGACCGACAGCTTATCGAGAGCAATGCTGAGCAGATGCCCGCTGCCGTAGTAAAACTGCTTGAGCTCGCGGCCGTCGGGAAGCGTGATAGAGGTGCGGTTGCCCAGCGCGTCATACTCCCACGCCAGCTCGCCGTGCTCGCCCGCCTCGCGCGTCACGCGACCAAGCGCGTCATACTCAAAGGCCAGCTCCTGTTCTGCCGCGGTGGTCCACGCGTCGGCTGAAAGCGCAGGATGAAGCCCTATCCGGCTTAACAGCCCGGAGGGAGTGTAGTGGTAGCGTGTCTGCCCTTCCGGCGTGGTACGGGCGACCAGCTGGCCGCTCGCGCTCCAGGCGAAGGCATGGGTGATGGCCTCAGGATGACCGGCGGCAAACGTGCGTGCTATCGTGCGTCCGCAGGCGTCATAGCGATACTGCGAGGCTACGCCATCGAGCCCCACCTCTTCCAGCAGCAGCGAGTCCGCGCCCCAGCGGAACTGATACGCTTCGCCGTTTTCGTTTTCCAGGGCAATCAGACGCCCGCGGCTGTCCCAGCGGCGACGGACCTCTTCACCCTGGGTATTACGCGTTGCGGTTAAGCGTCCTGCCTCATCGTATCTGAACTCACTTTCCTTACCGTCGGCGCCCGCATGCTTCACCGGCAGGCCGCGTTCGTTCCATTTGAGCGATTCCGTCCAGCCTTCCGGGCGATCGAGCTGCACCGGACGCCCTGCGGCGTCGTAGCGATATCGCGTCTCTTCCCCGTCGGCGCCAGTCTCGGCCACCAGCCAGCCCAGCGGATGGTAGCGGTAGCGGGTAATACGCCCGGAACAGTCCGTCGAACGAACAATCTGCCCGGCCTCGTTGTACTCCTGGTAGCGGCTGTTTCCTGCGGCATCGACCTCTTCAACGACCTGGCCGAACTCGTCCCGGCGTAGCTGCGTGGTCTGCCCCATCGGGTCCACCACGCGCTTAAGACCGTGATGTTCGTCGTACCAGAACCGGGTGGCGCTGCCGTCGGCTTCGATAATGGCCGCAGGAAGCGCGCGGTGCTCCAGCCAGGCGGTGGTGCGGGTATTGCCGTCGGCGTCGATCTCCTGAACCCGGTTGCCCATTTCGTCGTAGACGAAGGTAACGGCATTGCCGAGCGGATCGATGCGGCGCGTCAGAAGCTCGTTCTCGTCCCACTCGTAGCGCCAGTTTTCACCGCGCTCGTCAACGTAGCGGACAATCAGATTCTGCGCGTTCCAGTAGTGGCGGCGCGTCTGGCCGTCGTAGTGCTCAACGGTCGTCAGCCCGGCGGCTAAATTGTAGCTAAAGCGGCACCCGTCGCCGGTGCTGGTGCGGTTTTCCACCACGCGCCAGTGATCGAATTTTTTCCAGCGGTATTCGCTCTCCAGACCGCCCGGCATCCGGTGCCAGACCATCAGCCCGTGCTCGTTATAGCGGTATTCACGCGTCACCACGCCGGAGGCATCCGTCGCGCTCGCCAGCTGGCCGCGCGCGTCGTAGCCCCACTGCATCAGCGGCCAGGTTTGACTACCGTCGAAATGGCTGGCAGCGGTAACGCGCTGCGGGAAACGTTCATCGTCATAGCGCAGGGTGACGTCTATCGCCCGCGGCTCGTCGTGAAGGCCGACCAGCCTGCCGTGCTCGTCCCACTCCGTCAGCAGCGCGTTGCCGTATTCGTCGCTGAGGGAGGCCAGACGCAGGATAGATGGATTCGCCCGGGTCGGTTTATACAGACGCCACACCGCGCCGTCATCGTCGGCAATCGCCACGTCGCCGCTCTCATTGCGGCGGATAATGATGCCTTCGCTGATGCTGTAAAACGCGCGGTCGACAGGCGGCAGCTCGAAGCTCAGCTCGCGCCCGGTTTCGTCGAACCAGGTGGCGTTGTTGTCTTCCAGCGCCAGATAGCTGTCAAAGGTGGTTGCCCAGCCCAGACCGAACAGCCCTTCCCGGGTGGTCAGGCTGTTATAGCTGCGCTGCCAGCGAAGCGGAAAGCGCCCCGGCAGCGAGAAATCGAGCTCGTCGTCGTCATTCAGCACCTTCACGCCGGTGGCGGCGTGAACCGGGTGCGAGGAGCCAAACACGGCATTCACCGCCATATCGGCCAGCATCCCGCCGCCGGCCGCCGCCAGCGCGCAGGGCATGTTTTTCAGGATCTTACCCGGACGCCCGCGCAGCAGGGAGAGTGCAATCATCCCCAGCGCCAGACCCGGCGTTTTACCGCTTTTGATATCGCGAACCGTGAGCGTGTCCCCGCCGATGATCACGTTCGGGGAGACGTCGTCGGAAACGGTGCCTTCGCAGGTGGTGCGATCTTTGGCACGCACCGCGGGCTGCCCGTTGATGAAGACGCTTTTAGAGCCTTCCGCCAGATACTGCGGCCCGGAGTGCTTTTCGCACGCCACCTTGTCCTCTTCCAGCGGCGAGGTTCCCGCGGCGGCAGAGGCCACGCTCGGCTGCCACATTTCGCTGCCAAACTGACCGGCGGCGGATAGCAGCATGCCCGCGTAATCGGCAAAGCTGCCCGGCGACTGCGGCTCGGGGGACGGTGTATCGGCGGGCGTCAGCGTGCCTGCCGCGCGCGCGGCTGGGATTGCGTTGGTGAGAACGTTACTGGAACCGGTGGTGATTTTACCCGCAGGCGACGGTGGAAAAAGCGCATTGCCTAATCCTTCCGCGGCGTTGCTGATATCGTCGGTGATCCCCGCCACGTTCGCCAGCACGCCGCCAATGATGCCGCTTAACAGACAGCTGGATCCAATTGCCGCTACGCCCGCTGCGGCCGCCCCTGCGCCCAGCAATGGCGCCGCTACGGTTGCAGCTGCGCCTACCGCCGCGCCGATCACCGCATAGGCGGCACCCTCCGCCACAATGCTGGTGATGTCAGCAAAAATGCTGGAGTGAATAATCTCGTCGCCCTTACGGGCCGCGTTGTTATCGCTCATGCCTTACACATTCCGGTTGTCGTTTAGCGTCAGACTCTGCCTAAGCGCGCTCCAGCGCACCTCGTCCTCTTCGGTGAATGCCCTGAGTGCCGAGAGGGTAAAAATCATCAATACTGGTTTGCCCGGCGTCTGCACGGCCAGCTGTTTTTGCCACAGGCGCTGCCCGTTACGGTCAAAGGTGGTTTCAACTTCCAGCCCGTTAATTTTTCCGTCAGGCCCGGCTTTTACGTTCCGGAATTCGCTCTGGGCAATTTCGCCCATCTGAGGACGCAGCACATCCCACTGGCGATGGAACTCTTGTTCATAGTCGCTGCCATCGGGGATAACGCCGCGGCTGACCACCACGGACAGCCCGCTTTCGTCATCGCGAATAATGTTCATGCTGTTATCCTGCCAGGCAGCAGGAAAAAGGGAAAACGAACCTTCCTGGAGGGTGTATTTCATAAGTGAACTCGGGATGATTAATATCAAGAACAGTGAAGGCAAAAATAAAGGCCAGAGAATACTGACCCTTTAGTAATAGATTCTACTTATTAACCCATTGACCTGGCTGATCAACTAAAATATCACCACCCTTACTGACTACCAATTTCAATGGGTTATAGGTAACCGTATAGGTAATTCCGCCATTTTTAAATAAGGAACCAATTACTTTTCCTGTCGCATCGTTTAAAGTCTTCCCATCTAAAGAAATTGTACTATTGTCACTTTTTCTAATTCCAAGGTAAAACATATCATTGCAGTCACTTTCAAATGAACCACATTTATTGACTAGAGTAATATTGAATTTATCGGTATCAAAAACTCTTTTTTCGGACACCGGCGACTTTAACACTTTTGTTAGTTTATAATACTGCGGAGCATAATATTCACCTTTCTGTGGCGGTGTAATTAAAGTCCAGATCATTTTATCACCAACAACTTCCAGTTTCGCACGTCCCTTTTCACCACCAAATGAAGAGGTAAATTCCACATTTGCTCGATTTTCAGCAATAACACCCTTTAGATTATTCTCATCATCTGAGGGACAGTCAATGCGGTTACCGTTTTGCGTAACATAACAATAACTACCATTCACATTTTGACCAGCTTGAGTTAATCGTAAAGTCAGTGTTGACTCATTTTTTTGTTCTCCGCCCCACTGACCAGAAAACATATCTTTAGCTATTGCATGACCACTATTAAAACCCGCAACCATCAATAACATTACTAATTTTATATTCATTACAAAGCCACCTGTGCACACCGATCAACTCGATTTAACCAACCTGTCAAAAACTTAGCATTTTTAGAGTTATTTACCACAAGATTCTCATAATATTCTTTACGAATGTCCGCTATTCTGGACGTAAGCTTCGCTGAGTCGCTTACGCTGTTCATTGCGTCTATAGTCTTAGGCCCTATTTTTCCATCTGCAATCAACTGCTGGCCGAACTCATTATTCAGCAATTTTTGGATTTGCTTACCGGCTCCGCCGGAGGTTATGGTCCAATCATAAGACATTAGTGCGAGTTTAGGATCATTAAGATTGTTAAATCCAGACGGCTCCCAGTAACGTTTACGGTAAATTGTCTCAGCTTGTTCATTGGTTAAATTTTTTAGGTTATCCAATGTGGGTTCAACACCAAGATCTTCCTTGGCATATTTCTGCCATGTTTTCCACGCAATTCCTTTATTGGTAGCCCCCCCAGCGTCGTTAGGGTCATTAACGTATCCGCCTTCATTTTGGAAAATAATAGGTGAAATCTTTGAAAACTTGTCCTCACTTTGAGTCGGTGTTGCTGAAGTGGCATTACTTACTGTAGCTTGAGGTGCTGGTTTCGTTGCAGACTGTGATGGCACAGGAGACGCTCCTGCCCCTTTCTTGCTTTGTTCAGGCGCAAAATACGCCTGCACTGCCGCATCAATATCCCCTTTATGCCCCGAACCCGGTGCCGTTGTGCCCGGCTTGGTGCCAGAGGTATTCAGATGCAGCTTACCGCCCGTGGTGATATACCCATCCCCTTCCACGAAGAAGTTAAACTCTTTGCCGATCAGGTTAATCTTGCCGTTCGCATTCAACTCAATGGCGCTTTCCCCTGAGACCAGCCGCAGCTTCGTCCCGGAAGCAATAACGTACTGCTCCACCGCCGCATCCAGCTTGCCTTTCCCCGTCAGGATCTCGGTTCCGCCTTTCACGGCCTGGGTTTGGTTCGCTTCCACGCGATGCAGTTCATTTTTCTTCACGTAATGGCTGCGCGCCCCGCCGACGCTGTGCGTTTCATCGTTCTTAACGCTGGTGTCCATGTTGCGCTCGGCCTGGATCCACACCTGCTCTGCGCCCGCTTTATCCTCAAATCGCAGGGCGTTAGCATTGTCGACGGAACCGTCTTTCGTGCGGCTCATAAAGCCCATCTGCGTCGCGGCGGCAGGCAGCGCCCACGGCGGCATGCTCGCGTCGTTGTACACGCGACCGGTAATAATCGGACGGTCCGGATCGCCGTTGATAAAGTCCACCACCACCTCGTCGCCGACGCGCGGGATCTGCACCCCGCCGTAGCCCTGGCCCGCCCACGCGCTCGACACGCGCACCCAGCAGGAGCTGGTGTCATCGCCTTTCGCCAGGCGGTCCCAGTGGAACTTCACCTTCACGCGACCGTATTTGTCCGTCCAGATACTCTCGCCCTTCGGCCCCACTACTTTCGCGGTCTGCGGGCCGTAGGTGCGCGGCCACGCCGTGGTCTGCGCCGGACGGTACACCACCGCCGACGGAATCACCGTGAAATCGGTGCGGTGAATGGTTTCACCCTCGCCGCTGGCGTAGCGGTTCTCTTCGAAGTGGTAACCCGCCGCCGTCACCAGATACTCGCCGTTGTCGCTGAAGAACGGCGCGTGGGTTAAGGTGAAGGTGTGCCCTGGCGCAATCCCCGCCGCCGTGGCGGTGGCCTGAATCTGCTGATGCTCAACCTGCCAGCGCTCCTGACGGATGCGGGCATAGAACTCCCCGTGCCCTTTGTCCACAAAGCGACCCGGCCAGTCGTACACGTCGATGCTGCCCGGCTTCGGCGACGCCGGGTTCTGCTGGGCCTGGAACAGCCACGCGTTCGGCTTGCGGAAGTCATAGTCGTCAAGGCTGTAAATCCCCGGCGTCACGCTGTCCTCCAGCGCCCACTGGCTGATGCCCTCTTCGTCCGTACTGCCGCCGGACGGCGTCTGGTGGTAAGGAATGACCTCATAGCCGCTGAACGGCTGATGCTGCGTGGCGGCGTCGGTGAGCACCAGGGTGTGTTTGTCCGCCTCGTGGCTGAAGTGATAGGCAATCCCCTCCAGCTCCATCAGGCGGCTGATGAAGTCCAGGCTCGACTCCTGATACTGCACGCAGTAGTCCCACACCCGGTAGCTGCCGGTGAGTTTATCCTCAACGTTAACCTGATGCTCGCCCAGCAGGGTTTTCACAATCTGCGGCACCGTCTGCCCCTGGAAGATACGCAGGTTACGGTCGCGCTTCATCGGCCACAGGTCCGGCTCAACCGTCAGCTGGTACACCGCATAGCGGGTGCCCGTCAGCTCGACGGCGCTGACCGCCACGCGGGTAATTTTGCCGTTAACATAGCGGGACGTCAGCAGGTTCTGCGTCGGGATGGTCACCGTGACCGGCTGGCCCAGCAGCTTGCTGCGGTCAATGCGCGCGTCCGTGCCGAGCACGGTCAGCGTCAGCGCGAACGACTCGGACATCGCCTCGCGGCCCGTCAGTTTCCAGAACAGAAGCCCCTCCACCGGGAGCTGAACGGTAATTCGGTTGAGCATAATCTTTATTCCATCTAGCTTATGCGATTCAGAAAAGAGGTTCGCATCTGTGACTGAGCGTAATTCTAAGGGTTCACCAGCCAGGTGCCCGGCTTGGTGATATCCAGCGTCTGGCCACGCGTTCTTCCGTTGCCCTGGAGTTCAATCTTCACCTCACCGGCCGGCAGCTTGAGCGATGCATAGCCGTTGGTCGCCGGACGCAGCGCTTTTGGCTCGCCGTTCACTTTCAGCGTTTCGCCGTCGAGGATGCGGATATAGACCAGCGCAACCGGGCTCTCCACAGGCGGCGGAGTCTGCTGGGCCGTCGCCTGCTCGTTAACCTTCGCCGTTTCCGGCTTCACGTCCGGCGCGTTTGCGGCGGTCTCAGTCGAACGCGTCTCTGCCGGTGCCTGTGCAGCCTGCTCGGGAGCATCGTTACCGCCGCTGAACAGCATCGCCCCGGCGACAACGCCCACCAGCACGCCTGCGGCAACCATGCCAGGGATCTTGTAGCGGCGCCAGTCGAGCAGCGAAGCCGGTTTTTCGTCTTCGACAGGAACCAGCATCGTGCCGGGCTTTTTCGCCGTCAGCACGTCGTTGATCCCTGCGACCGGCATCTCTATCAGCGCGGCGAACTCGTCGATGGACTGCGGACGGTCCTCCATGTGCAGCGCCAGCGCCCGGTCGATGGCCTGCAGCAGCGGAATGGAATAGCCCTGCGGCATGATTTCCACCAGCGGTTTGCAGGTATCCTGAATAGAGCGCACCACGCTGACCGGCGGCGGAGAACCCACAATCAGGGTACGCAGCACCGCGCCGAGGGCGTAAATATCCGTCCACGGGCCCTGCTCGCTTTCGTTGTCGTCGGTGTACTGCTCGATCGGCGCAAAGCCCGGGCGCAGCATGGTTTCCGTTTCATCGGAAAGGTTACCGATGGTGCGGCGCGCGGAGCCGAAATCAAGCAGCACCGGCAGGCCGTTATCCTGGATCTGAATGTTATCCAGCGAGATGTCGCGGTGCAGATAGCCTTCGTTGTGGATGGTCTTGATCGCACCGAACAGCATCGGCAGCGTGCGGCGGATCCAGGCCTCGTTGATCAGCTCCGGCTTTTCCTCGCGCAGGCGCGAAAGCGTGGTGCCGCTGTAAAACAGCGTCCCCATGTAGGCCGTGTCGTTTTGCACCCAGAAACGCAGGACGTGCAGCAGGTTCGGGTGGTTAAAGCGCGCCAGCAGACGCGCCTCCTGAATAAAGCTGTTCAGGCCTGCGGAAAACGCTTTGCCAAAACGCTCGCTGCGCAGCACCAGGGTCATGTCGTCGCCGCGCACGGCGAGCGAGGAAGGCATAAATTCTTTGATAGCGATAGTGCGTTCGAGCTGGTGATCCCACGCGCGATAGACGATGCCAAAACCGCCGCCGCCGATCACCTCTTTGATTTCAAACTCGTTGAAGCGGTACCCGACCGGGAGCGCGTTTGGGACAGTCCGATTGTTATCATTATCCGTCATCTTTTACAGTTCTCTTGATGATTATTACGCGGCAAACTGACAGTGAAACTCGCCCTGCTCGCAGGTGACGTGCAGACGTCGGTACTGCTCGTCGCTGCGGCTGGCGGTAAGTAAGATCTGGCTCATCTGAGGCAGCAAGGTGTTGGTCAGAATAGCATCCACCATGCGGCCGCCGGACTCCACCTCGGTACAGCGCTGAACAATCTGTTCCACCACGCTGTCGTCAAACTCAGAAATAATGCTTTGATTCTCTTCCAGACGACGCTGAATGCGCTTGAGCTGCAGGCGAACAATCTGCCCCAGCATCTCGTCGCTGAGCGGGTAGTACGGCACCACCAGCAGGCGGCCCAGCAGCGCCGGTGGGAAGACCTCCAGCAGCGGCTGGCGCAGGGCGCCGCTTAATGCATCAGGCTCCGGCATCAGCTCCGGATCGGCGCACATGGCGCTAATCAGGTCGGTGCCGACGTTGGAGGTCAGAATAATGATGGTGTTCCGGAAATCGATGTGGCGCCCCTCGCCGTCTTCCATCCAGCCTTTATCAAAGACCTGGAAGAAGATCTCGTGGACATCCGGGTGCGCTTTTTCAATTTCGTCCAGCAGCACCACGCTGTACGGGCGGCGGCGCACGGCCTCGGTCAACACGCCGCCTTCACCATACCCTACGTACCCCGGAGGTGCACCTTTTAAGGTGGAAACGGTGTGCGCTTCCTGGAACTCACTCATGTTGATGGTGATAACGTTCTGCTCGCCGCCGTAGAGGGATTCCGCGAGCGCCAGCGCGGTTTCGGTTTTACCGACCCCGGACGGGCCGCACAGCATAAAGACGCCCACCGGTTTGTTGGGATCGTCCAGCTTCGCCCGCGAGGTTTTCACGCGGCGGGCAATGAGATCCAGACCGTGACGCTGGCCGATAACGCGCTGGTTCAGCGTGTCGGCGAGGTTGAGTACCGCGTCGATCTCGTTTTTCACCATCCGGCCCAGCGGGATCCCGGTCCAGTCAGAGACCACCGCGGCAACCACGTTTTCATCCACCGCCGCAAACAGCAGCGGTTCATCACCCTGCAGGGCGTTCAGCGCCTGCTGCTGTTCCGCCAGCTGGCCGCGCAGCTCGGCGCTATCGTCATCGCCCGCCGCGAACAGCCCCGCGCGCAGGCGGATAATCTCCTGCACCAGGCTGCGCTCTTCTTCCCAGCGCTGGGCCAGGGCTTCGCGTTTTGTCTCATACGCGTCGCGTTCGGCGAGTAAAGCGGTTACGCGATCGGCGTCACCGGCTCCCACGCGCGCTTCGCGTTCAGCAATCTCAATTTCCACGTCCAGCGCGGCAAGGTGGCGCAGGCAGTCTTCCAGCTGCGCAGGGGGCGCGCTCTGGCTGACCGCGACGCGGGCGCAGGCGGTGTCGAGCAGCGCAACGGCTTTATCCGGCAGCTGACGCGCCGGGATGTAACGATGCGACAGCTTCACCGCCGCGCTGACCGCTTCGTCGAGCAGCAGCACCTGGTGGTGCGTCTCCAGCGGCGACACGGTGCTGCGCAGCATCAGAATGGCTTTCGCTTCGTCCGGCTCGTGTACCTGCACCGTCTGGAAACGACGGGTCAGCGCCGGATCTTTCTCGATGTATTTTTTGTATTCCGCCCAGGTGGTGGCGCCTATGGTGCGCAGCTGTCCGCGCGCCAGCGCGGGCTTCAGCAGGTTCGCCGCATCGCCGGTCCCCTGCTGGCCGCCTGCGCCAATCAGGGTGTGGATCTCATCGATAAACAGAATGATTGGCGTGGCGCTGGACTGGACTTCGTTAATGAGCGCCTGCAGACGGGCTTCAAACTCGCCTTTCATGCCTGCGCCTGCCTGCAGCATGCCGATATCCAGCAGCCACAGCTGAATATTTTGCAGCGGTTCCGGGACGTCGCCCTCGGCGATACGCAGCGCCAGCCCTTCAACGACGGCCGTTTTCCCGACCCCGGCTTCCCCGGTCAGCAGCGGGTTGTTCTGGCGGCGACGCATCAGGATATCCACCATCTGGCGGATCTCCTCGTCGCGCCCGACAACCGGGTCAATCTTCCCGTCGCGGGCGCGGGCGGTCAGATCCTGGCCGTACTGGGCCAGCGTCCCCTGCGCCGCCGGTACCGTACCCGCCGGTGCGTCTGCGGCGGCAGCGGCCTGCTGCGTCTCTTTGCTGTTGGCGCAAATCGCGTCGAACTGCTCAATCAGCACCTCGACGTTAAGGCGGGTGAACTGCGACGAAATGCTTTTCAGCACGTTGGCGAGGTTCCAGGTTTTAAGCATGCCGATCAGCAAATGGCCGCCGCGAATACGGCTGACGCCAAACTTCAGCGAGCCGAAGACCCAGGCGCGCTCCACGGCGCTGTCAATGTGTTCGGAGAGATCGGAAACGGAACTCGCCCCGCGCGGAAGGACATCCAGCGCCGCCACGATATCGCGCGTCAGCTGCTGTTCATCAAGGGCAAAGTGGCGGATGAGCTGCTGCAGATCGCCATCCTGCTGATGCATCAGCTGATGCAGCCAGTGCACCAGCTCAACGTACGGGTTGCCGCGCAGCTTGCAGAACGCAGTGGCGCTTTCCAGAGAGGTAAATAACAGCGTATCCAGTTTGCCGAAAAGCACGGCACGGCTAATTTCTGACATGTTAGTTTCCATTAACAATGATTCGGTATACGGAAGGATTACCGCTCTGCGCGATACACCAGATCGCCACGCGGGACAGGCTGCGGCTGAAGGCCCAGCCAGGTGTTATAGCCTAATCGCCCATTGCTGCCGAGCGTGGTGCCCTGCACCGCGTCTTCACGCAGGATCACCCGCGTTTCCCATTCAAACTCCACCCCGGCGTACTGACGCACCCAGTCGCGCAGCTCGGTGACCCACGCTTCACCCGGCAGAAAACGGTTGTACTCCTCCGCGCTCAGCGGGCCAATTTCGATGCGAAACTTATGCTGCACGTCGCGGACGGCAACGCCGAGAAAGGCGGATTCCCCCATGCGCGGCATGCGGCGCCCTGCTCCCAGCTGCGCCTGCTCGCGCGTGGAAAGCGGCATCCACTGCGGCACGTTGCTCACCAGCTTAACCGGCGCTTTAAAATAGTTGCGCAGGATCTTCTCCAGCCCCTCCGGATCCCGCCCGTGACGGGTCAGGTGCCCGGCGTGGGTAAAGCGGGCATGCGAGCTCAGGCTGCCTTTGTTCATCTGTCCCGGCTGGCCCATGCCAATCAGCGATGCCAGATACCCCTCAAAGCGCCTGTTATCAGCGCGATCGAGGGAGACGGTGGGTTGCGCATCCGCCCAGGCGCGGTAAAACAGCAGCGCAAGGCGGTGATGGAACAGGTCGGCAAACGCGCTGAGGCTGGCGTCCTGATGATGATAAATTCGCTCGCGGGCGTATTCGGTCATATGGACCGGCAGCGGGCCGTTCGGGCCAAACAGGCCGAAACTGAGGATAGACACCTCGTGCAGCCCGCTTTCCTCCCGCTGGCGGACCTGAGCCAGCGTCGACGGTGCAAAACTCATCGACGGCTGCTGGCCGATGCGCAGCGGCTCAAATTTCGGCAGCGGCGCGCGTCCCAGCGGGTAGCGCTCGCCGCCCTGGGCATCAATGCGCCTTAGCAGCTGAAACAGATCGTAGCGCCAGGGCGTCTCGCGAACCCCTTGCCAGAACGCGTCCGGCAGCCGGGTCAGGCGATGCACGCGCAGCGGTGCAGTGGCAGCGTCACTCATATCAGCGCCCTTTTACCCATGCGCGGCGCCCAGTAGCCAATCTCGCCGCGCTGCTGACTTTTCAGGGTGAACTCCGTAAAGCTGTTGATGGACACCAGGCGGGCAAAGAGACGTTCCATCACGCTGCCAAAAAGCCACGGACTGGCGCCGGAAAAGGCACGCTCATCGACCGTCAGGGTGATGCCGATCCCGCGGGCGAAAACGACCGGGCCGGGTTCAGGCACGCGGCGGTGAACCGGCTCCAGCACGCAGTGGCGTACCCCCTCCACCTGGCGCGCAACGGGCGTTTCTGCCAGGTTGGCGTACAGCCCTAACAGCTGGCGCAGCGCGGCCGCGCCGTCTTCGTTTTCGCTGTCCATCAGGCTGAGGTAGTTCATCTGCAGCTGGCTGATGAGCCGCCAGGTGCTGAACCCTTCCGCCAGCGCCGGACGCGGCGGCGTCGGGCCTTTACGCAGGGTGAGGGATTTCACCGGCATGGAGTCGGCCATAATGAACTGCCCGAGCTCCTGCTGCAGCATCAGCGGCAGGTCGCGGCTGGTGCAGAGCACCTTGGCAGAGATATAGCGCAGGTTTTCCTGCCACGGCGCGTGCTGTTCATCCACCAGCGAAACAAACACCTCCGAGCCGATATAGCCGGTGCGCGTGCCGTAGCGCAGGGCGTGCTCGGACAGCACGCGCTGTTCGCGGCGCAGGGAAAAATAGGCCCCGTAGTTGCCCGCATCGCCGCTCCAGGTGCTCCAGAATGGACGAAACGTCTGGTCATCGCGCTGGCCGTCCGCGCTGCCATAGATTTTTTTGACCGTGTAAATTTCATAATCCAGCGGACGGATATTATCGACCACCAGATGGTATTCATGCTGGCCTTCATTCAGCTTCTGACGCGCCGCGACCTTTGGGAACAGGTTGATGACCGGCGTACAGTGCAGCGCCAGATGGCTGGCATCAACCACGCGCTCCAGCTGTTCATCCGACTTATCCAGCAGAATGAAGATGTCGAAGGCTTTTTCGCCTTCACAGCGCTCGATAAGCTTGCCCAGACCGCTCAGGCTAATGAAGCGGAAACGGGCCGGAAAGGCGAAATACTCCTGCAGCAGGCGATAGCCATCAAAGTTGCGCAGATCGTCCGGAAGCAGGGCCTGGTCAGGCTCAAAGCCTTCCTGGCGCAGCGCGTCCGACGCCAGCAGCTGTCGCTGCGGCTGCGGGCTGACCGTCTGGCAGACGATCCCGGCGTGATGCTCCATCACCAGCTCCAGCAGCTTCAGCGCTTCAATATCCGGACCGCCGAGGAAAAATTCCAGACGGTCGAAATCCAGGTGCCCGAGGTTTTGCGGGCCGTCGCAGGCGATGCGGATCCGCAAGGCGCTGCCGATCCCCCGCTGGCTCAGCCCCAGCTGCGCGAGCGGCAGATCGGCGGGCACGCCGCCCAGCTCGACCTTGTCGATTTTCAGCGGCAGCAGGTTGACCTCGTGCGCCGTGGTATAGCTGCAGGTCACGCCGGTTTTTTTCAGCGCCAGGCTGTCCATCATGGTACCGCGCGGCACGATAAAGCCCTTGCTCAGGTCGCCCCGGCTGCTGTCGGGCTCAATCTCCGCAATCGCCATCGACGGCGTGGGCGCGAGATAGTTAGGCGCAATCATCTCCAGCAGACGCTGGGAGAAGCGCGGAAACTCCGCGTCCATTTTCATCTGCACGCGTGAGGTCAGGAAGGCGAAGCCCTCCATCAGACGTTCGGTATACGGGTCCGCCACTTCGATGCCGCGCATGCCCAGCCGTCCGGCGACCTTAGGATAGCGTTCGGCAAACTCGGCCCCCATTTCGCGCAGGTAGGCCAGCTCGCGGTTGTAATATTCGAGCAGTTTACTTTCCATGATTACCCCGCATCTTTCAGTTCAAAATGGCCGTTTTCCAGATCGACATCGGTACGAAACAGAAACTCCAGCGGGTACGGCACACACCATAAACGCCCTTTGATCTCGATGGAGAGCACGTTGTGCAGATCCAGCGAGGAGGTATCCGACACGCAGCGGACCTGCAGCCCCTGCGGTAAAATGCGCGGCTCAAAATTGATGATGGCCTCGGTGAGCTTGCGCTGAATGTCGTGCCATTCGATATCCGACATTCTTTTCCCGGCCAGCGGCGCGACGCCGAAGTTGACCACCGAGCGCTTCACGTGCGGCAAGGCGCTCAAATCGCCGGAGGCATCGTGGTTGATGGTGTTAAACAGCCACTGCAGATCGCGCAGGACGTTGCGGCGCAGGGCGGCGTGGGTGATCAGATTGCTGTTGGCCGACTCGCGCTTTTTTTCCGGCTCATTATCGGTGAGACGATCCAGCAGCGAGGGCTGCATTTTGTCGCGCGCCCCCACCTTCTCCTGCTTGCTGCGGGCTTGCCAGCCGCTGCGCAGCAGATCGCCTTCGCCAGCGGGATTACTCATCGGCTCCATCCGTCGCAAACGTCACGAGGCTTAAGGACAGCAGCGGGTATTCGCTTTGCTCGCTCAGCCAGGCCTTCTGGCCCCTGCCTTCGTAAAGAGTGCCGTCTTCGTCGAGCGGCTGCCATTCGGTGGTGCGGCCCAGCCTGACCGCATCAGTGGCATCGGCAGCAAACGGGTAACGCGCCGGGATCTGACACACCTGCTCCGTACCGTCGGTCAGGCGCACCAGCGCGTGACGCCAGACCAGATCGGTCACGCTGGCGGGCGCCTGGAAACGGATCTCCGCGATGGCGCTGAACGGCAGCCAGAAATAACGGCCGTTCACGATGGTTTCGCAGACCGGGCCGAGACGGGCATCGCCGTCCATCAGCCAGTCAAACGCCTGCGTCTCCTCGTTTTCGAGGATAATCTGGCCGGGGGTGGCCTCAGCCCGATCGAGGGCCTCCAGACGCAGCGCCCGGGCGCGCTCGCCCTCCTCGCTCAGCGCCGCGGCCAGGGTCGTCAGCCACGGCCACTGGGCTTCAGGCATAGCCGGACGCGCCTCTCCCGCCATCACCTGCGCGCGCTGCAGCTCACCCTGAATGGATTGCTCCAGCAGCGTGACGGTGGGCTTCGCCTGAGGCTTCAGCGCCAGCCAGCTTTTCAGCTGGGTCAGCGCGCGCGTCCAGTTGCCGCTGAGGGTTAAAAACTGCACGAACGCGGCGCGGAGGTCGGCATCCGCCGGACGGGCTTTGATTTCAGCTTCAAGGCGCGCCAGCGCGTCGCTGAGCGACTCGCCCGCCAGGTGTTGATAGAGCGTATTCATAGCCACTCCTTAATTCGCCGCGCGCCATGCGCCGACGGCCGGATCGCGCAGCTGAGGACGCAGGGTGTCAATCAGGACGATATTGAGCGGAGTGCCGGGTGCAACCCAGGCGCTCCAGGTTTTTTTCACCGCCGCAATACGCGCCTGCAGTTTTGCATCGTCGCTGGCGATTTCACGGGAAATCTCCACCGCTACGGTGCCGTTGCTTTTCCAGCTATTCAGGGCGCTATCGTAAGGCAGGATCATCCAGCTCTGGTCGCTGTTTGGGGTGCTGAATACCATGCGCTCTTTGTTGACGGAGGTGATCAGCGCGTTTTCAGGATCGGCGCTTTGATTCAGACCCGTCACCGGGAAGCCGTGGATGTAGGTCACCGCCATCTCTTTCTGTCCGCCGTTGCGGGACTGCGAAACCACGGTGTGTCCGCTCAGCCAGCTGCCGTTACCGCAGCGGGTGGTGTCAGAATCCGGAATAAAGAGCGCCGGAGCGGAAGCGCCACCTTCCCAGAAGGTGCGCAGGTGGCAGCCGTCCTGCAGGGTGAATTCCTGCCACGGCGTGCGGTCAGCCGCGACGGTGCGGGAAGCCACGTTCTGGTCCGGCGGCAGCAGCGCGCCGCTGGTTGGGGCTGCGGTGACGGTCGCAGCAGGCGCGGCCTGGTCCTGTTTCACCACCAGCGCCCAGTCCTGCGCTTTGCCTGCCGTACCCTGCGCCAGCGTGGTACCCGCCGGATCGTTTAGCGTCCAGCTAAGCTTATTCACTTTGCTGCACTGGTGTTCCAGCAGGGAGCCAAGACGCGGCACAAAGTTCTCCAGCACGGAGACGTCCTTCTTGCCGTTCGCCACAATGCGCAGCGCCACCTCAGGCTTACACCAGCTCTGCGGCGTGTTGTCTTTAATGTTGTCGATCCAGATATCCAGCTTCTGCGCAGGAGACTGCACGATGCGGAAATTCTCAGCCTGCGCGGTGGAGGTGACCGCCAGAAGTGCCAAACCCGATAGCCAAAGTTTCATATCGTTCCTTGTGTGTCTAATCAGTTCCGCAGGGAAGAAATTGTGCTGCGTCAGAGAGGGTGTGCAGCAAAGTGGTGTCCTGAGGGTTGCCCATCCATACCGCCAGGGCAGTATAGTTATCCTGAGCATTCCCCTCCTGTTCGCCATTCTTTTGAATGATTTGGTTCATTAAGGTCAGCCACTCCTGCGGCGTATTGACCATATGCAGCGACTGCTTCATTTGCTCTTCGCTAACGCCGTGCCAGAACCCGTCGGTGCAGAGTAAGAATGCATCGCCGTCTTCAACCTGCACCACGTCGCTGTAGCTCGCTTCCGGCCCGCCGTTTTCAATTCCCAGCGCCAGATAGAGCAGGTTGCTGTTCAGGTTGTCGGTCTGGTGCCCGGCGTCTTTCATCTGCTGCACCAGGCTGTGGTCGGTGGTCACATGCCACAGCCATCCCCGGCGAAACAGGTACAGGCGGCTGTCTCCGGCGTGCGCCCAGTAGGCCAGGCCGTAATCACGGTCAATGAACAGGCTGACCAGCGTCGTGCCCATCCGGCGATAGTCCTGAACGGCCTGCTGTTCGCTGAGGATGGTGCGGTTAGCCGTCTGCACGTAGTCGCGGATATGCTGCGCATTAAGATGTTTGTCGCCATCGAAGCGGGAGATAATGCTGTTGCGGGCCAGCTCTGCAGCCACCTCACCGCCCGGCAGGCCCGCGATGCCGTCGCAGACGACAAAGCAGGCTGAACGTTCCCCTATGGTTTCTCCCGTCTGATCCTGGTTGCTGGCGCGCGTCCCCTGGCGGGAGAGAGAAGCCGTTGCGATATTCATTTGTCTTCCGATCCGCTCTGTGAGTCTTTGTACTGATTCACCTCCATGTCGTACGCATGAAGGAAGGCCTCGCCGAACAGGGTGTGGAAATCATCCTCAATCTCGCCAGCCGTTTCGCCATAGCTGCGCACAAAATAGTCCCACAGGGCGGCTTTGCGGCTGCCCGGCAGCGCCAGACGCGAGGTCATCCCGTTCTGCTTCGCCTGCTCTTCCAGCTGTTCCGGGTTAAAGGACTGCAGCATCGCGGCAATGATGGCGCGGATACCGGAGATCATGCCCAGCTGGTGCGCCTGCAGGTCGATCAGCGCGTCGCGCACGGATTTGGTCGGCGGCATAAAGCCCGGCATCGGGGTGCCGAACATCTGGATCAGCACGGTTTTGCCGGTCGGCAACAGCTTGAACGGGTTGTTGGCATCGTCCAGCACCATGGTCATATCGGCCTTCACGCCACGCTTGAGAATGGAGCGCGAGGAGAGCAGCGCCACGGTTCCCTGAGAGAACATGCCGAGGATCTGCCCCAGCTGACGCATATTTTCACGATCAAACTGGGGGACGGGCTGCATTTCGCTCAGCCCCATCCCCTCCAGCAGCGCCTCCAGCAGCTCGCCCTGCAGCACTTCGCCCTTCTCACCGCTGTTTGCCGTAGCGCTTGGGGCGGCGGCGTTATTGACCGGGTCAATGCGCAGGCGGCCCTTCGGGGCCTGAGCGCTGCTGCGCGCAACGGCCTGCGGCGTTGGCATAGTGAAGCCTGCGTAATCCGGCCGCGCGGGCTCTTCTTCAGCACGCGGTTCTTCCTGCGGCTCAGGGGCGAACAGCGGAGAATCGGCCAGCACGTCCTCTTCCTGCTCGGGTTCCGGCACTGGCGCAGGCTTTTCGGCAATAATGTCATCCGGATGGGTTAATGGCGCGCCGCCCATCAGCCCGAGCGGGTCGTCATTACGCGCGGCTGGCGCGCTGGCCTTACCGCCAAACAGGGCCAGCGGATCGAGCTCGTCCGTCGCCTCGTCTTCTGGCTTCACGGGGCTATTCTCGCCCGGCGGCACCAGCGTTGACGGGGTGACGTCGTCAAAAATACTCTCTTTTTTGAACAACGCTTCGTCGCTGAACAGCGTGTCCGGGTCGACATTCTTACGCTCGAGCTTTGGATCGCTGTCGTTAAACATCGCCAGCGGATCTTCCGCGTTACGCTCCGGGGCCGCAGGCTGGGAGAACGGATCGTGCGATGGAGCAGGCTGCGGTTTTGTACGGTTGCTGGAGATGCTGTCGGAGATGGAGAACTCCTGCATCAGGCTATCCCAGATCTCCGTTGGCACGGCGGTTGGCTCGGCCTTCCCGCGCGGTGCGGCACTCGCCGGCTTCGGTTGCGCAGCGGGCGCGGGTGCGGCTGTCGGACGCGCCTGCTGATGCATACTGGCCGCCATACGGCTTACGGGTTGCGTATCGTGGATCAGTTCGGTCACTTCGATACGGTAGTCATCAATACCGAGAATGTCGCCATCCTGCAGCTCAACCTGACGCCCTCGCTCCAGCGGAATGTCATTTAATACCACGCGGGTGACGCTGCCACGGTTGGTCACGCGGCATTCGCCCTGGGCGTCAACGTGAACAATGGCCTGCAGACGAGAGATGGTGCGGTCATTATCCGGCAACACCAGATTGTTATCCGTACCGCGCCCAATGGTGCCGCCCGGGGCGTAAAAATCACAGCTGCTTTGCGGCGGCTGATGACCGGGTTTCGTAGAAATAATCGTGAATCGCATGGCGTATTCCTGCTGGTATGATTAGCGCTCAAACGCTGCCGCTCTCGGGGCGAGAACGGCGGCGTTTGAGAAATTGAATATCAAAACTATTTAATGAAGGTGATAAAATATAATCCAACAATGAGCCATAGAGTGAATATTAACGCCTGTAACTTATAACGGCGATGTAATTTTAGCATCCAACCAATTCTTTCTTCAGGTAACGACTGTACATATTTATAAGCATCTTCCTGAACAAGCCTTTCACGCGTGAATTTCATTTCAACGCCTTTATAAAGGCGAACAAACCAGATTATTTTTTGATAATTGGCCAGCGAACCAAAAAAAGAAGCATAGTTGGTTACAAGATCCAGATCATATCCCTTGCGCCGATAGTCTGAAAGTAACCGATTATAATCAGCCTCGTGTTTTTTGAAATAACGAGAACTGAACAAATCCATAATTACAACAACCAGCAATAAAACCACGATAAGAAATAATGATAAATTCTCTATATTCACCATATTTTATCCATCATATACTCAGTCGCTCCGCCCGCTATCTCGCCACCAACGTATCCACCTGCAGCAGCCCCAACAATAGAGCAGGCGAGCAGTCCTACGCCCCCCGTCGCAACACCAAGCGCAACGCATACACCAGCACCTGCCATTGCTCCGTATTTACCACCGTAAATACCCCCTGCCAGGCTTGCACCAAAGCTGCTGTATTTTTTCACAGCGACTTTAGAACAACTCTGCTCTCGTCCTACGGTGCAGGCATTGTAAACTTCATTAGTGGTATTTGCACCTGCAAAACCTATTGCAAGCCACCCTCCCGCTTTAAGAAAACGAGCGGCCTTAGAGGCATTATCGATATAAGTTGAATAACCACGAATAGAGGCGACCCCGGCTGTACTCCATTCATGTACAATGGATCTGCTTGACAAGCCTAATGCATGCTTCAATTCGTTATAGGGCTTCATCTTTAAGGTCAGTCGGGACAATTTGTTTAATAAACCATCCAACTCAGAAAAGAGGCGCTGACGTTCAACAAAAAACTGTTGGCTTATCAATGTCCCTTGTGCTCTGTACTGATTCTGGTAAGCCAATTCAATGGATTTAAGTTTTTTTTCTATTTCACTAAAATATTTTTCACCTGCATCAGCAACGACACCAAGGGACTTATCCATAAAATTAGTAACTGCAGCTATGGTACTAAAATGTTGATTAAAGAAATTCGCTTCACCAGAATTAAGATCGGCCAGAGCACCGTTGACTTTCTTTTTAGCGAGCTGTAATTGCTTAAGCTGCACAGAATTATTACTTCCCGGTGCACCAAGAATCAACATCTGCCCAGGTTTTGACCACTGCACATCACTATTAACCTGCATGAAATAACGTGCAGCATCACTATTTGGATCGTTGAATAAAAGCCTTGTCTGGAAATCCAGGGTTCCGGGTTGCTGAACAATACAATATCCCGGATTAACTAATGATTGGCTAGCCATATTCATTCCCTTTGATTTTTACAAAAACGCTCACAAATAAGCATACCCATTTAAATAAAAACGGAGTTGAATTATTATCCAAAGGTTGACACTTTCTTAAAAACATCAACATTTGAAAACGCTCCTATTCTATTCTAACCAGCGATAATTCGCCTCTGGAATTTATACTGAGAATAAAGCGAGTAGCATATCGAACAATAGTATTATGATTTCTCGATTCTAATACCACATCATACTCCCCTGACTGCCAGTCTACTTTATCCCAGCGTAGGCACTCTTCAGATTTCAAAAAGCGGCTGGAAGGAAATGCTCCTGGAGAGAAGATGCTTTCCCATTCGTTACCTGCACGTCGAGATATCGAGGGTTCATAAACTAGCACAACCTCACCTGGTTCAGTGTCATTCGAAACGCCAAAACAGGGTGCATTTTTTTCCACCTTAACAGTTAAACTCTGAAACTGAGCAGGGTGGGATATGCAGGCGCTACATGATAATACAATGGGTATAACCGTTAACGCTCTTTCCATCGCAAATACGCGCCGAATAGTGAAGCAATCATAATGACCGGGGAAAACTCCCCGGCCACATACGCAATTACGCTTCTTTGTTTTCTTTGATGTTCCAGCCAGCGCTGCTTTCAGCACCTTTACCACCAGACGTGGTCTGCTCCCAGTACTGCTGTTTCACTTTCGCAGCCTGGAATGCATAGGTCACACCAACGGTATCGCCGTTGTCAGCACCGGTGTACTGAACAGAGGTGACCAGCACATCTTCCAGCGTGATGCGGGAGTATTCCACCTGCTGGCCGCCGGCTTTACAGACGGACAGCTCAACTTTGGTCAGGTGTTTGCCGCTGGCGCAGTGTTTCAGGATAGCGGTGGTGGATTTGTCGATCAGCGCGTTAACGTGCAGGTCGTTGAAGTTAACTTTACCGGCACCGCCGCCACCGCCAACGCTCATATTACCTGGCTGGGAAGCGCCCCAGGAGAAGGAGGTAATATCAGTCCAGCCGGTGTGGTTAGAATCTTTAGATTCGCCCGTAACACCCTCGACCTTCAGAAACATATCAATAGCCATAATATCTACTCTTCGTGGATGAACAATATTGCTTTCGAAAAAGCACTTATATGGCAAACAGGAAAGCATGGGGCTGAATAAAACCGTCCATATTTTACCTCTGCCTCATATCAAATGACCCGTGTCATTTGACAGTCTTACATTCCCCCTGAATGAACGGAAAGAATGTGAAGTCTTTACTACTGCGGATTATCCTGAATCCAGGTGCGATCAGGATTTCCGATAATTAATTGAGGTACCAGCTTGTTAAGTTCGTCACTATGATAAAGACGCAGGCAATTTAACGTAACGCCTTTTACATCGGGCTTTCGTTCGGCATGAAAGCCGTTAATGTGATCTTTGTATTTTCCAATGAGCGCATCCATTTTCTCAGTGCCATTTTCAGCATCAAAAGGAATCCACTCAATGAATGCACTCGCACTTCGGGCAGCATCAGCAGAAAACTGGCTGCCTTTATCTGCTACCTGCGCCAGGCAGCGCGCCAGAACAAAATCTTTTAAAACCTGCCGGTATGTTTGCTGCTGATAAAAATCAGGATAGTTATTTCCGGAATACACATAAAAAGTCATAAATACGAGGAAAAAACATAAACGTTTCACCTTATATCCTTTGCCATAAGACCCACAGCGCATCAGTCCGCGTAAAATACTAACTTTCCTCTTTCCATTTTTCTGCGACAACGTATATCCCTATCGCTAATGCATTAAGTCCAGTGCATAAAAATCCATGCATTGCGATTCGCGGGACTTCTGCCGGCCAGTCAAAGATAAACAGATAGTAGCCGGATACCGTCACAAACAGCATGAATGAAATTATTAGCAACGTATAAATGGCTAAATAGCTGATGAATTTTCGTATCAACGCTTTCACTGTCAAATTCATTAGCTATCTCGTATTGACCGAAAAGTAGCCGGCCCAATGGGCCGGCTACACTCATCACGCGTCTTTCGTCTTCAGCGACGGCAGTTTGGATACCAGACGCAGGGAAACGGTCAGACCTTCCAGCTGGTAGTGTGGACGCAGGAAGAACTTCGCGGCGTAGTAGCCCGGGTTGTCTTCAATCTCCTGCACCTGCACTTCCGCTGCGGCCAGCGGTTTACGGGACTTGGTCTCCTGAGAGGAGTTCGCCGGGTCACCGTCGACGTAGTTCATGACCCAGTCGTTCAGCCAGCGCTCCATCTCTTCGCGCTCGCGGAAGGAGCCGATTTTGTCGCGCACGATGCACTTCAGGTAGTGTGCAAAGCGGCAGCAGGCGAACAGGTACGGCAGACGAGAGGCCAGACGCGCGTTGGCGGTGGCATCCGGGTCGTGGTACTCGGCCGGTTTCTGCAGCGACTGCGCGCCGATGAAGGCGGCAAAGTCGGAGTTTTTGCGGTGAACCAGCGGCATAAAGCCGTTTTTCGCCAGCTCGGCTTCACGACGATCGCTGATGGCGATTTCGGTCGGGCACTTCATGTCCACGCCGCCGTCATCGCTCGGGAAGGTGTGGCACGGCAGGTTTTCCACCGCCCCGCCGGACTCCACGCCGCGAATCGAGGTGCACCAGCCGTACTCTTTGAAGGAGCGGTTGATGTTGGCGGCCATCGCATACGCGGCGTTCGCCCAGGAGTAGCTGTTGTGGTTCGCGCCGTCGGTCTGCTCTTCAAAGTCAAAGCTGTCGACCGGGTTGGTGCGAATACCGTACGGCAGGCGCGACAGGAAGCGCGGCATCACCAGGCCCAGATAGCGGGCATCTTCGGATTCACGCAGCGAACGCCAGGCGGCGTATTCGGTGTTCTGGAAGATCTTGGTCAGGTCGCGCGGGTTAGCCAGCTCCTGCCAGGACTCCATCTGCATCACGCCCGGCGCGGTACCGGTGATAAACGGACAGTGCGCCGCAGAGCCGATGCGCGCCATTTCGCCCAGCAGCTCAACGTCCTGCGGGCTATGGTCGAAGTAGTAGTCGCCCACGATGCAGCCAAACGGCTCGCCGCCGAACTGACCGTACTCCTGCTCGTAGATTTTCTTGAAGATCGGGCTCTGGTCCCAGCCCACGCCCTTGAAGCGCTTCAGGGTGCGGCCCAGCTCCTGCTTGGAGATGCTCATAAAGCGGATCTTCAGCATCTCGTCAGTTTCAGTGTTGTTCACAAGATAGCTCAGACCGCGCCAGGCGCTCTCCAGCTTCTGAAACTCTTCGTGGTGAATGATCTGGTTTACCTGCTGCGACAGCTGCTCGTCGATACCGGCGATCAGGTTCTGAATGGTGCGGTAGGTGTCGTTGGAGAAAGTGACGGTGTTTTCCAGCGCCTGCTGCGCCAGAGTTTTAACCGCGCTTTCTACGGCTGAACGGGCCTGATCGGTTTTCGGGCGGAATTCTTTGTTCAGCAGCGCGCTGAACTCATCCTGGCTGAACGCCTGACCCGCCTGCTGCTCGTGTTGTTGAGTCTGGTTGCTCATCGATTATTCCTCGCTACCTTTCGCGCTTTCGTCATTTTTCGGCAACTGGCTCAGGGATTTGAGCAGCGTCGGATCCTGCAGAATTTTAGCGATCAGCTCTTCCGCACCGTTTTTGCCGTCCATATAGGTCAGCAGGTTGGAGAGCTGGGTACGCGCTTCCAGCAGCTTGTTCAGCGGCTCGACCTTGCGGGCCACCGCATCCGGCAGGAAGTCGTCCATGCTGTCAAAGGTCAGATCCACGTTGAGCTTGCCTTCGCCGGTCAGGGTGTTATCCACCTGGAACGCCACGCGCGGCTTAAGCGCCTTCATGCGTTCGTCAAAGTTGTCGATGTCGATTTCGAGGAATTTACGCTCGTCGACGGCCGGCAGATTTTCAACCGGTTTGCCGACCAGATCGGCCATGACGCCCATCACAAACGGCAGCTGAATCTTACGTTCTGCACCGTAGATCTCTACGTCGTACTCGATCTGCACGCGGGGGGCACGGTTACGTGCGATGAATTTCTGCCCACTGTTACTCATTGCCATGATGTTCTCCATCAAAGATGCGCGGTGAAGGTGAAACGGCAGGCTCCATGCCTGTCGTCATAATGCCTGGACGCGTTATTCGCGGCGCCCAAAGATGTTTTCAAGTTGGTTAACGCCGTCTGGCGCCAGGTCGCGAATAATGTCCATAAAGTTAAGTTCTGACAGCCGCTGCACCCGTTCAATCATCAGCGGTGCGGGGTGGCTCGGTTCGTACTGCGCAAAATACTGCTTCGCTTTTTCCAGCATCAGCTGCGCGTCGGCGCGGCTGGTGATCTGCACGCTTCGCCAGTCGGCGACCGGCTGAACGGGCTGCGCTGCCGCCGACTGCTGCTCGGCCTGGGGTTCTGCCTGCGCCTCACGGTTCGTCAGCAGCTTGCTGATGTCGGTTACCTGGCACGCGCTGGCCACCAGTCCGACGGTTTTCAGCAGCTGTTCCATCTCGGGCACGCCGCTTTCACCGAGATGCCCGGAGAGCAGCTCGCGAATCGCCAGCAGACGTTCGTTAATGACGATAACTGCTGCGGTTCCCGGCTGGTCGCCGCGGGCCAGCTCGTCAATCAGCCGTGGACGGCCGCCGGGATAGTCCGGACATTCCGTCTTGCTGCCGTCCAGCAGGGCCTGGGCATCCCGGAGCGAAATTTCATCGCCGTTTGAACGCAGAAGCGAGGCGTTTCGCACGGCGACGGTGAGGTCGGATTTATCGCTCAGCCCTGCCAGGGCGTTAATGCGATAGAACGGATCGGTTTCGCCATACTCTTCCAGCAGCGGATAGAGCGTCTCCCAGTAACGGGCGATCGCCTCCTGCACCAGCAATAATCCGTCCGCGTAGCCCGCCAGCCCGCGGCGGCGCGTCCAGGCATGGGTTAACGCCAGCAGTACGCGAAGATCTTTGGTGCGGGTCAGCAGGCTGGTGGCGTATTTTTCCACCGTGTTCCAGTCAGCGGGCTCTGCCGGGATAATGGTGTCGCCAAACTGCTGTTCCGCTTTCCCAAGACTTGCCTGATTCATGATCTGGAAGTCGGCGTCGTACTCCAGGTTTTCGCCGCAGGGTTTTTCGGGACTGATTGGCGCGAGAAATTCTTCGATATTCATGAGATCCCTGCTTATTCAAACATGGGCGGATAGAGACCGTGACGCCCCGGACGGGCGCCCCCTGCCGGGTCGAACAGCAGGGTGAAAAGCTGCCCGGTAAAGTTACCGCTGTGCACGTGGGTGTACAGCGGGTAGCCGTCGCAGCGGTTGGTCCACCAGTAGCTGGTCTGACGCAGCGGATCAAAACACTCGGCCGCCTGAGGCCAGCCCAGCGTGCTCTGCCCGTCCTCGTCATAGCCAATCACATCAAGGATGTCGGAACGCTTTTGCGGCTCGACGGGCTGCGGCGCCGGAATGGTCATCAGCATCTCATCCAGCTGTGAGGCGGAAAAACTGTTGCGCACCGCGTGCAGCCCCAGGCGCCCAATCTGCTGGTACCAGCTTTCTGCCTGGCTGAGCAGGCTGGTCGACCACTCTGACGGGGCGAAGCTCAGCTGCAGGCAAACCGGATACTGTCGGCCAACGCTGTCGCGGCCGGGCAGCAGACAGCCCATCTGGATCATCTGGCTGCCCAGCATGGGCGGTACCACAAAATTCCAGACTGGCGCTTTGTGAAACTGGCGCTCGCCGCTGCGCTGCTCTTCCTGCTGCCAGGCCAGCAGGCCGACCTGGAACCAGTGCGACCACTGGCGCTGTAAAGTGTCAGGAAAGCGACGCTGCAAAAAATCTCCGGCGCTGGGTAACTTGCCATACCAGCTGTAGCGGTTCATCGCAGGGGTATTCGTCATACGGCTGTCCTTGCGGTTATGGGCATGAGAAACGGGGAAGCTGGAACGGGTTACGAATGCTGTTTGGCGCAAACTCCAGCGTGACCTGATGTCCGTCGACGTTGAAGGTGGCCTGACGGCTCAGGCTACCCGCGCCCGGGCTGGTGCTCGCTTTATCGAAGAAGCGGTTGAGCGCCCAGGCGCCGTTGGTGACCAGCGTCGCCGTGCTGCCGTTCGCCAGCCCCAGCTGCATGCGTACCTGGTTGGTGCCGCCCGGCCCCGGCCAGTTCATGATCTGTACGGCCTGTGGGCCGTGGCTGTAGCGCAGCAGCTGGCCGTCGACGTCCAGCGTCAGGTTCAGAATGGAGTTATCCATTCGCACGGTGCGAACCGTCACCTTGAAGGACGGCGTCGTGGCGCCATTAGCAAAGAAGGCGTCGCGAATCGACTGGGCCTGCTGGAACGGTCTCAGCAGCCCTTCACTTCCCGGCAGCGTTTTCCCGTCGATGCCCGGCATAAAGCGCCAGTTTGCCTGGGTGGTATCCACTTTATTGGTCAGATTGTCGCGGAAGAAAGCGTCCATCAGCCCGGTTCCCGGCGCAAACATGCGCGCGAGATCGTCAGGGGTGACCTCGGTGCTGGCGCTGCGCACCAGCGGGTAACGGCTGGCGATCGCCTGACGGCAGAAACCGCCCACCTCAACGTTAATCCGCTTACGCACGTTTTCGAGGTCGCGGCGCTGGGTATCGCTGCTGGCGCCCACCGCCATATTGCTGAACATGGTTTGCAGCCCGCCCGGCAGACGACCGGCGCTGGCCTGCAGGCGGCTGATCGCCTCGCCGCCCGGTGCCGGCATGCCGCTGTTGGCCGCGTCCTGGACGGCGGTCAGGTAGCGATAGAGCTCATCCACCTGCTTGAGAAAATCATCAAACACGATGGTCTTCCCGCCCTTCTCCAGCGGCTGCGCCAGCTCAATCATCGGCGCGTAGTGGTCGGTGACCAGCTGTTCCGGCGCCTGGGTGACCACGGCGGCCTGGGTCGGCGCAGCGTCATTGTTGCTGAACAGCGCTTCCAGCGTGCGGGTGGCGCGGTTGCTCTGCGCCTGCGCTTTATCCGCATCTTCCGGCGCTGGCGCATTGCGTGACAGCGTCAGGACCTGGCTCAGGTTCTGCACCAGACGGCGCAGAGGCGAGTTTGCGCCGGAGAGCAGGCGCGCGGTGTTGATGCGCTGGGAAAGATCGGCGCTGTTATTGAGCTGGATGTCGGCGAGGAAGCGATCCCAGTTCGCGATAAAATCGCGCATGTAGAGCTGGCGCACGGCGTTATCGATCTGCTGTTTATCTTCCTGCGCCGTCGCGGCCCCCAGCACCCAGGCGTCGTCTTCATGCAGGGCGGTGGTGACGCTGTCAATCTGGCCGTTAAAGCTTTTCCAGTAGCCGTCCGGCGTATACAGACCCGGCACGCCTTCGCTCACCGGCTTGCCGCTTTTGCGTGAAAACACCAGCTCGCTCTGCGGTCCGCCCAGGTCGGAAAGGGAGACCGGCTTGAGGTTGTCATCATGCTCCAGCAGGCGTTTGAGACGACCGTAAACGCGCGTGGAGAGCGGCTGCTGGCCGATCATCGCTCTTTCGCGGGCCACCAGAGATTCATCCTGCGCGTACGGCGAGGCCTGGATTTTCGGTTCCAGCAGCTGCGTCAGGTGCCATTCAAGCTGCTGCAGCTGCGCCTTCGTGACGTTCTGCGGCAGATTTCGCTGCAGGTTGAGCATCACCCACGAATGCAGGAATTTGCCGTCGTAGTGCTTCGGCTGATACAGCATCTGATAGGCTTTCAGCGCTTCATAGCTGTATTCCACGTCGCTGCCGTTGTCGTTGCGCAGCCAGGTGGTGATGTGCATAGCGACGGCAGGCAACAGCATCTGATCCAGCGCTTTCTGGTACAGAGACTGCGAGGCATCGCTGACGTCATCTCCGCGGTAGAGCCCCATACGGCGGGATAGGGGCGGATCGTTTACATCAAACGCGTCGCTTTTCGGCAGGTCAACCAGACCGTTCAGCAGCGGCAGCAGATCGAACAGGTCACGCTGGGTCTGGTTCTGCAGCGCTTTGCTCTGCTGGTCCAGCAGCGGCACCTTCGCATCCACCTCTTCCAGATAGGCCTTGTTTTTGGCATAGCTGGTCAGCCACAGACCGCCGAGGATCACCAACAGGGCCAGCAGCGCCGCGTAGCCAGACCAGATCACCGCCCGGTTGCGCAGCTCCCACCAGCGGTTTTCGCCCGCGATCCCGGCTTCCTGGAAGATGACGTTTTGCAGCAGGTTCTTAATGAAGAAACTCTGACCTTTTGCCCCCGGGATCGGCGCTTCTTTGCTGACCGAATCCCAGTTATCCGCCTCTCCCCCTTCCGGCAGCGACAGCGCGCGGTTCAGTTCGCCCATCACGCGGTCGAACGGCATACCTTCCTGCGTCCCGCTGGCGAAGTAGATCCCGCGCGGAGAGAACTCGGTTTCGAAGTTGGAGCGGGCGAAGACCGTGCTCAGGTAGTCCGCCAGCAGCGGACGCAGCGCGGCGAACTCCTGCGGGAAGAGATACGCTTCGGCGCGGGTTTTCGCGTCATGCTCTTTCAGCATGGTTTCCGGCAGCCCGGCATCAAGGCGCTGCTGGAGCAGAGAAAACTCCTGCTGGAAGTTGCCCATCAGGTCGTAATCGGCGTGTTTGGTTTGCTCCCACGGCAGCGTAAAGCCCCAGATCTGGTCGCGCTGCGCTTTGTCGTAGTCGGCAAACCAGGCGCGGAAGCCTTTAAGCAGGTCGGCCTTGGTCACCATCACATACACCGGGAAGCGAATACCCAGCTGTTCATGCAGCTCGGACAGACGCTGGCGCAGGTTCACCGCCTGCTGGCGGGACGCCTCGGCGGACTGGGTGAGCAGGTCAGAAATGCTGATGGTGATGATAACGCCGTTGATCGGCTGGCGGCGGCGATACTTGCGAAGTAACCCCATGAACTCCAGACATTCGCCGGCATCCTGCACCTGCTCGCTCTCCTGGGTGGTGTAGCGGCCCGCCGTGTCCAGCAGCACCGCTTCATTGGTAAACCACCAGTCGCAGTTACGCGTGCCGCCAATGCCCCGCAGCGCGGTTTTACCGAAGCGATCGGCCAGCGGGAACTGCAGCCCGGAGTTAACCAGCGCCGTGGTTTTACCGGATCCCGGCGCGCCAATAATGACGTACCACGGCAGCTGATAGAGATATTGCGTGCTGAAGCGCTGCGTCCACTGGGCGCCCTGGCCCGCTTTGCTGAAGTGGGCTTTTTTCAGCATCTGCGCGGCTTCATCAAAGCGGCTGGCGAGGATCTGCTCCTCGCTGTTCAGCCGCTTCTGCGGATCCGCCGCTTCCGGGCTGGCGGTGTTCTCTTTGAGCTTGTCCATCAGCTTGCGGTTCAGCCAGGCGTTGTACAGGCGCGGCAGAATGTGGCCCTGCGCCCAGAGCAGATAGACCACGGCAATGCTGATAATGCGGTTCTGCTCAGACTCGAGCGGTCGGGTGTCCACGATGGACAACAGGGGACCAATCATCCAGATCACCGCCGCAAGCGCCGTTACGCCGAGGAAGCTCCACAGAATGCGGTTGGTCAAGATGGAAAGAAGTGTAGTCAGCATCCTTAGTTTCCTTGCGGCAATCCGTTCAGCTCAGCCTGAGTGTTTTCAGGCGACACCAGCAGAGTAATTTCCACACGGCGGTTACGGGCGCGGTTTTCAGGCGTCGTGTTCGGCGCCACCGGGTTAATCTCGCCCCGCCCTTCCGCTTTCACGCGGCCAGGCTGAGAGAGGCTTCCCTGCAGCATTTTCTGTACCGAGCGGGCGCGTTCCAGAGAGAGTTCATAGTTCGAGGCAAAGCGCGCGCTGCGGATCGGCACGTTGTCGCTGTAGCCCACCACCAGAATTTTGCCGCTGACGTTATTCATCGCCTGCGCAATGCGGTTGATGACCGGTTCATAGCGGTCACGCACGACGGTAGAGGCGGAGGCAAACAGCCCGTCGCCCTTCAGGATCACGACGCTGCGATCCGCTTCGTCTTTCACCGCGACCAGGCCCGCCTCGATTTCAGGCTTCAGGAAGCCGCGCAGGTTCAGCACCGCCGGAAGCTGACGGGCCGGCTGCTGAATAGTGGTTTCCGGCAGCTGGGACTGGTAAATCTTCGCCAGCACCGGGTTGGTGTTATCGCCAAGGCGCCAGTTAAGCACGATATAAAACAGGCAGGCGATAAACCCGGCCAGCGCCACGCAAGCCCACAGGGGAACCATCGGCCGCCAGAGCTTGCGCAGCACCGGACGGTCTTCCGGATGGGGAGAAAGCGGCGGCGGATAGCTGCCGCGCACGCCGCGAATCATCTGCCACAGCCGCTGCTTGATGGTTTCAAGCTGGGTGCGGCCATTATCCAGCACCCGATAGCGTCCTTCGAAGCCCAGCAGCAGGCAGTAGTTGATCATCTCCAGCAGCAGGATATGCTCGCGCGGGTTCTGCGACAGGCGCGCCAGCAGCTGGAAGAACTTCTCGCCGCCCCAGGTTTCGTTGTGGAACGTCACCAGCAGACCGTTGCTTGACCAGACGCCGCTGCTGCCCCAGGGGGTGAGCGCGGCGGCCTCATCGAGCGCCGTACACAGGCAGTAACGTGCCCCGACGATCACTTCGTAGGGCAGCCCCGCCTGCTGACAGCGGACTTCGAAACGGCGAATCTCATCGATCAGACGCTGGCGTAACGCCACCTGATCGTCATGGGAGACCGAATGACGGATCTGCGGAATCGCGTTGAGCAGCGGATTGGCGGCCGCCACCAGCTGGTTGTTGCTACTGGCTCCGGTAAACGCGGCATCACTGCCGGTGTCCTGTCGTTCCTGCATATTAAGCGCTCGCTTTATTATTCTGTCGGGCTACGGATGGCCCAAAACTCCATATCCAGCCCCGGGAACTCCCCTGCAAGATGCAGGGCGAATGCGCCGGACTTATCCATCTCGTGCCACAGCTCGCTGCCCTTCTCCAGTTCAAAGTAGCTGTAGCCGGCATGCCACGGGATCTGCGGCGGCGCGACGGGCATGGCGCGCAGCATAATGCCCGGCAGCTGAAGCTGAACCAGATCCCGGATTTTCGAGACCGGCGCGACCTTCATCTGCGCCGGGAAATGGGTTTGCAGGTGTTCGCCCGGCACGTTGGCTTTTACCGCCAGCACGAAGCCGAACTCGCGCACCATGCTGGTTTCAGGCACCGTGGCGATGTTCAGGCCGTGAGAGCGTTCGTTAAGCGGCAGCTGAATCGCGTGGTCTTCCATCACCAGCGACAGCCCCTGACGCAGCATCAGCATCAGTTTGCTGAAGCAGTTAGCCAGATCGTCATGATCGTAAATCGGCAGCACGCTTTCGGCGGTACGCTGCGACGTCCAGGTGGCGAGCTCGGTCGCAAAGGGCAGCCAGCTGCGCCAGAGCGTTTCCGGATGCAGCAGCGGGAGGGTTTTTAAATGAGAAACCTCGCCCAGATGACGGTTAACCAGCGACAGCAGCGTGAACTCAATCAGTTCGGAGGTGTTAAAGCGGCCAGGCTGGCGCAGACGACCGCCAATTTGCTGGCTGCGCTGGACCAGCAGACCGTGCAGATCGTTGATCATGCTGTAGATCTGCGGGCTGTTGTTGCCGTTGAGCATCGGCGGGATGTAGCTGTTATCGAGCCGCACGTGGTTATCGTTACGTTTCTCCGTCACAAACGCCACGCCGATGGCGGTCCATTCCGCCGTGAGGTCTTTTTCCAGCATCAGGGTCAGACGCAGACGGCCAAACTGGACGGTGGCATCCCCCACCGACATGGCGTTGTCGTCTTCCACCTCTTGCTCGAAAGCGATGAAGCGCGCCAGCGAGGCCGGCTCTTCGCTAAAAATCACCTCTTCTCTCTCGCCACGACGAACCGGCAGCGCGAGCACCACCTTTTCGTTGGTGAGATTGTCAGGAATTTTCAGCGGCGCAGGGCCGTTGCGCCCGTTACGCACCTGGAAAAAGGTGCCGTCCGGCAGCAAGCCACTGCAGTAGCTCAGGGCAATGCATCCCTGACGAAGCATCGCTTCATCCAGTTCCACGTCAAGAAAGCCCCAGAGATATGACCGCTGTAGCGCGCCCCATTCACGAACATGGTTGAGCAGATAGCTTTCAGTCCGCTGAAAATGGTGTGGACGCAGGAACATGCCTTCGGTCCAGACGACCTTTTCTGCTTTCGTCATGATGATGTGTTTCCTGTGTTGAAGCGCGTTACTGGCTGATGACCCGAATGCCGTTCACGTCGAGAAAAACGTTGGCCTGAAGTTCATCCGCGGACCATTTCCAGAACTGGTAGATATGATTTTCGCCAGGCACAGGCAGAGGGAGTGAAACGCGCCATTTTTTGCCATCCAGCATCTGATACTCCGCCATCACGCCGATGTAGCGGGCCTCCGGAGAGCTTTGCCCGCTGAGGGTTTTGGACAGCTGTCCCGGCATCAGGAAGAACACGTCGCTGTTCAGCAGATTCGCGCCAAGCGTGGCTGACGCGTTGTTCTGCAGGGAGTAGAAGTCGCTGGACATGAAATCCGCATCGGATTTCAGCAACAACACCCGGACCTTAAGCGGCGCAGATTCGTTGATTTGTGGATGAGCCTGAAACTGCAGATTGTAGCGGGAGGGGTCGCTGTGTGAAGACGACGTACAACCACTGACCAGGGCGAAAATCACCGCGTAAAAGAATAACCACAGCTTATGAAAATTTTTATTATTCATAAAAATGCGCTCATGCAAGCCGTTTAGTTCAGGATCCAGGTACCGTTAGCGCTGTCTTTGCAGGCTTTGCTGTTGCCATCGACGTCGACACAGGTCGCTTTTTTACGCGCCTTCGGACGAATGGCCTGTTTACGCACGGCGGCGTCGTACAGGTCGGCCTTGATCACCGCGCGCATCGGGACGTAACCAATCAGCTGATCGTTCCCTTCATCGGCCAGCGCCATCCAGTAATGTTCAACCTGACCCAGCACCACGTAGGTTTTTCCGGTGTCGAGAGTGCGGATAACTTTGCCGCCGAAGTCAGGACGGCTCATCAGGGAGGCTGGATACATGGCGCGATACGGTTCGTTGACCGGGTTGAACTCCGCCGGCGGCGTCACAGCGTGACGGTGGGTTAAGGTCACGCCGTTGACCTGGCTGGTCTCGATCGTATCGTCGTTGATCACAGGTTTCTGCGGCGCTTTACAGCCCGCCACCGCCATTACAAACAGAAGTGAAAACAGTACGCGCATTTTCATATGCTTTTCCGTAGCGATATTTCGATGATGAAGATAAGGGAGTGAAGTTTGACTTAGGTGCTATTGTTAAAATAGCCAGGATATTTTCGGGGCGTTACTATTTTAAGGGCATAGCTACCGCACGAGCCCTTCAGAATAAGGCCCAGTGTCTTCCTGACATATTTTGACAAACGGTAAACAAGTTTACATGAGCTTCGTCTCAATTCAATATTTACCGGTACGTAACTGTTGGTAAATGAAGCAGTCGGAAAATTATAGGATTAATCCTATGAAAAAACCCGATATGACCTACGCCCTTTTATTTCTTAGCCACACAACATTGCAATCATTTGTTTTATATACAAAAAACACAAAAGAGAACCACTTTCATTAACGCAATACGGCTATTATCGCCACTACCATAATTAGTAGAATTCGCGTATTGGTGAGGTCAGCAGAATATATGAAAGATGAATTATTTGTTGCACTATCAGGGTAACTTTAATATTGAATGCACGCGTTAACGTGAATGTGACTATTTCACTTATGTTGCACGACGTTAATTTTACGCCTCAAAATAACTTTATATTTCGCGTTGCGACAATTACCCAACCAGGCCTGAATTTTATCCTTTAATCATTAAGCCTGAGTTAACCATCCTGACATTATCCCCGCCAAAAATGCTCGCAATATCCCGCCAGCTGCGACCCGTGTTTATTGCTGCCGCCCACAGCCTTCATTCGAAATTTTATTGTTGCTACATCCTCTCCTGCTCGCCCCATCTATCTTGCCTACCGTGTGATAGATAAGATTTATTATTAAAATGATAAAATTTCGTTATAATTTCTTTAAATATTTAAGCATCAGATCTGATAAATCGCTGTAATAAAACGAATTTAAGATAAAGCATTTTTCTACACCGCATGCGCATAGCCATCCGGTCGTCATTGCTTTCACTTATTGTCCTTTGCAGCGTTTTTATGGGTTCAGACGTTGTGTGACCGAAGAAATCAGGAGTGGGTATGAATAAGAAAAGACGCTCGGTGCCGGGTATCAGACACTATGACGGTCCTGCCGGAGGCTGGGGCGCGTTAAAAGCGACGGCCATCGCGGTACGTACCCAAATGGATGCCCTGGACGCTCCCGCCACGCTGCTGCGCACCAACCAGCCTGACGGTTTTGACTGCCCGGGCTGCGCGTGGCCGGATAAAGAACACAAGTCGACGTTCCAGTTCTGCGAGAACGGCGCCAAAGCCGTGACCTGGGAAGCGACCAGCAAACGCGTTACCCCCGCGTTTCTGGCTGAAAACAGCGTCTCCTCGCTGCTGGCAAAATCGGACTTTGAGCTGGAAGGCTACGGTCGACTGACGCATCCCCTGCGCTATGACCGGGCAAGCGATACCTTCCGGCCCGTCGACTGGGACGAGGCGTTTCAACGCATCGGCGAAGTATTGCGCGGGCTCGAACCGGACCAGGTCGAGTTCTATACCTCCGGACGCGCCTCTAACGAAGCGGCGTATCTGTTCCAGCTGTTCGCTCGCGAATACGGCACCAATAACTTCCCCGACTGCTCGAATATGTGCCACGAGGCCACCAGCGTCGGTTTGCCGCGTTCGATTGGCATCGGGAAAGGCACCGTCTCGCTGGACGACTTTGATAAGACCGAGCTGGTGATCTCCATCGGCCACAACCCCGGCACCAACCATCCGCGAATGATGGGGACGCTCCATGAGCTGGCCCGTCGCAACGTGCCGATTATCGTCTTTAACCCGCTGCGCGAGCGCGCCCTCGAACGTTTCGCCGACCCGCAAAGCGTGATTGAAATGGCGACCTACGGCTCAACGGATATCGCCTCGACCTATTTCCAGGTGAAGGCCGGGGGCGATGCCGCCGCGCTGAAAGGCATTGCCAAACATCTGCTGGAAATGGAGGCCGAACGCGGTGACGTGCTGGATCGCGCATTTATTGCCGAACACACCCAGGGCATTGAGGACTTCGCCGCCGATATCGCGCAAACCCGCTGGGACGAGATCGAGCGCGAGTCGGGCCTGAACCGGGCGGCGCTCGGGAAGGTCGCCGACGCCTATGCGAAATCAAATGCCACCATCATTACCTACGGGATGGGCATTACCCAGCACAATAAAGGCACGGCGAACGTCCGACTGATTGCCGACCTGCTGCTGCTGCGCGGGAATATCGGCAAGCCCGGCGCGGGTATCTGCCCCCTGCGCGGCCACTCAAACGTTCAGGGGAACCGTACCGTCGGGATCAGCGAGAAGCCCACGCCGGCCTTCCTGAACCGTCTGAAGGACGTTTTCGGCTTTGAGCCGCCGTCTCACCACGGACACGATGCGGTGCAGGCCACGCAGGCGATGATCGACGGCCGCGCGAAGGCGCTCATCTGCCTCGGGGGTAATTTTGCCGTCGCGATGCCCGATCACGAGCGGGGTTTTCCGGCGATGGGTAACCTGGATTTGAGCGTGCACGTCGGCACCAAGCTCAACCGTACCCATCTGCTGGTGGGCAAAGAGACCTTTATCTTTCCGTGCCTCGGCCGCACCGAGCTGGATCTCCAGGCCACCGGCCGTCAGTCCATTACCGTCGAAGACTCCATGTCGATGGTGCATGCCTCATCCGGCAAGCTGAAGCCCGCCTCGCCGTTGCTCCGTTCGGAACCCGCTATCGTCGCCGGCATGGCGAAAGCCACGCTGCCGGAAACCCGCGTGGACTGGCTGACGCTGGTAGAAGATTACGACCGGATCCGCGATCTGATCGAGCAGACCATTCCGGGCTTTGAGAATTACAACGCGCGGATCCGCGTTCCCGGGGGCTTCCGTATGCCGCTGCCGCCGACGCAACGCATCTGGCCAACGGCGACGGGAAAAGCGATGTTCTCGGTGTTCGACGGCGTTCACGAGAACGTCAGCGGCGAAGGTGAGCATGTTCTGCGGTTAATCACGCTGCGCAGCCACGACCAGTACAACACCACCATTTACGCGCTGGACGACCGCTACCGCGGCGTGTTTGGCCGCCGCGACGTGCTGTTTATGAACGAAGACGATATGGCGCAGTCAGGCCTGGAACACGGCGACCGCGTGGATATCGAAACCGCCCTCCCCGGCAGCGTCCAGCGTTTGAAGGACATTACCGTGGTGGCGTACAGCATCGCGCCGGGCACCGTCGGCGCCTATTACCCGGAGGCCAACGTGCTGGTACCGCTTGATTATCTGGATAAGGACAGCGGTACGCCGTCGTATAAATCCGTTCCGGTTCGCATCACCCTGCGCTCGAAAGAGATCCGCATGCTGTAAGGCTGCTCGCGCAGAGATAATGATGGATATTAAACAGTTAAAATATTTAATCGCACTCGACGAGACCCGGCACTTTGGTAAAGCGGCCTCGCAGTGCAACGTCACCCAGCCGACCCTCTCCATGCGCATCCGCAGCCTGGAAGAGGAGCTGGGGCTGGTGCTGATCGTGCGCGGGCAGCGCTTTGAAGGGTTTACGCCGGAGGGGGAACGCATCCTCGCGTGGGCCCGCGCCCTGCTTGCCGCACACGACGGGTTACAGGCGGAAGCCGCGCTGTGCAAAGGCCAGGTGGTGGGCGAATTACGTCTGGGGATGGTGCCGCTGGCGAGCGTGGATCCGATGATCTTTATTCGCCAGCTAACGCAAAAATACCCGGAGCTGACCTACAGCCTCTATTCCATGTCCTCAGCGCAGATCGCCGACGGCGTCAGCCGCAATCAGCTTGAGCTGGGAATTTGCTACCTCAACAGCATCGACACCAGCCTGTTTGACGTTATCCAGCTGCCAAAAACGAAGATGGGCCTGCTGCACGACACTCGCCATTTCCAGCTCGGCCAGGCAGCGCTGACGTGGCACGACCTGACGGATTTTCCGCTGGGGTTCCTGACCAAAGGGATGCACTACCGGGCGCATATGGAGGCCAGCTTTAAATCTGCCGGCATCGAACCCACGTCCGTTTTCGAAAGCGACTCGACGTTCCAGATCATTCAGGCGGTTCAGAGCGGCGTGTGCTGCGCCGTCATGCCGCTGAACAACGGGCTGGAGGCACTGAACGGCAACTTCCGGATTGTCCCCATCGCTGACGCGAACATTGAGGCTCCCGTCGGCCTGATTATGCGCAGGCAGAAGCCCGTCTCCTCGCTGGCGCTGCGCTGTTTTACCGACGCGCAGGAGATTTATCACGCGGTCAATGAGGCGTAGGCCTCGCGCGTGACCACGCTAAAACCGCCGATCAGCACCGCGTCGCAAATCTCCCGATGTTCCGGTGAACTGGCCAGCGCGTGGAGCGCATCGCGAATGGCGTTAAGCGTTTCACGCGAGGTGTTAGGCGAGGTGATCAGGGGCAGTCCCGGCGTCAGCGGGGTGCGGTCAATGACCGCCAGCCCCACAAGGCGTTCCGGCTCATGGCGCTGCAGCAGTGCCCAGGTCACGCAGTCGATGGCCGCGATATCCCCCGCCCCGCGTTTCACATCAATCAGAGACTGGCGATGGCTGCCGCTGAAGGACGTTTGCGCGAAAAAGGGACCGCCGCTCGCCAGGGGAGCCACTATTTTTCGCAGCGCATTGTAGCCGGACTGGGAATCCGGGGAATTACAGACCGCCCGACGTCCGCGAAAATCCGCCAGCGTGAGGTGCCGATCCTCCTCGCGCACCGCCAGAAAGCTGCGGTACTGGATCCCTTCGCAGCCCGATGCCGCGTAGTGAAAACAGCCGACCACCTGCACGTCCGGGAGCTGCGTGACCAGCGGATAACCGCAGGTCTGGCTGAGGATAAGCGCAGGCTGTTGCCAGTGCCTCAGCAGATCGGATTCCGGCCAGCCGGGGTCACGATCGACGGACACACCGCGCGCGGCCAACAGCCCCTTTACCGCCAGCCAGAGCGCGCGGATATCGGCGCGATCCACGGCATACATGGGAAACGCCAGCAGGTTACTCATACCCTTCCCCCTGTTGTTTTGCGGGATGAACGGTGACGTCGACGGGTCTCACCCAGAACTGACGCAGCCATTCACCATAGCCCCTGACGAGAAAACCGTGGTTTCGCTGCTGGTACGCCTCCCGGTTTTGCTGGTAGATGGCCTTCAGCCCGTACCAGGGAACGCCCGGCAGATCGTGATGCACTGAATGGTAGTTGAGATTCAAAAACAGTACCCGCCAGAATAACCCGGCCTCGTTAATGACGGAGCGCGCCAGCGGGTCGTCCGCCGCGCGATGTTCGAAAAACGATCGGACCTTGGTCAGCGCCAGCGCCGGATAGCTGACGGCCAGCACAAACCAGACGGGTGAAAAACCGGTACGCGTCATCCAGGCGAAGAGCGCCACCAGCAGCAAAACGTGAACCAGCCACATTGACATTGCCCGCGGCTGAAGGTGACGAAACGCCGCCGCAGCGCTGCCCAGCGTCTGAAGGATATCCAGCAGCGGGGCCAGCATCAGCCGCCCGGCGAAGGTATTCCGCGCCCGAATCATACGTTTCTGCCAGGGGGAAAAGCGCGCCCAGCTCTCGTCGGTAAAATAGTACGACTCCGGATCATCCACCGGATGGGTCAGGCTATGGTGCCGATGATGGGCGAGATGGGAGTCCCGGTACAGGCCATACGGATACCAGACCGCCAGCGGGAGCGTGCCGAACAGCTGGTTGAGCCAGGCAAAACGCGTGGGGTGCCCGTGGATCAGCTCATGCTGCAGGGACATGTACCAGGCGGTAAACCCGATCAGTAGCAACGTGGCGGGCAGCAGGCCGAGCGTTTGCCAGAACGCCAGCGTGGCAAACCAGCCTGCATAAATCGTGATAATCAACAGCCACGTGGGCAGTTCGCTGCGCCATAAAAAACCCGATGCAAGATGGCGGATTTGTTCGCGTTGTTGCGGATGTAAATAGAGGGAGCTTCGTTGACTCATTCCTTCAGACGCCGTTTCGCCAGAGATAATTCTTTGACGATCGGGGATAACGCCTGAAATAACAAACAACTTAAATCGCTTTGCTTTGCCAGAAACGTGGGGCGCACGCGTCGCTTGACTTATTCTGTGATAAAGGTACTTTTCAGGACATGAAGAAGATCCTGATTATTGTTCCCGACGGCGGCATGCTGTTTGAAGCCGCCGGTATCGCCGACATTCTGATGCAGGCCAACCGGCTGCATCCGGAAGGTCTTGCGCAGCCCCGCTACCGGATTATCATCGCCACCACGCAGCCTCACCAGGTGATCCACGGCCAGTCCGGCCTGAATCTGCTGGCGGACTATCGCCTGCCGGAGCTGGACCCGCGTGAACCGCTGGATACCATTATCATCACCGGACGCGGCATGAACGAGCAGGAGAGCACGGCGGTGGTGGACTGGCTGCACCTCGCTGCGCCGCACGCCCGGCGGGTAGCCTCTATCTGCGGCGGCGCGATGCTGCTGGCCCAGACCGGCCTGCTGGACGGTCGTCGCGCGACCACCCACTGGCGGCTGCTGGAGACGATGCAAACCCAGTATCCGGCTATCCACGTCGAAGGCGGTCCGCTGTATATTCAGGATGGCCCCATCTGGACCTCCGGCGGCGTGAGTTCCGGGTTCGATCTGACCCTGGCGCTGGTGGAAGGCGACTACGGATTTACCCTAGCCCGCGACGTGGCGCAGGATATGGTGATGTATCTGCGCCGTCCCGGCGGCCAGCTGCAGTTCAGCCGTTACAGCCTGCAGCAGCCCGGCACATCGGGCCCGATAGGCGAACTGCAAACCTGGATCCTGCAGAACCTCACCGCCGACCTGTGCGTGGAAAATCTGGCCGAGAAAGCGGCGATGAGCCCGCGTAATTTCACCCGCGTGTTTACCCGCGACGCGGGAGTTTCTCCGGCCCGCTACGTTACCGAAGCGCGTCTGGCCGCGGCCCGCCAGCTGCTTGAGCAGACCCATGACTCCCTTGAGCGCGTTGCCGAGCAAAGCGGGTTCGGCACCAGCATTAACCTGCGCCGCATCTTTGAGAAACAGCTTCACCTCACGCCCGGCGAGTACCGCCAGCGCTTCCACTGTCGCAAAATGGCGTAATCTGATCCTTTTTTGTCGTTTACGCCAACCGGCCCGACGCCTACAGTGACTCCAGACAACAGAGATAAGGAGTGCACCATGTTTAAGGTCGGTATTAACGGTTTCGGCCGTATCGGACGTAATTTCCTGCGCGCGGCGCTGGGTAACCCGGATCTGCAGATTGTGGCCATTAACGATCTGACGGACAGTAAAACCCTCGCCCACCTGCTGAAACATGATTCCCTTCTGGGCAAGCTTCCCGCCCCGGTTGAAGCGGCAGACGGCGCGCTGCAGGTAGACGGGCAGCGGATCGCCGTATTTAGCGAACGCGATCCGGCGAATATCCCGTGGCGTGACGTCAGCGTTGACGTGGTGATTGAGGCCACCGGCTTCTTTACCGAGCGGGAAAAAGCGGCGGTGCATATCACTCACGGCGGCGTCAAGCGCGTCATCATTTCCGCCCCCGGGAAGAACGACGACCTGACGATTGTGATGGGGGTTAATCACGAGCAGTACGATCCCGCCCGTCACGCGGTGGTGAGTAACGGGAGCTGCACCACGAACGGCCTGGCGCCGGCCGCTCAGGTTCTGCATCAGCAGTTCGGGATTGAGCATGGCCTGATGAATACCACGCATGCCTACACCAACAGCCAGGCGCTGCACGATCAGCCGGAGAAAGATCTGCGCGGCGCGCGCGCGGCGGCGCTGTCGATTGTGCCTTACTCCAGCGGCGCGGCAAAAGCGCTGGGGAAAGTGATCCCCTCTCTGGACGGCAAACTGACCGGGTACTCCCTGCGCGTGCCGGTGCCGGTGGTGTCGATTGTGGATTTAACGGTAACGCTGAGCCGTAACGTAACCGCCGAAGAGGTGAATGACGCGTTCCGCAACGCGGCCGCCAGCGGGCCTCTGAAAGGCATACTGGGCTATAGCGATGAACCGCTGGTCTCCAGCGATTACCAGGGCGACCCACGCTCCTCAATTATCGACGGGCTTTCCACGCTGGTGATTGGCGGGAACATGGTGAAGATCCTGGCGTGGTATGACAACGAGTGGGGCTTCTCAAACCGTCTGGTGGATCTGGCGGTGTGGATGGATAAGAAAGGGCTGTAAGTCTTACCGTGATGCCGGGTGGCGCATGCGCTTACCCGGCCTACAAATTATGTCATCATTCAGTAATATCTCCCCCTTCCTCGCTGAATATATAATTCTTAATAATCTCAAGATTATTTAACTCTTTCTAATTCATCGCATCAATTATAAAAACGCACCAATTAACTTAGAAAATAGGTTAATATTTATTCTTTATTTTACGTTTAAAAGTGCGAGTCCGATCACTGTCCTTAGTCGATAACGTAGACCATGATACACCCTGCACACAACAGGGACATATTATGTATTACAGCAAGGAAATTATAGAAAGAATTGGATCCGATAAAGATCTTGCATTAAGGCTCGATCGCGCCGTCGCGGGGGTAAAGGACGGTGCCATAGAATATTTAAATAATCTTGGCGATGCGACCACGCGATTGCTTTATTATACCTCTTGCTTCACTGATAATTATCAGGATGTCTGTAAAAAATTGGGTTCGGAAGATTTGAGGTTTTTAGCAGGAGTCGCTGAACTTGTTAAGCATAGAGATGTAATTTTTAGAATGGTAAGGATTTATATTGAAACGATGCTTCAGAACAGATCCATTATTCAAAGAAAAATTATTCTCGAAAAATTAATACCATTTACAACAAACTATTCAGTAAAGCAAGTATCTAAGAGCGGTTTGATTTATGCCGCCACGTCATACATCTGTTATGGTAATAAAATGAACGCGGCCGTAAAAAGTGCATTTATGAGAAAGGTTGGTTTGAGCACAGGAGGTGTAATTACCGTATTAAACCTTTACGCTATAGTTCAGCATGCGGCAGACAGCGCAAATACACTTAAAAAATTTCAGCCGTTATTTTACCATGCGCTATATGTTGAAAAGCTGGAAATGATGTATTTCCTTATTGAACCGGTGATAATGAAAGCCGGTTATCTTAACTTAAACACTGCATCCGATAGCGAAATTGCTGATGCGCTGAATAGAATGATGCGATAATGTGGCAATCGATAAAAGCATTTTTGAAACAATTTTTAAAAAGTTTCTTACAAGACATTATGGATGATTTTTTTTGGTATGGCACTGGAATATTCGCCATCATTCTCGGTGCTATCGTGGTGAGTTTTATAGAAAACGAAAAAATTGCACTACGAATCGTTGGGATTATTATATTAGTTGTGTACTTCATTGCATTTCGTTACAAAACAAAGGATCAATAAATGTCTACACCAGCACATATATGGTTTACTGACGAAAATAATGCTCCCGTATTAGGCGAGTGTTTAATGCCTACAAGATTGGGCTCTACCGAACTCAAATCGTTTAATCACTCCGTCTGGATCCCCACCAGTTCCAACACGGGAAAACTAACCGGGACACGCCTTCATGTTCCAATCACCTTTGAAAAAGAAATAGATCGCATCACACCCCATTTTTTTCGTGCCGTATGTACAGGCAAAACATTCAAATCTGCATTAATCAAAATGTATAAAATTGATGACGCCGGTATTGAGCGCGAATACTTCAATATCACTCTGGAAAACGTCAAAATAACCAGGATCTCGCCAGTATTGCACCCGCTCGGTATCGCAAGTGCGCATATGGAAGAAGTCGAACTCCGCTATGAATCGATTGAATGGAAATATTGCGACGGGAATATCATGTTTAAAGACACCTGGAATGAAAGAGCAACAGCATAGAACAATGAACAACCGTTAAGTCCCTCTCCCAAAGGAGAGGGAAAAGGCTCACTCTGCTTTCACTTTTACGCCCATAAACACAATCACCATCGCCGTTACCAGCAGAAGCCCGCTTCCGGCGAATACGCCGCTGGCGCCGTTGAGGTCAAATACCGCGCCGCCCCCGGCCGCACCGGCACTTATCGCCAGCTGAATTGAGGCCACCAGCAGCCCGCCTGCACTTTCGGCTTCATCCGGAACGGTGGTAGCAAGCCAGGTTGACCAGCCCACCGGAACCAGACCAAATGCAAAGCCCCACAGCGCGACCAGGAACCCGTCCAGCATCGCCAGATGACCAAACGCCACCATGGTGAGCGCGAGAACGCCCATCGCGAACGGCACCAGCGCCAGCGTCAGGCGCAGATTACGCGCCAGCAGATGCCCGGCAACGGAGGTGCCGACAAAGTTGGCCAGCCCAAAGCCCAGCAGGATCAGCGAAATGGTCTCCACGCTCGCCTGCCCCACCGTTTCCAGGAACGGGCGCAGGTAGGTAAAGAAGGCGAAATGGCCGCTGAAAATCAGGATGGTCGCCAGCATGCCGCCGATCATCCCCGGACGACGCAGCACGCGGAACAGCGTACTCAGGCTGCCACTGCTCTCCGGCTTCATGGACGGCAGGACCCAGAGCTGCCACAGCAGCGCCAGCATGCTCGGTAGAATGCAGAGAACAAAGACGTTGCGCCAGCCGATCAGGCTGCCCAGATAGCTGCCGAGCGGCGCCGCGACCACCGTGGCTATCGATACGCTGGAGAAGATCACCGCCAGCGCCTTCGGCACTTTATCCGCCGGAACCAAGCGCATCGTGGTCGCCGTCGACATCGCCCAGAATCCGCCGATGGCTATCCCGAGCAGCAAACGCCCCATCAGCAGGACGTGCAGGTTGGGCGCAAAGGCCACCAGCAGGCTGGAGATAATTTGCAGGACCGAGAAAAACATCAGCACCCAGCGGCGGTCGATGCTTTTGGTCGCCGGCGTAATCAGCAGTCCGGTCACCAGCGCCACCAGCGCGGTGGCGGTGACGGCCTGTCCGGCCATTCCTTCACTCACGCCCAGGCTCGCGGCCATCGGCGTTAACAAACTGGCGGGCAGAAATTCTGCCGTAATCAAACCAAACACCCCCAGCCCCAGTGAATAGACGGCCCGCCAGGCGGGTTTTGCAGGCGCTACCGCCTCGCTCGCCGCGACACATGAATTCATCTGTTTTTCTCCCGTTATAAAAATGTGACAACTGTCGCAAAAGCATAGAAGGTTCACCCTGGACGATCTATGACATATAATCTCCACTTATTGATTATTCGTCCGGAGTTGCGCCATGACCGTACAGTCACCCGATCTGATCAGCGAACTTTTACGCGGCATGCGTCTTTCAGGTGTGAAATACCGGCGGATCCAGGCCAGCGCGCCGTTTGGCTTCGCGTTCCATCAGGCGCCCGGTAGGGCGCAGTTTCATTTTGTGAGCCACGGTAGCGCCCTGCTGCGAATGGAAAGCGGTGCGACGTTCGAACTGAGCAGCGGCGATGCCCTCTTTATTCCTTGCGGTGATTCCCATGCCCTGCTCTCTGACGAGCGGGCAACCATTACGCCCATCAATGCCTTTCCCAGCGAGCCCATCTGCAGCTCGGTGTGTGCCATCACCTGCGAGCCCTGCCCGGAAAGCGAGAACACCATCATCTTTAGCGGGTGCATGGATTTTGAGCTGGGCGGGATGCAGCCGCTGATCAAGGCGATGCCGGAAGTGATGATGGTCAGCCGGCTGATGTCCACCTGGCCGGAGATCCACCCGCTGCTGGCGGCGATGGAGCGGGAGTCCGTGGCGCGTCAGGCCGGGTACGCCGGGATCCTTGCGCGTCTGGCCGACGTGGTGGCGGCGTTAATCGTGCGCGGCTGGGTTGAAGGCGGGTGTGGTAAAGCCACCGGCTGGGTGCAGGTTCTGCGCGACCCGCGCCTGAGCCGTGCCATTTACGCCATGCACCAGCAGCCCGGCCTGAACTGGAGCGTGGCGGATCTGGCAAAAGAAGCGGGCACGTCCCGTTCCGTGTTCGCCGAACGGTTTCTGGCCGCGACGGGAACCACCCCGGCAAAATATCTCAGCGAGCTGAGAATGCGGCTGGCCATCCAGTACATTCGCCACGAAAATCAGCCGATTGAAACCGTCGCGCTGCGGCTGGGGTACGGCTCTCTGGCGGCATTTAGCCGGGCGTTTAAGCGCATCATTGGACATGCGCCGGGCACGCTGCGGGAAGCCAGCCAGACGCCGGAAGAGGTCTGACGGGCAGGCAATTATTAACGCGAAGCGGGCAATATTCGTCTAAGGTTTTCAGGTGATTGACAACAGCGGTCACGCTGTTTAGTGAAGACAGGAGACAAACTGATGATAAGACCTCGTACACTACGCCCCGCGTTCTTGCCCCTTGCGTTAGGAGGCGCGCTGCTCGGCGTAACGACTTGCGGTTATGCCGACGATAGCCCCGCAGCCCAGACAACCTCACCCGATATTTTGCTGGGCCCGCTGTTTAACGATGTGCAAAGCGCCAAACTGTTTCCCGATCAGAAAACCTTCGCGGATGCCGTCCCCAAAAGCGACCCGCTGATGATTCTGGCGGATTACCGGATGCAGCACGCGCAGTCCAGCTTTGACTTACGCCACTTTGTCGAGATGAACTTTACGCTCCCTGCGGAAGGGGAAAAATATGTTCCGCCTGCTGGACAAAGTTTACGTGAGCACATCGACGATCTCTGGCCCGTACTGACGCGCACCACGGATAAAGCCAGCAACAAATGGGATTCCCTTCTGCCGTTACCCAAACCTTACGTTGTGCCCGGCGGCCGTTTCCGCGAGGTCTACTACTGGGACAGCTATTTCACCATGCTGGGCCTGGCGGAGAGCGAACACTGGGACAAAATCAGCGACATGGTGGATAACTTTGCGTATGAGATTGACACCTTCGGCCACATTCCCAACGGCAACCGCAGCTATTACCTGAGCCGCTCCCAGCCGCCGTTTTTCTCAATGATGGTTGAACTGCTGGCGACCCACGACAGCGATGCGCTGAAGAAGTACCGTCCGCAGATGGAGAAAGAGTATGCCTACTGGATGGACGGCGTCGACGCCCTTCAGCCGGGGCAGGCTAACAAACGCGTGGTGAAGCTGGACGACGGCGCTATCCTCAACCGCTACTGGGACGACCGCGATACCCCGCGCCCGGAGTCCTGGCTTGACGACGTGAATACCGCCAAAAGTAACCCTAACCGGCCTGCGACCGAGATCTACCGTGATTTGCGTTCCGCTGCGGCCTCGGGCTGGGACTTTAGCTCGCGCTGGATGGACGATCCGCAAAAGCTCGGCACCATCCGAACCACCAGCATTGTCCCCGTGGACCTGAACGCCCTGATGTTCAAGATGGAAAAACTGCTGGCGCGGGCAAGCCAGGAGAGTGGCGACGCCGCCAGCGCAAGTAAATACGAGGCGCTGGCAACGGCGCGTCAGAAAGCCATCGAGAGCCACCTGTGGAATGATAAAGAGGGCTGGTACGCGGATTACGATCTGAAAAGCAAGAAGGTACGCAATCAGCTCACGGCGGCAGCCCTGTTCCCGCTTTACGTGAAGGCGGCGGCGCAGGACCGGGCCGATAAAGTCGCCGCGGCAACCTCGTCGCGCCTGTTGAAGCCGGGCGGTATTGCGACCACCACCGTCAATAGCGGCCAGCAGTGGGATGCGCCAAACGGCTGGGCCCCGCTGCAGTGGGTGGCCGCGGAAGGGCTGCAGAATTACGGACAGGAGAAGGTCTCGATGGACGTGACCTGGCGCTTCCTGAAGAACGTTCAGCATACTTACGATCGGGAAAAGAAACTGGTCGAGAAGTATGACGTGTCGACAACCGGTACGGGCGGCGGCGGCGGCGAGTATCCGCTGCAGGACGGCTTCGGCTGGAGCAACGGCGTGACGCTGAAAATGCTGGATCGGGTCTGTCCGAAAGCAAAACCGTGCGACAGCGTGCCGGAGAATCAGCCTGCGGCGAATGAGGAGGCTGCGCCGGTGAAAGCTGCGGCGCAGTAAGGGTATTGCCGGGTGGCGGCTGCGCCTTACCCGGCCTGCGCGTGCTAGCCCTCTCCCTCCGGGAGAAGGTTAGCCAGTAAGTTTTGAGCAGAAGCAATAACGTTGTTTCAGAACGCCTGAACGCTTTCAGCGATGCCATGGTCCGGCTGTAAATCGCTGAGGCGTTGGCCTTCCGGCCGGGGCGAGGCGCATGGATGCGCCGAGAGGGCGGGCTTTACAGGGATGTTACCTCCGCCCGTCCCCGATAAGCCGGAAGGAATACGCCGAGGGCACCGCGAAGCGGCGATTTACCGCCGGGAGCCCGGGTTGCCAGGGTGGCGGCGACTGAGCCACCCTGGCACGTTCACCGGTCACATCGTTACAGAGTAGCAAGGAACATGAAGTGAACGGAATGACCACCACAGCCGTATGTTCCCCCTCACCCCAGCCCTCTCCCTCAAGGGAGAGGGGGCAGTCCGATTGCGCATTTTTGACGGGGTCCCCCTGGTTCCTTAGAAACTATAACTCGCCCCTAGCTGATACGTCCTGTCACGCCCAATCCAGCAGTTGGTCGCGTCGTAGCAGGTCAGCGTCTCTTTATTAGTGATATTCTGCGCGCTGGCTTTAAGCGTTAGCCCTGCCAGAGAGGGCAGGATTTCGCCCATCCGGTAGGAAGCCGCCAGATCGTACTGCGTAGTGCCGCCCAGTTTACCCGCATCGTTTGCCGGAGAGATTTCCATCGGCCCGGTGTAGCGTGCGCCCGCTCCCAGCATTAGTCCTTTCAGCGGCGTGTTGTCAAAGGTGTAATCCCCCCAGAGGTTGAAGGCATTCTCCGGTACCTGCGTTGGACGTTTGCCTTTGTATTTGTCATCTTCCCGGTTGATCGCGTGGGTGTACGCATAGTTGGCAATCAGCGTCAGGTTGTCCGTCGGACGGCTGATGGCGGAGAGCTCTGCCCCTTTGGATTCCACTTCCCCGGTCTGACGATAGTTCAGGAAGCCCGGATCGGAGGTGACGACATTTTTCTGCCGGATGTTAAACACCGAGGCGGTAAAGGTGGTGGCGTAGTCGGCCAGCAGATATTTCACCCCGCCTTCCACCTGTTTGCTGGTGGTCGGCTTGACGTCTTTCGCCACGAGCGTACCCTGCGGCGACACCGGCGCAAAACCTTCTGAATAGCTGATAAACGGCGAAATCCCGTTATCGAAGGCGTAAAGCGCGCCCAGGCGTTTGGTGACGCGATCCTGCGATACCCAGGCTTTATCACCGTTTTGCAGGTAGTTGGTGGTAACGGAGCGGTAATCGTCGTAGCGCAGGCTGCCCAGCAGGTTGAGGCCGCCAAACTCTACCTGATCCTGTAAGTAATAGCCGTTCTGCTGATAGCTGAGACGGTTTTTCTGGGCGGTATAGAGCCCCAGCGCGCGTTCCTGGATCTGCGAATAGTCTGGATGACGCATATCGATGCCCGGCGTGGCCGACGCGTAGCGATAATGGAAATGGGAGTTCAGCTTCTGATAGTCAAACCCGGCCAGCAGGTGGTGTTTCCAGTCGCCAAGGGCAACGGTTTTGGTCACCTGGTTGTCGATGTTGAAGCTCTTAAGGTCTTCATCGGTGGTGTAGGCAAAGCGGTTGATCTGATACGCCTCGCTTCCCGTGCCTGTCGCGTAGACGCTGCGCTGGTGGGTATCGACGTCGAAATAGCGCGCTTTCTGATTAAAGCCCCAGCCGCTGTCGAATTCATGTTCAAAGCTGTAGCCCAGCATCCACTGACGCTGCTTAAACCCGCTCCACTCATCTCCGGCGTAATCGCGCTTGCCCGCATATTTCGAGCGCAGATAGGCGAGCGGCAGCGGGTTAGACGGCGTCAGGCTCGGGGTGTTTTGCGCCAGCGCGTCCAGGGTGAGGCGGGTTTTGCTGTCGGGCTGCCAGGTGACGGACGGCGCAACCAGGTAGTTTTCATACCGGGTAGTGTGCGGCTGATCGTCGTTTTCCGTGGCTTTGCCCAGCAGACGGTAGTTCCAGTCGCTGTCGGCAATCTGCCCGGTTGAATCGAGATAGCCCTCTTTCAGATTACGGTTTCCGGTGTTAACGCCGATTTCGGTTCGGGCTTCCCGCTGCGGTTTTTTACTTTGAATATTCACCAGCCCGCCCGGCGAACCGCCGCCGTAAAGTACCGATGAGGGGCCTTTCAGGATATCAACGCTGTCGATCAGCAGCGGATCGATGCGCGCTTTGGTATTGCCGGTGACGTTATAGGGCAGCTGCAGCCCGTTGTAGAACTCCTGGTCAACGGTAAAGCCACGAATTTTATATTCGCTCATGTAGGAGGTATTCCCCCGCACCTCGGTTGAGACGCCCGGGGCATAGCGCAGGATTTCATTTACCGAATTCGCGTGACGCTTTTCAATTTCCGGCGCAGTGAGGGTCGTGATGACCTGCGGCGTTTTACTTTCGGCAACGGCCGATTTCGTGGCGCTGTTCGTCCAGGCCGGCAGCGCGCTGCCCTGCTCTGAACCTGTGACGACGATGGTGGATTCTTCGGCGAACGCCGGGACCTGCAATGCCAGCGTGACGGCCCCTGCCAGAGCGCAAAGCGTAAAACGTGAGGTATTCATAATGTCGTCTTGTTGTTAGATGCAATACGGAACGACAATTATTATCATTTAGATTAACAAATCAATACTCAGGCAAAAAAAACGGCCCTCCGCAGAGAGCCGTTTACGTCAATTTATGCTCGTCGCAGTAACCTGAATATGCCCAGCACCACAATGGCACCCACGACAGCGACCAGAAAACTGTGCAGGTCGAAACCACTTATGTTGCCTCCAAAGCCAAACATCGTCGCCAGCCAGCCGCCCACAACCGCACCAACGACCCCGAGTACACAGGTCAAAATAAAGCCGCCGCCATCGTTTCCCGGCATGATCAGTTTAGCGATAGCGCCAGCAATAAGACCAAAGATAATCCAGGCGATGATACCCATAGCGATGCCCTCTTGCAGGTTTAACGCGTGCGCAGAAAACCTTCTGCACAGCTAACTTAAGTATAGGTCATCGCCGGAAAACCATTTTCATCTCACCGACTTATCTTTGGTTAAACAGGCAAAAAAAACTCACCGGTTTGTATTAAGTTTCATTGCAGATTGCCGATAACGCTAAGACAGTCTGTCATCAATCAAGGAGCCATCCGGCGTGAGTCATTACAGTGAGCAGTTCCTCAAGCAAAATCCGCTGGCTGTATTAGGGGTATTACGCGACCTGCAAAAAGGTGAAGTGCCGCTGCGCATCAGCTGGTCGAATAATCAGTTCATCAGCAAGATCCTTGACGCCTCGCAGGATCGGCTGGTGATTGATTTAGGCAGTCAGGAGTATGAAAACCGCGCGGCGCTGAAAGCGGAGAATATCGCGGTGATGGCCGAAACGCAGGGCGCCAAAGTGGAGTTTGTCCTGTCGCGGCTGGAACTGAGCGAATACCAGGGACTGCCGGCTTTTGTTACCCCGCTTCCGACCAATCTCTGGTTTGTTCAGCGTCGTGAATATTTCCGCATCAGCGCCCCGCTCCATCCCGCCTATTTTTGTAAGGCCAAAATGCCGGACAAAAAAGAGATCCGCTTCCGCCTCTTCGATCTGTCGCTGGGCGGCATGGGCGCGCTGATGGATACGCCGAAACCGGACGGGCTGGTAGAGGGCATGCGGTTTACGCAAATCGAACTGGATATGGGGGGCTGGGGTCGCTTTTATTTCGATGCACAGCTGATTGCCATCAGCGACCGCACCGTCGTGGACAGCAAAAATGAAACTATCACCACGCCGCGTCTGAGCTTTCGTTTCCTCAACGTCGGGCCTGGCGCGGAGCGTGAGCTTCAGCGTATTATCTACTCCCTGGAGCGAGAGGCGCGGGAACGCGCAAATAAGGTTCTGTGAATAAATCGGGCAGCGTGACCGCCGCCCGTCTGCGGCATTACATGGCATCCATCGCTTTCTGTACTTTCCAGATATAACGAGGCGCCTGTGGTGCCGGGTGATTTTTCGCCACATGTTCAAAGAATTCGTCTTTGTCCATGTCGTTAATCTCTTCTATCGCCTCTTTGCGGTCAGAGGAGAAGGTTCTGAGCAACGCGCCGGCACCGTTAACGTAAGACACCACCAGCGCGTACTGCATCACCTCTGGATCCTTAATCCCCTTCAGCACGCCATGCTCCATGATGCTCAGGTAGGCCGTGCCCATTGAAATGTTGCGTTCCGGGTTTTTCAGCTCGCTGGTCGACGGCTGGCCGTTCCAGCCCATGTAGCGGTAAACCTCTCTCCCCGCCGTTGACGCTTTAAGCTGCATCAGCCCCACCGCGTTGGACTTGCTGACAAGCGTGGGATTACCGCCGGACTCCACCGCAATGATCGCCGTGATGAGACGCGGGCTGACGCCCCAGGCCTTCCCGGCTTGCTCACTGATCGGCATCCACTGCATGGCCCGTTTCACCGGAACTTCCGGGTTCCAGGGCGGATTTTGATAATCATGTTTTGAACTACAGCCAGCGAGCAACACAATCAAAAAAGCAAACCATCTCAATTTCACGTCATCTATCCTTATAGCCGGTCATCGCGGTGCGCCGCCTCTTGAAGCAGGCAGCGTATAAGCGGCATGATATAGACAATTAGTTTCTCATTCAGCAAGGAATTGCCATGTCTCAGTTTCATCTCATCGCGCCGTCGGGCTACTGCATTAACCAGGACGCGGCGCAGCGGGGCGTTCAGCGTTTGCTGGAATCTGGCCATCAGGTAGAAAATCAGACGATTATCCCCCGCCGCCAGCAGCGTTTTGCCGGTACCGAAGCGCAGAGGCTGAATGATATCAATAGTCTGGTGAACCTGACGGGCGAAAACCGGGTTGTGCTTGCGGTGCGCGGCGGATATGGCGCGAGCCGTCTGCTGGAGAGCATTGACTGGCAGGGGCTGGCGCTGCGCCAGCAGCAGGATCCGCTGCTGATCTGCGGCCACAGCGATTTCACCGTCATCCAGCTTGGGCTGCTGGCCCTGCATAACGTCATCACCTTCAGCGGTCCGATGCTGGCCGGTAACTTCGGCGCACCGGAGCTGGATGCGTTTACCGTGGAACATTTCTGGCGCGCGCTGCGCAATTCTACCTACAGCGTGGAGTGGCAAGGCAATGGGCCGCACTGGGAATGTGAAGGCCAGCTCTGGGGCGGCAATCTGGCGATGCTGGTCTCGCTCATCGGCACGCCGTGGATGCCGCAAATCGAGGACGGCATTCTGGTGCTGGAAGATATCAACGAACATCCGTTCCGCGTCGAGCGCATGCTATTGCAGCTTTATCATGCCGGTATTCTTGAACGCCAGTCCGCGGTTGTGCTGGGCAGCTTCAGCGGCTCTGCTCCGAATGACTATGACGCGGGTTACTCCCTGGAGACCATGGTCGACTTCGCTCGCTCGCGGCTGGATATTCCGGTCATCACCGGTCTGGATTTCGGCCATGAGCAGCAAACCGTGACCCTGGCGCTGGGGGCGCATGCCTCCCTGATCCACAACGATTCCGGCACTCGGCTGACCATCAGCGGCCATCCTGTCATAAAGGCATAAAAAAGCCGTTATACCCCCTTAATAAAACGCTGTTGCCGTTGTTAATATGTTAGGGTTTTAGTAACAGCGTTAACATTGAGGTGGGAGTAAGAGAACATTGGATGCCGCAGCGATAATAAGCCTTTTCATTTTGGGTTCCGTCCTTGTAACCAGCAGTATTTTATTAAGTTCATTTTCATCGCGTCTCGGCATACCTATTCTTGTCATTTTCCTCGCCATCGGCATGCTGGCCGGCATTGATGGCATTGGCGGTATCCCATTCGATAACTACCCCTTCGCCTATATGGTGAGTAACCTTGCGCTGGCTGTGATCCTGCTGGACGGCGGGATGCGTACCCAGGCGAGCTCCTTCCGCGTGGCCTTAGGGCCTGCGCTGTCGCTCGCCACGGTCGGCGTGTTGATTACCTCTGGCCTCACCGGGATGATGGCCGCGTGGCTTTTCCATCTCAATATCATGGAAGGTTTGCTGATTGGCGCCATCGTGGGCTCAACCGATGCGGCAGCGGTGTTTTCCCTGCTCGGGGGAAAAGGGCTAAACGAACGCGTTGGCTCCACGCTTGAGATTGAATCCGGCAGTAACGATCCGATGGCGGTATTTCTCACCATTACGCTTATCGAGATGATTCAGCAGCATGAAAGCGGGCTGAGCTGGATGTTTGCGTTACATATCCTGCAGCAGTTCGGTCTGGGGATTGTCATCGGCCTGGCGGGGGGATACCTCTTACAGCAGACGATCAACCGCATCTCGCTGCCCGCGGGGCTTTACCCCCTGCTGGCGCTGAGCGGCGGCATTCTTATTTTTGCCGTCACCACGGCAGTGGACGGCAGCGGCATTCTCGCGGTCTATCTCTGCGGGTTCCTGATGGGCAACCGCCCTATTCGCAACCGCCATGCCATTTTGCAGAACTTTGACGGCCTGGCGTGGCTGGCGCAAATCGGCATGTTCCTGGTGCTGGGCCTGCTGGTTACGCCATCGGACCTGCTGCCGATCGCCGTTCCGGCGCTGCTGCTTTCCGCGTGGATGATCTTCTTCGCCCGTCCGCTGTCGGTATTTGCAGGCCTGCTGCCGTTTCGCGGCTTCAACCTGCGCGAGCGGGTCTTTATCAGCTGGGTGGGGCTGCGCGGCGCGGTGCCGATTATCCTTGCGGTGTTCCCGATGATGGCCGGTCTGGATAACGCGCGGCTGTTCTTTAACGTGGCGTTCTTCGTGGTGCTGATTTCCCTGCTGTTCCAGGGAACCTCGCTCGGGTGGGCGGCGAAAAAAGCCAAAGTGGTGGTCCCGCCCGTGGGCTGGCCGGTCTCCCGCGTGGGGCTCGATATTCATCCGGAGAACCCGTGGGAACAGTTCGTCTATCAGCTAAGCGCCGACAAATGGTGCGTGGGGGCCTCGCTGCGCGATTTGCACATGCCGACCGAAACGCGCATTGCCGCCCTGTTCCGCGATAATGTCCTGCTGCACCCTACCGGCAGCACCCGCCTGCGCGAGGGGGATATTCTCTGCGTTATAGGTCGTGAGCGCGACCTGCCCGCGCTGGGCAAGCTGTTCAGCCAGTCGCCTCCGGTGGCCCTGGACCAGCGCTTCTTCGGCGATTTTATTCTGGAAGCCAGCGCTAAATTTGCGGATGTGGCGCTGATTTACGGTCTGGATGAAGGTGCTGAAGACGGTGATAACCCGCAAACGCTGGGCGAAATCATCCAGCAGCGGCTTGGCGCTGCCCCGGTCGTGGGGGATCAGGTAGAGTTTGCCGGGATGATCTGGACCGTTGCCGAAAAAGAAGATAACGCGGTGCGGAAAGTCGGTTTAAGGCCGATGGAAGAGGAAGCGGAGTAGTTTTTTTGCCGGGTGGCGCTAACGCTTACCCGGCCTGCGTTCGAGGGTTTTGTAGGCCGGGTAAGGCGAAACCGCCACCCGGCGAACATAAGTTACACCGTCACAACCGGTACTCTTGGTGCCAGCGCGCACATCAATTCATACCCCACCGTGCCCGCCGCGGCAGCCACGTCATCAATTTTGATTTCGTTACCCCACAGCTCGACGGGTGAGCCAATGCCCGCCTGCGGGCATGGCGTCAGGTCAACGGCCAGCATATCCATAGATACGGTGCCCACTGTTCCCGTGCGGACCCCATCGACCCAGACCGGCGTGCCGGTCGGCGCGATGCGCGGGTAGCCGTCGGCATAACCGCCCGCCACGATGCCAATCCGCTGCTCGCCCTTTGCCCGGTAGCGGCTGCCGTAGCCCACCGTGTCCCCGGCCTTCAGCGTCTGCACGCCAATGATTTCACTGCGCAGGGTCATGACCGGCTTCAGGCCGCTGTTGGCGATATCCTGCCACTCGCCAGAGGGAGACGCACCGTACAGAACGATCCCCGGACGCACCCAGTTATAGTGCGCCTCGGGATGCCACAGCGTGGCCGCCGAGTTCGACAGCGAGCGCGGGCAATCCAGCCCTTCAGCCGCCTGCTCAATGCGGACCATGGCATCGGCAATACCGTCAGGTTTTTCCGCGTCGGCAAAATGCGCCATCAGCGTCATTTCGCCCACGTTTTTCATGGCGCGCAGCTGCTGCCAGACCGTATGCACCCGCTCAGGCTGGAAGCCCAGGCGGTTCATGCCGCTGTTCACCTTGAGATAGATATCCAGCGGAGCATGGAGCTTCGCATCCTGGATCGCCTTAATCTGCCAGTTGCTGTGCACGCTGGTGGTCAGCCGGTACTTATCCAGCAGCGGCAGATCGTCCGCATGGAAGAAGCCTTCCAGCAGTAGAATCGGCCCTTTCCAGCCGCGCTCGCGCAGCAGAATGGCCTCTTCCAGATTCAGGAGCGCAAAACCGTCGGTCGCGCTCAGCGCGCTCCAGATACGGTCGATACCGTGGCCGTAGGCATTCGCTTTCACCACCGACCAGACGCGCGACCCCGGAGCCGCCCGACGAACAATTTGCAGATTATCCTTCAGGGCCTGCAGGTTCAGCTGGGCCAGAACAGGACGGGACATGACAACTCCTTAGCTATGCGCGCCGTGCAGGTGCTGTGGACGCGAAGGCGTAAACCCCGATTGATAGCGCGCGGCGCTTAAATCGTCAAACGGAATTGCCGGCGTGCGCCCGGAAATCAGGTCGCTCAGCAGCTGGCCCGATCCGCAGGCCATTGTCCAGCCGAGCGTGCCGTGTCCGGTATTGGTCCACAGGTTTTTAAACGGCGTGCGGCCTACGATCGGCGTGCCGTCCGGGGTCATCGGACGCAGGCCGGTCCAGAACGTCGCCTGCTCAACAAAACCTCCGCGCGGGAAGAGATCGCCCACGACCATCTCCAGCGTTTCACGACGCGGCTGCAGCAGTTCGGTGTTGAAGCCGACAATCTCCGCCATGCCGCCTACGCGAATGCGGTTGTCGAAGCGGGTAATGGCGATTTTGTAGGTTTCGTCCAGAATGGTCGACACCGGGGCGCCGCTCTCTTCTTTCACCGGGATGGTCAGCGAGTAGCCCTTCAGCGGATAAACCGGAATGTCGAGAATGCCTTTCAGCATGGCGGTGGAGTACGAACCAAACGCCATCACGTAGGCATCGGCTTTGATCACCTCGTCGCCGCACTTCACGCCGTAAATTTTTTCCCCTTCCGACAGCAGCTTGTCGACGGAGGTGTTGAAGCGGAACTTCACCCCCGCCTGCTCGCACATTTGCGCCAGACGTTGCGTAAAGAGCTGGCAGTCGCCGGTTTCGTCATTCGGCAGGCGCAGGCCGCCGGTCAGCTTATGCGCCACTTCCGCCAGCGCCGGTTCAACCTGACCAAGCTGGCTGGCTTCCAGCAGCTGGTACGGTACGCCGGCATCTTCCAGCACGGCGATATCGCGGGTGGCATTCTCGTACTGTTGCTCGGTGCGGAACAGCTGCAGCGTCCCGCCCTGGCGGCCTTCGTACTCAATCCCCGTCGACGCGCGCAGCGCTTTCAGACAGTCGCGGCTGTATTCCGCCAGGCGCACCATACGCCCTTTGTTCTCCATGTAGTGGCGGGTGTCGCAGTTGCGCAGCATCTGCCACATCCACTTCAGCTGGAACTGCGTGCCGTCAAGGCTAATGGCCAGCGGCGCATGGCGCTGGAACATCCATTTAATCGCTTTCAGCGGAACGCCCGGCGCAGCCCACGGCGCCGCATACCCCGGAGAGATTTGCCCGGCGTTCGCCGCGCTGGTTTCAAGCGCGGGACCGGATTCACGATCGATGACGGTTACGTCATGTCCCGCCTGACTTAAATACCAGGCGCTGGTTACCCCAACGACACCACTTCCCAGTATGACAACACGCATAGCCACTCCATTATGTGCAAAAGAACAATCTTCTAATTACAGATTGATAACCTAGTTGAAAATATTATTCAACATACGACTTTTTTATGGTGACTTACCTCACACATCCCCCAGCATCAGGGGATAGTGCTAATTTGGGATCTCCTGCTGCGCGTTATTTTTAACCAGCATAATATGCTGAGACATGCCGTTTTTTTGCCGTATCAAAAACGCGAAATCGCAAAGAAAAAATTTCTGCCCCAGCACGCTTTTTAACACGTTGATCTATGCTTGAAAGGAGGCTCTCCAGACAGAGAGAGCACCCACAACGAGGGCGCGCTAATGGCTACTATTGATTCCCTGAACAAGGACAACACACGTCTGAGCGATGGACCCGACTGGACCTTCGAGCTGTTGGATGTTTACCTCGCCGAAATCGACCGGGTCGCAAAGCTGTATCGTCTGGATACCTATCCCCATCAGATTGAAGTCATTACGTCCGAACAGATGATGGACGCCTACTCCAGCGTCGGGATGCCGATTAACTATCCGCACTGGTCGTTTGGCAAAAAATTTATTGAAACGGAACGACTGTATAAGCACGGCCAGCAGGGGCTGGCGTATGAGATTGTGATTAACTCCAATCCGTGTATTGCCTATTTAATGGAAGAGAACACCATTACCATGCAGGCGCTGGTGATGGCGCACGCCTGCTACGGGCACAACTCATTTTTCAAGAATAACTACCTGTTCCGCAGCTGGACGGACGCCAGCTCCATCGTCGATTACCTGATCTTCGCCCGTAAATACATTACCGACTGCGAAGAGCGCTACGGCGTGGACGAAGTGGAAAAACTGCTCGACTCCTGCCACGCGCTGATGAACTACGGCGTGGACCGCTACAAACGTCCGCAGAAAATCTCCCTGCAGGAGGAGAAAGCCCGGCAGAAGAGCCGCGAAGAGTACCTGCAAAGCCAGGTGAACATGCTGTGGCGAACCCTGCCGAAGCGTGAGGAGGAAAAAACGATCGCCGAAGCGCGTCGCTATCCGTCCGAGCCGCAGGAAAACCTGCTCTATTTTATGGAGAAGAACGCCCCGCTGCTGGAGCCGTGGCAGCGTGAGATCCTGCGCATCGTGCGCAAGGTGAGCCAGTATTTTTATCCGCAAAAGCAGACGCAGGTGATGAACGAAGGCTGGGCGACCTTCTGGCACTACACCATTCTTAACCATCTGTACGACGAGGGAAAAGTGACCGAGCGGTTCATGATGGAATTCCTCCACAGCCATACCAACGTGGTGTTCCAGCCGCCCTACAACAGCCCGTGGTACAGTGGGATTAACCCGTATGCGCTTGGCTTCGCCATGTTCCAGGACATTAAGCGCATCTGCCAGTCGCCGACGGAAGAAGACAAGTACTGGTTCCCGGATATCGCCGGTTCTGACTGGCTGGAAACGCTGCACTTTGCGATGCGCGACTTTAAGGACGAGAGCTTCATCAGCCAGTTTATGTCGCCGAAGATCATGCGTGATTTCCGCTTCTTCACCGTGCTGGACGATGACCGCAACAACTATCTGGAGATCTCCGCAATCCACAACGAAGAGGGATACCGTGAGATCCGCTCTCGCCTCTCTTCCCAGTACAACCTGAGCAACCTTGAGCCGAATATTCAGGTATGGAACGTCGATTTGCGCGGTGACCGCTCCCTGACGCTGCGCTATATCCCGCACAATCGCGCGCCGCTGGATAAAGGGCGTAAAGAAGTGCTGAAGCACGTGCATCGTCTGTGGGGCTTTGACGTGCAGCTGGAGCAGCAGAATGAAGACGGGAGCGTCGAGCTGCTGGAACGTTGCCCGGCGCGGTTGAATACGCTGTAGTGACGCTTTTGCCCGGTGGCGCTACGCTTACCGGGCCTATAAAACCCGTAGGTCGGGTAAGGCGTAGCCGCCACCCGACGAAAAAAAACCTCTCATACGAGAGGTTTTTTCTTTTAGCGAGTCTGAATCGCTAAATCACCCGGCAGCGTTTTCTGCATACGGTGCCAGATTTCACCGGAATCGTGACCGTAGCGGCGCACCGTCTCATAAACCTGATCGTGCAGACCTTCGGTACAGAGCTTGCTCAGCTTATGGTAGAAGCCCAGCGCCAGGCTACGCGCTTCCGGATTGGCAAAGTAGTGGCGGCCAATGCGGGTGTAAAGCCCTTTCATACCGTTGAGGATCAGGCCATACACCGGGTTGCCGGAGGCAAACGCCAGGCCGCGGAACACGTTGTAATCGAGAGTGGCAAAAGCATCGGCGTGATCTTCCACCTCGTTCGCGCTGGCCAGCACCGCAAGGGCGTCTTCCGGATGCTGACGGAAAGCGGTACGAATAAAGATCGTGGCGATGTTGGTGCGAACGGAGAGCAGATTATCAATGAGCTGCGGCACGCTTTCATGGTCGAGACGCGCCAGCGTTTCAAGAATGTTCAGCCCGGACGTTTCCCAGAAGTTGTTCACTTTCGTAGGCTTACCGTGCTGGATCGTCAACCAGCCATCGCGCGCCAGCCGCTGAAGCACTTCACGCAGCGTGGTGCGAGTGACGCCAATCAGTTCAGAGAGTTCGCGTTCAGCCGGAAGAATGGACCCCGCAGGGAAACGATTATTCCAGATGCTTTCAATGATGTACTCTTCCGCGAAACCCGCCGGGCTCTGCGCCTTAATGACCATAGTGAGATTTCCATTACACAGCTTTAGCAAATTGGACTCATCATACCAGAGGCACGCAGTGGCAGGTAGCGCGGCAAAGAGAGAAAAGAGGGATCGCCGTTTCATTTTTGTGAAATTTACAATGCAGCCTTACCCGCCTCCAGGCCGCGATTTTTGCGTATACTGATGTTTTGTCTTACTTGACGGGAAGGACGTCTGTTGTGGAAATTTCTTTTGGGCGCGCGCTATGGCGCAATTTTTTAGGTCAGTCTCCTGACTGGTATAAACTGATATTGTTGGTTTTCCTGGTCGTTAATCCCATCATTTTTAGCGCGAATCCCTTTATCGCCGGCTGGCTGCTGGTGGCGGAGTTTATCTTCACCCTGGCCATGGCGCTGAAATGTTATCCCCTTCTGCCGGGCGGATTGCTGGCGTTTGAAGCCGTCGTCGTCGGTATGACCAGCGCCGGGCATGTCAAAGCAGAGCTGGCGTCTAATCTCGAAGTGCTTCTGCTGCTGATCTTTATGGTGGCGGGTATCTACTTTATGAAACAGCTGCTGCTGTTCATCTTCACGCGCCTGCTGCTCAGCATTCCGTCGAAAATGTTCCTCTCGCTGGCGTTTTGCCTCGCCGCCGCCTTCCTGTCGGCGTTCCTGGATGCGCTGACGGTCGTCGCGGTGGTAATCAGCGTTGCGGTTGGGTTTTACGGAATTTATCACCGCGTGGCCTCCTCTCGCCCAAATGAGGACCTGCAGGATGACAGCCACGTCGAGGCGCATAACCGTGACGTGCTGGAACAGTTTCGCGCGTTTCTGCGCAGCCTGATGATGCATGCCGGCGTGGGTACCGCCCTGGGCGGCGTGATGACCATGGTGGGCGAGCCGCAAAACCTGATCATTGCCAAAGCGGCGGGCTGGCACTTCGGTGATTTCTTCCTGAGAATGGCCCCGGTGAGCGTACCGGTGCTGATCTGCGGGCTGGCGACCTGTCTGCTGGTGGAGAAGTTTCGCCTCTTCGGCTACGGGGCGCAGCTCCCGGAGCCGGTTCGTCAGGAGCTGCATAAATTCGATGTGCAGAGCCGAAGCCAGCGGACGCGCCAGGAGACGCTACGACTGATTGCTCAGGGGATCATCGGCGTCTGGCTTATCGCGGCGCTGGCGTTCCATCTTGCCGAAGTGGGGCTGATTGGCCTGTCAGTCATTATTCTCGCCACCACCTTTACCGGCGTGACGGACGAACATGCCATCGGCAAGGCGTTTACCGAAGCCCTGCCGTTTACCGCACTGCTGGCGGTGTTCTTTGCCGTCGTGGCGGTGATTATCGACCAGCACCTGTTCGCGCCGATTATTTCCTTTGTATTACAGGCATCACCGGATGCTCAGCTCTCGCTGTTTTACCTGTTTAACGGCCTGCTCTCGTCGATCTCAGATAACGTCTTCGTCGGGACGGTCTACATAAACGAGGCCAAAGCCGCTATGGAGCAAGGCGTTATCAGCGCCGGACAGTTTGAGCTGCTGGCCGTGGCGATCAACACCGGCACCAACCTGCCGTCGGTAGCGACGCCAAATGGCCAGGCCGCCTTCCTGTTCCTGCTGACCTCCGCCCTCGCGCCGCTCATACGTCTTTCTTATGGCCGGATGGTTTGGATGGCGCTGCCCTATACGCTGGTGCTCACGATCGTCGGATTGCTTTGCGTCAAAATTACCCTCATTCCCTGTACGCAATGGCTGGTACAAGCGGGTATACTTGCGGCGCAGTAAACTATGCATCTCGGGCTGTTCGCTGCCCGTTTGCCTTTTCGCACGATAAACATCCAATTACGTTTTATTTCGCCAGGTACAGGTGGCGCGAAAAACGAATTCGTTTACACTGCGCTTTCTAAGCATGTTCCAGGGAAATGATTATGTTGAGATTTTTAAACCAGTGCTCCCGCGGTCGCGGAGCGTGGTTGTTAATGGCCCTGACCGCCTTTGCGCTGGAAATGGTCGCGCTGTGGTTCCAGCATGTAATGGGACTGAAACCTTGCGTACTGTGTATTTACGAACGCAGCGCGCTGTTCGGCATTATGGGTGCGGGCCTGGTGGGTGCGATTGCCCCAAAATCGCCGCTTCGCTATGCCGGTATTGCCATCTGGATCTACAGCGCCTGGAAAGGAATTGAACTCTCCTGGCAGCACACCATGATGCAATTGCATCCGTCACCGTTTATGACCTGTGATTTTGCCGCCCGCTTCCCGAGCTGGCTGCCGCTGGACAAATGGCTGCCGCAGGTGTTTGTCGCATCCGGTGACTGCTCCGTTCGCCAGTGGGAATTCCTGACGCTGGAGATGCCGCAGTGGCTGGTGGGCATTTTTGCCGCCTACTTCGTCGTGGCGCTGCTGGTGCTGATTGCCCAGCCGTTCAAACCGAAGAAACGCGATTTGTTCGGAAGGTAAACGCAAAACGGCAACCAAGGTTGCCGTTTTTAGCGTTTGCGCCCTCTCCCACGGGAGAGGGTTGGGGTGAGGGCATCAGGCCGCACAAGCACAAAAAAACCCGCCTCGGCGGTTTTTTTAATCTCAACGGGTCGGGTGGTTCATGATGTGATCTTCCCAGTCCTGCACCTCGGACTCTTTCACCGCAATGTGGCGCACAGAAATACGTTCACCGTGCATCGCCGCTTTTGAACCGGTTAACAGCGGATGCCAGTCAGGCAGACCTTTCCCTTCCGCCAGCAGGCGATACGCGCAGGTATGCGGCAGCCATTCAAACGTCGGCAGATTATCCCGGGTTAACTTGATGCAGTCAGGCTCAAATTCAAACCGGCGCTCATAGTTGCGGCACTGGCAGGTTTTAATGTTTAACTGCTTGCAGGCAACGTTGGTGAAGTAGATTTCGTCCGTATCTTCATCCATCAGCTTGTGCAGGCAGCACTGCCCGCAGCCGTCGCACAATGATTCCCATTCCGCGTCAGTCATGTCGTCGAGAGTTTTGCTTTGCCAGAAAGGGATGTCGTTCATCAGGATGTCCACACGTCAAAAGAAAGCGCACCTTATAACGAGTCTGGCACGTTGTTGCAAGTTTTGCCGCCCTCTTCAGGCGGCAAGATGGGGTTACAGCACGCGGGTTTTCAGCGACAGGCCGTTGAAACCGACCTCAAGCTCGTCACCGCTGAGTAGCGGGCCAACGCCTTCTGGGGTTCCGGTCAGGATCACATCGCCCGGCTTCAGGGTAAAGAAGCGACTCATGTAAGCAATCAGCGGCACAATCTTATGGATCATGTCTGCCGTGGTGCCCTGCTGGCGGACCTCGCCGTTAACCTTGAGGCTGAGCGGCGTGTCCTGCGGATCGCCGGTAAATTCGCTTACCGGCACAAACGCCGAAATCGGGCAGGAATTATCAAACCCTTTGGCTTTTTCCCACGGCTGCCCTGCTTTCTTCATTTTGCCTTGAACGTCACGCAGGGTCAGATCCAGCGCCACGCCGTATCCGGCAATCGCTTTTTTAACATGTTCTTCTGAGGCCTGGCGCAGCGTCGCGCCGATCAGCACGGCAAGTTCAACTTCGTGATGCACCGAGCCCAGCCCCTGCGGCAGCGCCAGCGGCTGTCGGATATCGCACAGCGCCGTTTCAGGCTTAATAAACAGGACCGGCTCTTCTGGCGTCGCGCTGCCCATCTCCTGAATATGTTTTGCGTAGTTGCTGCCCACGCAAACCACTTTGCTGACGGGATAATCCAGTAATGCACCTTGCCAGTTATGATGTTGATACATGGTCGACCCCTAAACGGTTGATGTGTTGTGCCCAAAAACAGTTGAGACTATTTTTTACCGTTCGCCTCAAGATGCTGTTTTAATAAATTCTCGGGTGGCGGTGGAAGCTGTAAATAATAGCCTTGCTCGGCTAAGGCCGTTTTCACTTTATCCAGATCGGCATTAATCAGTTTCTTACGACCATCGAGCGGCAGCAGCATCGCCAGCTGTGGTCGGCCAAAGTTTTTCATTAATTCTTCAGGCACGCGTGAAAAATCGTCTTTCTTTTCGACATAAAGATAGGTCTGGTCACGGCTTGTACTTCTGTAGATCACACAAAACATGTTTTTACTCTGAATTAATGGGTGGTTGCTTGCCTCAATATACTCCTGACTATAACATGCCTGATACTCTTCGGAATATCGCAGCGAGTGGTTGCGGTTAATAGCAAATTGAGTAAGGCCAGGATGTCAAACACGCCCATCGAGCTTAAAGGCAGTAGCTTCACCTTATCAGTGGTACATTTGCATGATGCAAAACCCGAGGTTATTCGTCAGGCGTTAGAAGACAAAATCGCCCAGGCTCCCGCCTTTCTGAAGCACGCCCCTGTTGTTATCAACGTCAGCGGTCTTGAGGCTCCGGTTAACTGGAAACTTCTCCAGCAGGCCGTCTCCTCGACCGGACTGCGTATCGTGGGCATCAGCGGCTGCAAAGATACTGAGCTGAAAGCGGAAATTGAGCGTGCGGGGCTGCCCCTTCTGAATGAGGGCAAAGAAAAAGCCTCGCGAGCGGCACCCGTTGCCGTGCAAACGCCCCCTCCTGCGGTGCAAAACGTTACTACCGTCACAAAAACGCGAATGATTGATGTGCCGGTTCGTTCCGGTCAGCGCATTTATGCACCAAACTGTGATCTGATTGTTACAAGCCACGTCAGTGCTGGCGCTGAGCTGATTGCAGATGGCAATATTCACGTATACGGTATGATGCGTGGACGTGCGCTCGCAGGTGCAAGTGGCGATCGAGATGCGCAAATATTTTGTACTCACCTGACGGCGGAACTGGTGTCCATCGCAGGTGAATATTGGCTGAGCGACAAGATCCCAGCCGAATTTTATGGCAAAGCGGCTCGCCTGCTTCTGGCAGACGACGCGTTGACCGTTCAACCGTTGAATTGATCCCTTTTTAACAAGGAATTTCTATGGCACGCATTATTGTTGTTACTTCGGGTAAAGGAGGCGTTGGCAAGACCACCTCCAGCGCGGCCATCGCTACTGGTTTGGCCCAGAAGGGAAAGAAAACCATCGTTATCGACTTCGATATCGGTCTGCGTAACCTCGACCTCATCATGGGATGTGAGCGTCGCGTCGTGTATGACTTCGTAAACGTCATTCAGGGCGATGCCACGCTTAACCAGGCGATGATCAAAGACAAGCGCACCGAGAACCTCTACATTCTCCCGGCTTCTCAGACGCGTGACAAAGACGCCCTGACCCGTGAAGGCGTGGAAAAGGTGCTCGACGATCTGAAAAAAATGGATTTCGACTTCATTGTCTGCGACTCCCCTGCGGGCATCGAAACCGGTGCCCTGATGGCGCTCTACTTCGCTGATGAAGCGATCATCACCACCAACCCTGAAGTTTCATCCGTGCGTGACTCAGACCGCATTCTGGGCATCCTCGCTTCTAAATCCCGTCGTGCGGAAAATGGCGAAGACCCGATTAAAGAACACCTGCTGCTCACCCGCTACAATCCGGGCCGCGTGAACAAAGGTGACATGCTGAGCATGGAAGACGTGCTGGAGATCCTGCGCATTAAGCTGGTGGGCGTTATCCCGGAAGATCAGTCCGTGTTACGCGCGTCTAACCAGGGCGAGCCAGTGATCCTTGATACAATGGCAGATGCAGGTAAAGCTTACGCCGATACCGTTGACCGTCTGCTGGGAGAAGAACGTCCTTTCCGCTTCATTGAAGAAGAGAAGAAAGGTTTCCTCAAACGCCTGTTCGGAGGATAAGTTATGGCATTACTGGACTTTTTTCTCTCGCGGAAAAAGAACACCGCCAACATCGCAAAAGAACGTCTGCAAATTATCGTTGCGGAGCGTCGTCGTAGCGACGCCGAGCCTCACTACCTGCCGCAGCTGCGCAAGGACATCCTGGAAGTGATCTGTAAGTATGTGCAGATTGACCCGGAGATGGTCACGGTGCAGCTGGAACAAAAAGACGGGGATATTTCGATTCTGGAGCTGAACGTTACGCTCCCGGAAGCGGAAGAGTCGCGTCCGTAGGTTTGTGTTTTCGCCGCCCCGGTAAGCGCAGCGCCACCGGGGAAATATGCCGGGTATATCGCCCGGCATATTTTTTTTATCGCGGGTAACCGTCCAGCAGCGTATTCAGGCGATCGGCCATCAATTCCCCGCGCCATCCCGCCATCATCTCCGGCACGCCATTCTGCGGCTTCAGCTTCCAGTGCCAGTTCAGCAGCTGGTTAATCTGACGACGTGAGGCGAGCAGTTCCGCGCTCAGCTTGCTTTCCGTTGCAACCGCCTGCACCAGCGCTTTTATATCCTTAAACGCTTTGCGATAGCCCGGCATGTCCATCAGGTTCAGCAGCGGTTCCGGCAGCGCATCTTCCGGCAGTTCCTGCGCTTTGGCGACCAGCGCCAGCAGGGTTTTACCGTGGAAGCGGATCTCGCTGCCCGAAAGCCCAATGCTGTCCAGCTCGCCCAGGCTGCCCGGCATATAGCGCGCGACTGCCCAGAGATGCTCTTCGCGAACCACAAAGTTAACGGCCAGATCGCGCTCGCGCGCTTTACGCAAGCGCCAGTCTGCCAGCAGCTGCAGGCATGCCAGCTGACGCGTGCGCAGCTGCCAGGCGTTGCTGATATCGCGCCAGGCCTCTTTCGGGTCAACCACTTCCTGGCGACGCTGCTGGGTCATACGGCATTCGTCCAGCGCAGCAGCGAGCCAGCCGGAGGCTTCCGCCTCTTTCATCAGCTGTCCCGCAATCGGCAGCAGGTAAAACACGTCTGCCGCCGCATACTCCAGCTGACGCTCTGTAAGCGGGCGCGCCAGCCAGTCGGTACGGGATTCGCTTTTATCCAGCGTCAGGCCCGTATACTCCTCCACCATGGCAGCAAAGCCCCAGGAGAGCGGACGATTGCTGAATGCCGCGAGGATCTGCGTGTCAATCAGCGGCTGGGGCATGATGCCAAAGGTGTTCAGAAAGACTTCCAGATCCTCACTGCCTGCGTGCAGGTATTTCGTCACGGCGGTATCGAGCAGCAGGTTACGCATCGGCGTCCAGTCGGTAATGCCGAGAGGGTCAATCAGCGACACGTGTTTACCGTCGTACATCTGAATCAAACCCAGCTGCGGATAATAGGTCCGGGTACGGACAAACTCGGTATCCAGGGCAATGGCAGGAAAGTCGCGCGTCACTTCGCACAGCGAAGCCAGCTCGTCGTTGGTCGTGATCATCTGGTAATTCAAAACGGGTTCTCTTTTGTTTGCGCCCATAAAAAACGCCGGCTTAACCGGCGTCTGGGCGATTAGCGTGAAGCTCAGGCCTTATTGTCTACTTTGCCACGGGCTTCGTCACGTAATTCTCGTCGTAATATCTTTCCGACGTTGGATTTCGGCAGCTCATCGCGGAATTCAACCAGCTTCGGCACCTTGTAGCCCGTCAGCTGACGACGGCAAAACGTTACCAGCGCCTCCTCCGTCAGGGAAGGATCTTTCTTGACCACAAATATTTTAACCGCTTCACCGCTGCTGCCGGAAGGGACGCCGACCGCCGCCACCTCGAGTACGCCGCTGTGCTGCATAACCACGTCTTCGATCTCATTCGGATAGACGTTGAAGCCGGAGACCAGGATCATGTCTTTCTTGCGATCGACGATGCGCAGGAAGCCCTCGTCATCCATTACCGCAATATCACCGGTGTGCAGCCAGCCGTCTTTGATGATTTCGTCGGTCGCATCGGGACGCTGCCAGTAACCCAGCATCACCTGCGGACCTCTGACGCAAAGCTCACCCGGCTCGCCCGGCGCGACTTCGTTATCGTTATCATCGACCAGTTTGGCCTCGGTGGAAGGAACCGGCAGACCAATGCTTCCACTGTGATAGTCGATATCGTGTGGGTTCACGCTGACCAGCGGAGCACATTCCGTCAGCCCATAGCCTTCCAGCAAATACTGACCGGTGAGCTTCACCCAGCGCTCGGCGACCGCCTGTTGAACCGGCATGCCGCCGCCCGCAGAGAGATGCAGCGTGGAGAAATCCAGCTGCTGGAACTCTTTGTTATTAAGCAGCGCGTTAAACAGGGTGTTCACCCCCGTCATGGCGGTGAACGGGTATTTCGCCAGCTCTTTCACCAGGCCCGGGATATCGCGCGGGTTGGTGATGAGGATGTTCTGACCACCCAGTTCAATAAACAGCAGGCAGTTCATGGTCAGCGCAAAGATGTGATACAGCGGAAGCGCGGTGATCACCACCTCTTTGCCCGGATGCAGAAGCGGCCCGTAGGTGGCGTTCACCTGTTCAAGGTTTGCCAGCATATTGCGGTGGGTAAGCATGGCCCCTTTGGCGACGCCGGTGGTCCCGCCCGTGTATTGCAGAAACGCAAGATCTTCCGCCACCACTTCGGGTTTCACATACTGCATACGGTAGCCCGCATGCAGCGCGCGGCGGAAGGAGATGGCGTCCGGCAGGTGGTATTTTGGCACCAGGCGCTTGACGTATTTAACGACAAAGTTAACCAGCGTGCCTTTGGCGGTGGAGAGTTGATCCCCCATGCGCGTCAGGATGACGTGTTTAACCTGGGTTTTGTCGACCACTTTTTCCAGCGTATGGGCGAAGTTGGACACAATGACAATCGCGGCCGCGCCGCTGTCGTTCAGCTGATGCTCCAGCTCGCGCGGGGTATACAAGGGGTTAACGTTGACGACAATCATCCCGGCTCGCAGGATACCGAACAACGCCACCGGGTATTGCAGCAGGTTCGGCATCATCAGCGCGACGCGGTCCCCTTTTTGCAGCCCCAGCCCTTCCTGCAGATACGCCGCAAACGCGCGGCTACGCTCCTCAAGCTTACGGAACGTCATGACCTCGCCCATATTCACGAATGCGGGCTGGTCCGCGTAGCGCCTTACCGAGTGTTCAAATAATTCCACCAGGGATTGATAACGGTCAGGATTGATCTCAGCAGGAACATCTGCGGGATAACGGTTAAGCCAAACCTTCTTCAATGCATCACCTCTGAAATGAGTGTTCGTCGTCATCACAACCCCGATAATAAACAGTTTGTTAACATTATATTAACTCAGCGTACCAGTTTATTAATTGTTCAGATTTAAGGTTGCGAAGCGCGTCACTCTTTTTTTTCGTTTTATCCGTAAAAAAACAGAGACAGCGGCTGAGCCGCTGTCTCTTTTCTAACAATAACAGTAAGTTACTCAGTAACGATCGTCTGAACCTGTGCAGGACCCGGGTTATACCAGCCCCAGCCCGGGTAGCCGTAACGATAAGGATGTGGACCCCACATCCACGGATCCATCGGCTGAGGCGGCATGATCACCTGCTGTGCCAGCCGCCAGCGTTTATACCCGTTGACCTGCATGGTCATAAATTTATACGGCGTGCTGCCGATTTTGCCCTGCACGGCGCCGGTAATCGGCCCGACGACGGTCACCAGCTGCCCGCGAAAATCGACCGGATCGAGGAAACCGCTGACGTCCGCATAGATACGTCCGCGAGAGGCCTCACCCAGTACCGGCCGCGCGCCGCTGTCCAGCGGAACGGTCGCGATCTCCAGGCGGGTTTTCCCCTGCTGGTTTTGTACGTCGATGACCTTACCGCCAAAGCGCGCTTCCTGGCCGACGTAAAGCTCAGGCGCATTCATCACCCGAACCAGATCCTGCTGTGGCGTCGGGCTGCTGCCCTTAATCGCATCAGGAACGGAAACGCATCCGCTCAGTGCTATGGCAACCGCGCCTGCCATAATAAGGCGTACTACTTTAGTCTGAACCGCCATGATGCGACTCCTTTTTCTCAGTTCCTGTTACTGAGATTCACTCGCGGCCCGGAAGTTTCTTCCACGCAACGGTGTTTCGCAAATAAACCGGCTCCGCGTGTTCAACGGCAACGGTTTTTCCTGCCGCGAGCAGCTGGCAGGCAATCGGAAGCATATCTTCCGCAGCCGGCAGCAGCATGTTGCCGTCCACCAGCGTCACCCCGGTGTCGTTTGCCATGTCTGGCCACGCCGGCCAGCCGGTGCCAACGGTTGCCCACTCACCGGAGAGCTGTTGCAGCCGCTCAGTGACCGCTTCCGGCTTGAGCACGGCTTCCGTCTCTTCGCCGTGCCACACGCCCTGCTCGTCGCGGGTGTATTCGGCCCAGTAAACTTCGCCCATGCGGGCATCAATCGCGGCCAGCACGCGCGTTGCCCCGGTCATGCGCCATGCGCCCTGCGCCATGGTGGCAAGCGTAGAGACGCCGATCATCGGCAGTTCGGCGCCCAGCGCCAGCCCCTGCGCAATGCCAATCCCGATACGTACGCCCGTAAAGCTGCCGGGGCCACGGCCAAAGGCCAGCGCATCGAGGTCGGTTAAGGAGGTGTTGCGCTGGGTTAAAATGGCTTTTACCAGGGGCAGAATGCGTTGGGTGTGTTCCCGTGGGCACTCTTCGAAATGAGCAGAAACAGCACCGTCGTTCAACAGAGCGACAGAGCAAGCCTCTGTCGCGGTATCAATAGCCAGAATTCGCATCAGTCGTCGCGCTCTCGCAAGGGTCAGTCACAAAATGGCGCGCATCTTAGCACACTCCGGGGTAAATTACTCCGCCGTTGGGTTTGCCAGGAAACGCACCGCGCGTTTTATGTCCCGCGTCCGCGGTGCGGGCGGCAGGCTGGCAAGGAAGGTCGCTCCGTAAGGGCGCATCACCAGCCGGTTATCGCAAATGACCAGCACCCCGCGATCGGTAACGTCGCGGATCAATCGCCCTACCCCCTGCTTGAGCGTAATCACCGCATCCGGCAGCTGTACCTCGTCAAACGGATCGCCCCCGCGCAGACGGCAGTCTTCCATCCGCGCCTTCAGCAGCGGGTCGTCCGGAGAGGTAAACGGCAGCTTATCAATAATTACCAGTGAGAGCGTATCGCCGCGCACGTCCACCCCTTCCCAGAAGCTGCTGGTTGCCACCAGCAGGGCATTTCCGGCGCTGACAAACTGCTGTAACAGCTGGCCTTTACTGGTTTCACCTTGCAGCAGCACCGGCAGCGTCATGGTGGCGCGGAACTGCTCGGCGAGGTCACGCATCATGGCGTGAGAGGTACAGAGCATAAAGCAGCGGCCGTTGTTGGCCTCGATCATCGGTTTTAACATCGCGGCCAGGTGGCGCGCCGCCCCCGGCTGGTTCGGCAGCGGCAGATTACGAGGCACGCAGAGCAGCGCCTGTTTTTCGTAATCGAACGGGCTGGGCAGGAGCAGCGATTCCGCATCCTCAATGCCAAGACGTTCCGTGAAGTGATGCAGATCGTCATTCACCGACAGGGTTGCCGAGGTGAAGATCCAGCTTCCCGGTTTTTGCGCCATCACCTCTTTAAACTTATCCGCTACCGTCAGCGGCGTGAGCGCCAGGGTGAAATGCCGCGAGGTGCACTCATACCAGTAGCTGAACCCCGGCTGGTTAATCTCTTTCAGCCGTTTGAGCCGCCCGCGATAGAGCGTGGCGCGTTCGAAGGCCGCGTCCAGCAGCGCGGAACGGCCAAGCGACAGTTTTGCCACGTCGTAGCAGAGTTCGAGGGCATCATCGAGCAGCAGCAGCGCGCGCTGGATGTTTTTGTCCGCCAGCAGCTCGCGCAGGTTACCGCGATAGCCCGGCTCGCCAAGCTGTAAGCGGAAATCCTGCGCGCTTTGGGCCAGACGGTCGGCGCACTTCTGCAGCTGCTGGGTATCTTTGAGTTCGGTCCGGTAAGCGATGGTGAAATCTTTCGCCAGATCCTGAAGCTGGCGGCTGGAAAGCGACTGGCCGAAATACTGGCTGGCGATGTCCGGAAGCTGGTGGGCTTCGTCGAAGATCATCACGTCCGCCTCCGGGATCAGCTCGCCGAAACCGCTGTCCTTGACGACCATATCCGCGAGGAACAGATGGTGGTTCACCACCACCACATCCGCGTCCATCGCCGTTTTGCGCGCTTTCACCACAAAGCAGTCTTTATACAGCGGGCAGTCGCTGCCGAGGCAGTTGTCGTTGGTGCTGGTCACCAGCGGCCAGGCAGGCGAGTCTTCCGGCACGCTCGCGCAGGTGCTGATATCCCCCTCTTCGGTCTGGTTCGCCCAGGCGCGAAGGATAATAACGTCGCTGAGGGTTTGCACCGGCAGGTCGCCGCCCGCCAGCGCCTGCTGCTCAAGACGTTCCAGGCAGAGATAGTTGGAGCGCCCCTTCAGCAGGGCCAGACGCCCCTTGTATTTCAGCGCCTTAGCCACCGTGGGCAAATCGCGGCTGTAGAGCTGATCCTGCAGCGCCTTCGAACCGGTGGAAATAATCACCTTCTTTTTCGCGCGCAGCGCCGGAGCAAGGTAAGCATACGTTTTACCCGTGCCGGTTCCGGCTTCGACCACCAGCGGCTGAGCCTTATCGATGGCGCGTGCAACGGCGTGCGCCATCTGACGCTGAGGCTCACGGGGCTTGAAGCCGGGAATAGCCTGCGCTAATTGACCTTCAGGGGAAAAATCGTCTGCCACGGTGCTCTCTCACTGTATTTTTGCACAGGGATTATGTCAGCCCATCCTCTCCTGTGCCACCCCAAATAGTGACGACACGAGAACAATATGGCAGTCTTGCCGCCTGACGACGAAAAATAACGAGGAAACGTTTATGACAATTGTGCGCATTGATGCCGAAGCCCGCTGGTCTGATGTGGTGATCCATAACCAGACGCTCTACTACACCGGCGTACCGGCTAACCTGGATGCGGATGCGTTCGAGCAGACGGCTAACACCCTGGCACAGATTGACGCGGTGCTGGAAAAACAGGGCAGCGACAAATCCCGCATTCTGGATGCGACGATTTTCCTGGCAAACAAAGATGATTTCGCGGCGATGAACAAAGCCTGGGATGCATGGGTGGTGGCGGGTCACGCGCCTGTACGCTGTACCGTACAGGCCACGCTGATGAAGCCGGAATATAAGGTAGAGATTAAGATTATCGCGGCGGTGTAAGCCCGATTATTCTTCTGGATCTTCATCTTCATCTTCGAATCGCGCCACGATCCGTTCGCCGGAATGACTGGCGCGAATCTCCTCGGCGACAACCGTAATCGCCTGTCCGCTGCTCATCCCCTGGGACATCAGTTCCTGAATTCGCTCAACCGCTTTCTGCTGCTGTTCATGGCTCAGAGAAGGTAAACCTGCAAACATCGTCAACTCCTGCTAAATTATTCGCGCTAATTATTTCACGCTGCCCGGTAGTATGCCACACATGAACATGCGCTTCCCCACTGTTATTACCTTGCCCTGGCGTGCAGACGCCGCTGAATTCTGGTTTGCCCGCCTGAGCCATCTTCCGTTTGCGATGCTGCTGCATTCTGGCCATGCGGACCATCCCTATAGCCGCTTCGATATTCTGGTGGCCGATCCGCTAAAGACGCTAACAACCGATGACCTGTCGTTAACGGACGATCCCCTGAAGCAGCTGCAGCAGGCCATTAACGCGCTGGACTTATCTGCCGCACCAAACCCGGACCTCCCTTTCCAGGGAGGCGCGCTGGGCCTGTTTGGGTACGATCTGGGTCGCCGTTTCGAAACGCTGCCGGAGCATGCGCAGGCTGATATTTCCCTGCCAGACATGGCCGTGGGGCTGTATGACTGGGCATTAATAGTTGATCACCTGAAAAAAACGGTTTCACTGCTGAGCCATCATGACGTGCAGGCGCGTCTGGCGTGGCTGGAGGCGCAACGGCCTGCCCCGGCAGAGACGTTTACCCTTACCTCTGACTGGCGCTCAAATATGACCGCAGCGGAGTATGCCGAAAAATTCGCGCGCGTTCAGGCGTATCTGCAAAGCGGTGACTGCTACCAGGTTAACCTCGCCCAGCGCTTCCAGTCGACATACCGGGGAGATGAGTGGCAGGCGTTTACCCGTCTTAATGCCAGCAACAAGGCGCCGTTCAGCGCGTTTGTCCGTCTGGAACAGGGGGCCATACTCAGCCTGTCACCCGAGCGCTTTATTCATCTGGCCGAGGGTACGATTCAAACCCGTCCGATTAAAGGCACGTTACCGCGTCTTGCGGATCCCGATGCCGATCGCCAGCAGGCGGAAAAGCTCGCCGCCTCGCCGAAAGACCGCGCCGAGAACCTGATGATTGTCGACCTGATGCGTAACGATATTGGCCGCGTCGCTGAACCTGGCAGCGTGCGCGTGCCGGAACTGTTTGTCGTCGAGCCTTTCCCGGCGGTGCATCATCTGGTCAGTACCATTACCGCGCGTCTACCCGCCTCTCGCACCGCCTGCGATCTGCTCCGCGCCGCGTTTCCGGGCGGCTCCATCACCGGCGCGCCAAAGGTACGGGCGATGGAGATCATTGATGAGCTGGAGCCGCACCGCCGCAACGCCTGGTGCGGCAGCATCGGCTATATCAGCCTGTGCGGCACCATGGATACCAGCATTACCATTCGCACGCTGACGGCCTGCGGCGGAAACCTTTACTGCTCGGCCGGGGGCGGCATTGTTGCCGATAGCCAGGTCGATGCGGAATATCAGGAAACCTTTGATAAAGTTAACCGTATCCTGAAACAACTGGAGTAATCACGGGTGGAAAAAGAGAACCTGACGCTGGACGTTTTTTTATCTCGCTTTCAGCTATTACGACCGCAGGTCAACCGCGAAGCGCTGAACCAGCGTCAGGCGGCCGTGCTGATCCCGGTCGTGCGTCGCGCGCAGCCGGGCCTGCTGCTCACCCAGCGTTCTCCCCATTTACGTAAGCACGCGGGTCAGGTCGCCTTTCCGGGTGGCGCAGTGGACAGCTCCGACGCCTCGCTGATTGCCGCCGCGCTGCGGGAAGCGCAGGAAGAGGTGGCCATTCCGCCGGAGGCGGTGGAGGTTATCGGCGTGCTGCCGCCAGTCGACAGCGTTACCGGTTTTCAGGTCACGCCGGTGGTCGGCATTATCCCGCCTGGCCTGCAGTATCATGCCAGCGTCGATGAAGTTTCAGCGGTGTTTGAAATGCCGCTCGAAGAGGCGCTCCGGCTCAGCCGCTATCATCCGCTCGATATCCATCGACGGGGGCATGACCATCGGGTCTGGTTGTCCTGGTATCAGCATTATTTTGTCTGGGGCATGACGGCGGGCATCATTCGTGAACTGGCGCTGCAAATCGGCCTGAAACCTTGACTATACTTTACATTCCACCCTTTTTCGCAGGTTTGCGATCCGCGTCGCGCTATTAGCAAAACCCATCGTTAACCATTAGTTTAATTCATGTGAATAGTTAAGCCGAGGTCGGTGTTCCCTCTTACACTATGCGCAGTTATAACATCGTTACTGGAACCCCGGTAACCCTGTCAGGAGTGTGAAAGTGATTAGTATATTCGACATGTTCAAAGTGGGAATTGGCCCTTCGTCTTCCCATACTGTTGGCCCGATGAAGGCCGGTAAACAGTTCGTCGATGATCTGGTCGAAAAAGGATTACTGGAAAGCGTTACCCGTGTCGCCGTGGATGTTTACGGCTCGCTGTCATTAACGGGTAAAGGCCACCACACCGATATCGCCATTATTATGGGTCTGGCAGGCAATATGCCGGATACCGTAGATATTGATGCCATCCCGGCATTCATCCGCGACGTGGAAACACGCGGCCGCCTGCTGCTGGCAAACGGTCAGCAGGAAGTCGATTTCCCGCAGGATGACGGCATGCGTTTCCGTAGCGACAACCTGCCGCTGCATGAAAACGGCATGACCATTCACGCTTACAGCAGTGAAAAAGAGATTTACAGCAAAACGTACTACTCCATCGGCGGTGGCTTCATCGTGGATGAAGAGCATTTTGGCAAAGACAGCGTCGGCGACGTCAGCGTACCTTACCCGTTCAAATCGGCTACAGAAATGCTGGGCTACTGCAAAGAGACCGGTCTTTCACTGTCCGGCATGGTGATGCAGAACGAACTGGCCCTGCACAGCAAAAAAGAGATTGAAGACTATTTTGCGAACGTCTGGCAAACCATGCGCGCCTGTATCGACCGCGGGATGAACACCGAAGGCGTTCTGCCGGGTCCACTGCGCGTACCGCGTCGTGCCTCTGCCCTGCGCCGTATGCTGGTGACCACGGACAAGTTCTCCAACGACCCGATGAACGTGGTCGACTGGGTAAACATGTTTGCCCTGGCGGTTAACGAAGAGAACGCCGCCGGTGGCCGCGTCGTGACGGCGCCAACCAACGGTGCGTGCGGTATCGTTCCGGCAGTGCTGGCGTATTACGATCACTTTATTGAACCCGTGACGCCGGACATCTACATCCGCTATTTCCTTGCGGCAGGTGCCATCGGTGCGCTGTACAAAATGAACGCCTCCATCTCCGGTGCGGAAGTGGGCTGTCAGGGTGAAGTGGGCGTTGCCTGCTCCATGGCGGCGGCAGGTCTGGCAGAGCTGCTGGGCGCAAGCCCTGAGCAGGTCTGCGTGGCGGCGGAAATCGGTATGGAACATAACCTCGGTCTGACCTGTGACCCGGTCGCGGGCCAGGTGCAGGTGCCGTGCATCGAGCGTAACGCGATTGCCTCTGTGAAAGCCATCAACGCCTCACGTATGGCGATGCGCCGTACCAGCGAACCTCGCGTATCGCTGGATAAGGTGATTGAAACCATGTACGAAACCGGCAAGGACATGAACGCGAAATACCGCGAGACGTCCCGCGGTGGCCTGGCCATTAAGGTGCAGTGCGACTAATACTGCCTTTCGCCCATCTGCAACGGATGGGCGAATTTCCCTCTTCTTTCTCGTCTCCTTCTGCTTTCCCCACTACACTTTTACTGTTGCGTCCGGCTTTTGTGGCTGGTGGCTTATCAGGCGACCGTTCATGCAAACTGCACAAACGATCATTAAAAACTATCGCCGAAAACGCGTTATCGTCTGTGTGACGGTTGCGCTCCTCACGCTCATCCTGACGTTAGGCATTCGCTTTATTTCACAGCGCAATGTTAACCAACAGCGGATCCTCGATTTTACCAGCCACACCGTTCGCGCCCTTGATAACGTCCTGCTTTCTTTAGAGAACCGCCGCAGCGTGCTGCAGCCCCTGGTAGGGCAGCCCTGCCCGCAGGCGCACCTGGCGCTGCGAAAGCAGGCCGCCATTTTGCAGACGGTACGCTCCATCGCCCTGATTAACGAGGGTATCCTGTATTGCTCAAGTATTTTCGGGAGCCGCAACGTGCCCGTTCGCGACTTCCTGAAAGAACTCCCAGCCAGCACGGCGAAGCTGATTTTATCGAGCGATCAGTGGCTGCTTAAGGGTAGCCCGATATTGATCCAGTGGTATCCCGTCTCACAGGACGGTGAAGCTGGCGTTATCGAAATCATCAATATCGATCTGATCGCCAAAATGATCCTCGAGCCCCAGCGCCCGCTCATCAATGACGTGGCGCTGACCGTAGGCGATCGCTTTCTACGCTATGGACAACGCGTCAGCGACAGCCTGACGTTTGATGAGGAGGGCTCTCTTTTCCGGCAATCATCAACCCGAAATCCTTTTACCATTACGGTCAGCGGGCCAGGCCCTGGAGAATTAGCCTTAAAAAGCCTGCCAGCCCAGCTGCCGCTGGGGCTGATGCTCAGCCTGCTGCTGGGCTATCTCGCCTGGCTGGCAACGGCAAACCGGATGAGCTTTACGTGGGAGATCGATATGGGCATTGCGGCGCGGGAATTTGAGCTTTTCTGCCAGCCGCTGGTGAATGCCCGTACCCGGGCGTGCACCGGCGTGGAGATCCTGCTGCGCTGGAATAACCCACGTCAGGGTTGGATCACCCCGGAGGTGTTTATCCCGCTGGCAGAAGAACATAACCAGATTGTCCCCCTGACCCGCTATGTCATCGCCGAAACGGTGCGCCAGATAGGCTACTTCCCTTCCAGCGCCGGTTTTCACATCGGTATTAACGTCGCCGCCAGCCATTTTCGTCACGCGGCATTGATACAGGACCTGAACCGCCTCTGGTTCAGCGCCGGTCCGCGCCAGCAGCTGGTGATTGAACTCACGGAACGGGATGCGCTGCTGGATGCGGATTATCGCATCGTGCGCGAACTGCATCGCAAAGGGGTGAAGCTCGCCATCGACGATTTTGGTACCGGGAACAGCTCCCTCTCCTGGCTTGAAAAGCTGCACCCGGACGTGCTGAAAATCGACCAGTCGTTTACCACCGCCATCGGTACCGACGCCGTGAACTCGACGGTGACGGATATGATTATTGCGCTGGGTCAGCGGCTGAATATCGAACTGGTTGCTGAAGGGGTCGAGACGGAGGAGCAGGCGCGCTACTTGCGCCGCCATGGCGTGCCTGTCCTGCAGGGGTTTTTCTATGCGCGGCCCATGCCGCTACGGGATTTTCCGAAGTGGCTGGCGGGAAGTTCATCCCCGCCAGCGCATCATAACGGGCACATCGTGCCCTTAATGCCGCTGCGCTAAGCCGGCTTACTCATCTTCGTCGTGGGCTGATTGTTCTTTAACAATGCGAACCATATCAACGCGATAGTCGTTCGCTTCAACGATCGTAATGTGCAGCGGCGCCAGCTCGATCACATCGCCGACGCGCGGGATTTGCCCGTTAACCGCAATCACCAGGCCGGCAACGGTCGCGATGTCTTCTTCATCGTTGATCACGTTTTCCAGCCCCAGCGTGTGCGAGAGCGCGTGCAGGTCGGTGGTACCTTTAACCAGCCAGCCTTCACCGTCGGCAACGATCTCAGGCGTTTCGTCGGCATCCGGGAATTCACCGGCAATCGCTTCAAGCACGTCCAGCGGCGTGACCAGCCCCTGCACCACGCCAAACTCGTTGGTGACGATAACAAAGCTACCGCGAGCGCGGCGCAGCACCCCGAGCAGGTTGATAGGATCCAGCGTTTCCGGCACGACAATCGCAGGCGACGCGGCAGCAACGGCTTCCACGTTCACGCCCTCTTCCAGGGCCACCAGCATCTCTTTTGCCCGCACGACGCCGATGATCTCATCCAGCTCTCCGCGACACACCGGGAACAGGCTGTGCGGAGAAGAGAGCAGCTGCTGGCGAATTTCATCGACGCTCAGGTTTGCATCAACCCAGCTGATCTCCCCGCGCGGCGTCATGATGCCGCGCAGCGAACGGGAGGCCAGGGAGAGCACGCCGTTAATCATGTAGCGCTCTTGTTCCACAAACGCCCCTTCCGGGACCGGAACCGGGTTATGGTTTTCGGAATCAGACTGGACGTTCACCTGACGACGACCGCCCATCAGGCGCAGAATCGCGTCTGCGGTACGGGCGCGCAGCGGCTGATTCGACTGCTGCTTAATAAAGTTACGGCGCGCAATCTGGTTGAACAGCTCGATCAGAATCGAGAAGCCAATCGCGGCGTACAGGTAGCCTTTCGGAATATGGAAGCCAAAACCTTCCGCCACCAGGCTCAGACCAATCATCAGCAGGAAGCTCAGACACAGCACGACCACCGTCGGATGCTGGTTGACGAAGCGCGTCAGCGGCTTCGAGGCCAGCAGCATGACCGCCATCGCAATAACGACAGCCGCCATCATTACCGGCAGATGATTCACCATGCCGACCGCCGTGATCACCGCATCCAGCGAGAAGACCGCATCAAGCACCACAATCTGCAGCACCACCACCCAGAAGCTGGCATAGCCTTTACCGTGCCCATCATCGTGTTGACGGTTTTCCAGCCGCTCGTGTAGCTCCGTCGTCGCTTTGAAAAGCAGGAATATCCCCCCGATCAGCATGATTAAATCACGCCCGGAGAAGGTGTAATCCATGACGGAGAACAGCGGTTTGGTCAACGTGACCATCCAGGAGATGACGGAGAGCAGCCCCAGTCGCATAACCAGCGCCAGTGAGAGACCAATCAGACGCGCTTTATCACGCTGTTTTGGCGGCAGTTTGTCCGCAAGGATGGCGATAAACACCAGGTTATCAATGCCGAGAACAATCTCCAGCACCACCAGCGTGAGCAATCCCACCCAGATTGACGGGTCCATTAAGAATTCCATGACAAGCTCCTGCTAAAGGAATGACGAAACGGTGCCCCACTCAACGTGGGCAAAACAGAGGTAAACAGAGTTGATACGTGGCGAGGATCGCCGGTGAATAAGGCGCGAAATGGCCTGGTTGATGACTGACGTCGGTGACGGTCCATATAGTGGGCTGTAACCCTATACTCCTGAACGATTAAACGGAGGCTAAACATATCAGAGACACTGTGTTTTTAGCAAAGATTTACGTTCCTTTGCAAAGTTCTGTAACACAGCGGCTTTACGCTACAGATAAATCTGTAACGCGTGGCTAAATTACGGATCTTCATCACATAAATTATTTTTTCACTATCTAAAATAATTCGCGGAAGTCTTAGTTTTTTTGAACTCTAACCCTTATCTGAATCGATTCGGTTCGCCAATACGATTCTCAGTACGGCTGCCTGGCAGGCGTATTAATGATAATAAAAGGAGGTAGCAAGTGACCATTGCTATTGTCATAGGCACACATGGTTGGGCTGCTGAGCAGCTACTCAAAACGGCAGAGATGCTGTTGGGCGAGCAGGAAAACGTCGGCTGGATCGATTTCGTTCCCGGTGAAAACGCCGAGACGCTGATAGAGAAGTACAACGCTCAACTCGCGAAGCTGGATACCAGCAAAGGCGTGCTGTTTCTCGTTGATACATGGGGCGGCAGCCCGTTCAATGCCGCCAGCCGCATTGTCGTCGATAAAGAGCACTATGAAGTTGTCGCCGGGGTTAATATTCCCATGCTGGTGGAAACCTTCATGGCGCGCGACGACAATCCGGCGTTCGATGAGCTGGTGGCGCTGGCCGTTGAAACCGGTCGCGAAGGGGTAAAAGCCCTGAAAGCGCAGCCGGTTGAAAAACCTGCCCCTGCATCTGCAGCGGCACCTAAAGCGGCAGCACCGGCAAAACCGATGGGCCCGAACGATTACATGGTCATCGGCCTTGCGCGTATTGATGACCGCTTAATCCACGGCCAGGTCGCCACGCGCTGGACCAAAGAGACCAACGTTCGACGCATTATCGTGGTCAGCGACGAAGTGGCCGCCGATACCGTACGTAAAACCCTTCTGACTCAGGTTGCTCCTCCTGGCGTTACCGCGCACGTCGTGGATGTCGCCAAGATGATCCGCGTTTACAACAACCCGAAATACGCGGGTGAACGCGTAATGCTCCTGTTCACTAACCCGACAGACGTTGAGCGCATTGTTGAAGGCGGCGTGAAAATCACCTCCGTGAATATCGGTGGTATGGCATTCCGTCAGGGCAAAACGCAGGTCAACAACGCCATTTCAGTCGATGCGAAAGATATCGAGGCATTCAACAAGCTGAATGCGCGCGGTATTGAACTGGAAGCCCGTAAGGTTTCTACGGATCAAAAACTGAAAATGATGGATTTGATCGGCAAAGTTGGGAAATAAGCCCGCGCCGGTTCTCATATAAAGTTTATGTAATAGGAGAAGTGCAATGGAGATTACCACTCTTCAGATTGTGCTGGTGTTCGTCGTCGCATGTATTGCGGGTATGGAATCCGTACTTGATGAATTTCAGTTCCACCGCCCTCTGGTGGCCTGTACGCTGATTGGGGCCGTTCTGGGTGACATGAAAACCGGTATCATCATCGGTGGTACCCTGGAAATGATCGCCCTGGGCTGGATGAACATCGGCGCAGCGGTTGCGCCCGATGCGGCGCTGGCCTCTATCATTTCGACCGTTCTGGTTATTGCTGGTCACCAGAGTATTGGTGCCGGTATCGCCCTGGCGATCCCGCTGGCTGCAGCAGGCCAGGTTCTGACCATCATCGTTCGTACTATCACCGTTGCCTTCCAGCACGCGGCGGATAAGGCGGCCGAAAACGGCAACCTCACGGCACTGTCGTGGATCCACGTTTCATCCCTGTTCCTGCAGGCGATGCGTATCGCGATCCCGGCGGTTATCGTGGCGATCTCTGTTGGTACCAGTGAAGTGCAGAGCATGCTGAACGCCATTCCAGAAGTGGTCACCGGCGGTCTGAACATCGCGGGCGGCATGATCGTGGTCGTCGGTTATGCGATGGTCATCAACATGATGCGCGCAGGCTATCTGATGCCGTTCTTCTACCTCGGCTTCGTGACCGCTGCCTTCACCAACTTCAACCTGGTTGCACTGGGTGTGATTGGTGCGGTAATGGCGATTCTCTACATCCAGCTCAGCCCGAAATATAACCGCGTCGCGGGTGCCCCAGCGCAGGCTGCTGGTAACAACGATCTCGATAACGAACTGGACTAGCAGGTGAGCGAAATGGTTGATATGACAAAAACTACCACCGAGAAAAAACTCACTCCGGGTGATATTCGTGGCGTGTTCATCCGTTCTAACCTGTTTCAGGGTTCATGGAACTTCGAACGTATGCAGGCGCTGGGCTTCTGCTTCTCCATGGTGCCGGCGATCAAGCGCCTGTACCCGGAAAACAACGAAGCGCGCCGTCAGGCGATCAAGCGTCACCTGGAATTCTTTAACACCCATCCTTACGTAGCGGCTCCGGTTCTGGGCGTAACGCTGGCGATGGAAGAACAGCGTGCGAACGGCGCAGAGATTGACGATGGTGCTATCAACGGTATCAAAGTCGGCCTGATGGGTCCGCTGGCCGGTGTCGGTGACCCAATCTTCTGGGGTACCGTGCGTCCGGTCTTCGCGGCGCTGGGTGCCGGTATCGCGATGAGCGGCAGCCTGCTTGGCCCGCTGCTGTTCTTCATCCTGTTCAACGCCGTGCGCCTGCTGACCCGTTACTACGGTGTGGCCTACGGCTACCGTAAAGGGGTGGACATCGTTAAGGACATGGGCGGCGGCTTCCTGCAGAAACTGACTGAGGGGGCGTCAATCCTCGGCCTGTTTGTCATGGGGGCGCTGGTTAACAAGTGGACGCACGTGAACATCCCGCTGGTGGTATCGACCATCACCGGTCAGGATGGTCAGACGCGCGTCACCACCGTGCAGACGATTCTGGACCAGCTGATGCCGGGCCTGGTACCGCTGCTGTTGACCTTCGCCTGCATGTGGCTGCTGCGTAAGAAAGTGAACCCGCTGTGGATTATCGTTGGCTTCTTCGTCATCGGTATCGCGGGCTACGCAGTCGGCCTGCTGGGTCTGTAAGTTTCAATGCTATAGGCCGGGGGCTTGCCCCCGGTTTTTTTATCTGGAGGATGAATGACTGTCACGGACATCGTACTGGTTTTATTTATTGCTGCCCTTCTGGCTTACGCGATCTATGACGAGTTCATCATGCCCCGCCGCCACGGCGAGACGCTGCTCTCCCTTCCCCTTCTGCGACGCGGGCGCGTGGATGCGTTTATCTTCGCGGGTCTCATCGTTATTCTTATTTACAATAACGTCACTAGCCATGGTGCAATATTAACCACATGGTTATTATGTGCGCTGGCATTAATGGCGGTTTATCTGTTCTGGATCCGCACGCCGAAAATCATTTTTAAATCCCGCGGATTTTTCTTCGCCAATGTGTGGATAGAATATAACCGTATTAAAGAGATGAATTTATCCGAAGACGGTGTGCTGGTGATGCAATTAGAACAACGCCGCCTGCTTATTCGGGTGAAGAATATTGACGACCTGGAAAAAATATACAACTTACTTCTTAAAACTCAATGATTTGCATATATAGCAATGGCTATATTCTGTGTTTATCTTGCGCAAGAAATATAGCCTAAGCTATATCCTTTTCGTTAATTTTCTCTCTATTTTTTAACGATAATTTCACGCTTAAAGACAAATGAAAATCGTTATCAACAAGCATTTTAAATAATGCTTCTCCATTGTTGTTTTATATTCTCAAAATATGTTAAGGTTGCGCCCGTCGTTGGGGAGTAGCCGATTTCCTGCTTGCAGGAAATGTACGTGTCAACATACTCGTTGAAAAACGTGGCGCGTACGGATCGCTGACAGCACATCTTATGTGCGGTGCGATCAGGCGAGACCATAGATACATCAACTGCTGTTCACTGGGGGCAGTGATGTGTCATATGGATATCCCCGGTCTGGACGCTGTTATGAATTTCTCCGCTACGATCCTCCTCGCTTTTGGCATGTCCATGGACGCTTTTGCGGCTTCCATCGGAAAAGGCGCCACGCTCCACAAACCTAAGTTCTCAGAAGCCCTGCGTACCGGCCTCATTTTTGGCGCTATCGAAACGCTGACGCCGCTTATCGGCTGGGGTCTTGGCATGCTCGCCAGCCAGTTCGTGCTGGAGTGGAACCACTGGATTGCCTTCGTACTGCTGGTGTTTCTCGGTGGCCGAATGGTGATTGAAGGTTTTCGCGGCGGTGATGATGAAGACGAAGAGCCGCAGCACCGTCACGGGTTCTGGCTGCTGGTCACCACGGCGATTGCCACCAGCCTTGATGCGATGGCCGTCGGTGTCGGTCTGGCATTCCTGCAGGTCAATATTATCGCCACCGCGCTGGCCATCGGCTGCGCAACGCTGATTATGTCCACGCTGGGCATGATGGTTGGACGGTTTATCGGCCCGCTGCTGGGTAAACGCGCCGAGATCCTGGGTGGAATTGTGCTGATTGGCATTGGTGCCCAGATCCTCTGGGCACACTTCGCCGGTTAATCTTCGCGCTGCCAGACGTGGATACTGAAATCCGTCTGGCAGTTAAATATTGATTGTACAGCTAACGCTTCCCATACTTCTGGTTTTGCCCGCCATGCGAACGGCGTCATCTGCAGCAGCGCGGTGGCCTCTTCGCCTTTCAGCGTCATTTCATACGCCACGGTTTGCTCCTGCTTAAGGGTAAAACCGGACAGCTGTTCAGAATGAGGTGCATGCAGACGCACTTCGTCGTAGATCAGCCCTTTCAGCTCCATCAGATGACGCGGGCCCGGCGTTACGGTGACTACCCATCCGCCCGGTTTCACCACGCGAGACAGCTCTTCCGCCTTGCAGGGCGCGTAAATGCGGATAACCGCATCCATGCTGGCATCGTCAAACGGCAGCCGGTGGCTGGATGCCACGCAGAACGTCACGTCAGCGTAACGCTTTGCCGCCGCGCGAATGGCCACTTTCGACACGTCCAGACCGAATGTCAACGCGCCCTTCTCACGGGCGATCTCGGCAAACCGTGCGGTGTAGTACCCTTCCCCGCAGCCGATATCGAGCATGGCGGTGGCTGAACCCGGCAGGATGTCATTCAGCATCTGCGCGACAGTCTCCCGCAGCGGCAGATAGTGCCCGGCATCCAGAAACGCACGACGCGCCTGCATCATCTCAGCACTGTCGCCTGGGTCGCGGGAGCGCTTATGCTGCACCGGCAGAAGATTCACGTAGCCTTCTTTTGCCATATCAAACTGATGCCCCTGCGGACAGGTATAGCTTTTATCTGAATGCGTCAGGGGGGCGTGGCAAAGGGGACAGCTGAAGGACATGGTGACTCCGGAGCATAATCAAAGGGCGAAGTGTACCGCTATTCGCCCTGGTTATAAACGCCTGGTTAACGCATAACGATAAGGTGATCGGAACCCGCCGGTAACCCGTCAGGTTTCACATTCTCCAGACGCAGCACGTTGCCCATAATCTCGCTGAAGACAGGTGCGGAAACGGCACCGCCGTAATAGGCACCATTTTGCGGATCGTTAATCACCACCACCAGGGCAAAGCGCGGATCGCTGGCGGGCGCAACGCCGGCCGTATACGCAACGTATTTATCGACGTACTTCCCGCTGTCGTCAATTTTCTTCGCCGTACCGGTTTTCACCGCCACCCGGTAATCGCGAACGGCGGCCTTAACGCCCCCGCCGCCGGGCAGCGCAACGCTCTCCATCATGTGCTCCACTTCGTGCGCGATCTCTTCCGGCATGACGCGGTGCCCGATAACGGGTGGATCGATACGCGTAATCGAGAGAGGTCGCTCAAGCCCGAAGCCGCCGATCGTGGCGTAGACGTGCGCCAGCTGGAGCGGCGTCACCATCAGCCCGTAGCCGAAGGCAAAGGTCGCACGATCGAGCTGGCTCCAGTATTTACGATTTGGCAACAGCCCCGCGCTCTCGCCCGTTAAGCCAAGCCCCGTATTCGTGCCAAATCCAAAGTTGCGATAGGTATCAATAAGATGCTGGACAGGCATTGCCAGGGACAGTCGTGACACGCCGGTGTCGCTCGATTTTTGCAGGATCCCGGTCATCGTCAGTTCAGGATAATAGCCCACGTCGCGGATACGATGCCCGTCAAGGGTATACGGGTGAGTGTCAATCACGCTGTCTGGCTGGACCAGGCCCTGCTGCAGGGCCGTCATCAGCACCAGCGGCTTGACCGTCGAACCGGGCTCGAACGTATCGCTGATGGCGCGATTGCGGAAATCGTTTATCGTCGCGCCTTCCCGATTATTGGGGTTGAAATCCGGATAGCTCGCCATGGCGAGTATTTCCCCGGTTGGGATATTAATTAGCACCGATGCACCAGACTCGGCCTTGTTCCAGGCCACGGCATTATCGAGCGCATCTTCGGTGATGGTTTGCAGCCGCTCGTCGATACTTAACTGGATGTTATGCGCCGGTGCAGGCGCCACTTCCGTCAGGTTTTCAACCACGCGACCGTATCGGTCTTCCCTTACCTGCCGCACACCCGGCTTACCGGTCAGCTGAGCGTTAAAGCTTTTTTCCACGCCTTCAATGCCCTGCCCGTCAATATTGGTGAAGCCAATCAGGTTCGCTGCCACATGGCCGGCAGGATAAAAACGGCGTGACTCGTCGCGTAAATTGATGCCGGGCAGATTCAGCTTATCGATCCACTTCGCCTGTGCAGGATCGACCTGACGGGCAAGATAAATAAAACGTCCCTGCGGGTTGGCGTTGATTCGCGCCGAGAGTGTGCCCAGGGAGAGATGCAGCGCATTTGCCAACGCCTGCCAGCGTTCATCAACGCCAACGCCCCCTTTTGTCAGCACCGTTTTAGGGTCGGCCCAGACGGCCCGGACGGGCACGCTCACCGCCAGGGGGCGACCTTCGCGATCCATTATCATGCCCCGCGGCGCATCAATCGCCAGCTGGCGGAGGGAACGCATATCTTCCTGCTTCACCAGATTGTCAGGCTTGATGATTTGCAGCCAGGCAACGCGGCCCAGCAAAAAAGCCAGACTACAAAAAATAGCTAAACAGAGCAGCACAAAACGCGCCGGCGTGAAATTGCCAGCGGTCGTTATCATTTTCTTCTTCACCTGAACCCCAGGACTGTTAAACAACGCCCTGATTTAACGGGAAAAGATGGGGTTAAGGTGGCAAAACAGTGCTACTAACCTCGCAGCTTTGCAACAAGTTACTAACAAGACCGCGAATGGTAATATTTTGAAAGATAAGGAACATAAAAAAGCCCCGCATTATGCGAGGCTTTATGTCTGAGATTGAAGTGCTAAGCGCTTCAGTCAGCAGCGGTTCGATCAGATAGCAGTTACGTTAACTGCAGCTGGGCCTTTCTGGCCATCCTGAATTTCGAACTCAACGTTCTGGCCTTCAGCCAGAGTTTTGAAGCCGTTACCCTGGATTGCAGAGAAGTGTACGAACACGTCTTTGCTGCCGTCAGCAGGAGTAATGAAACCAAAACCTTTAGACTCGTTGAACCACTTAACTTGACCTTTAATCTTTGCCATTTTGCAAAATTCCTTAGAGTGTTTTCTTAGCCCGCAGGCATTAACTGAGATAAAACTGAGACATTACTGCATGAGGCACTAATATAAGGTTCGGCAGAGAAGCGGTATTCAACGACAACGTGTTTACTCAGGACTTCTTTACTGAAAATGCCACACATAAACAGAACTGTACCTCGTTTGACCCAAAACGTGTTATCACACACTATGTTTAATATGGCAAGCCATTTTTAAACATGTCTCGATCCGCCGCACAAATTCGAACAGTGCCTGTCAGGTTTTGCACAATTATGCGCATCACTTACAGACAGCTCTGCTGCGTAACAAAGACCCAGCGTTGCTTTCACAAGCGCTGTAATCTAAGACTTTTTTAACATAGCTCAATCATTACGAAGCGTCCAGCAACCGGGAAAAGAAATCTTACGTCCTGATTGAGTTAGAACAATTTGTGAAAACTTATGCTTAAATCATTGTAACGCGACCAAATTGTTTCAGACAAAAAACACTGTTAATAACCCGCGCCGACCTGTATTAAAATGCACCAACTAATAAACAGTGTTATGCACCAAAATAATGAAATTTTTATGACTCTGCATCAAAACAAGGCAAGCAAAACGTTTCGATAAAAATAAAACATTCCTGAACGCGTTTACAGACAGAATATATGCACTACGTTATCGCTTCGTTTATAAGGATAAATATTCACCAACTTTCAGTATCCTGAAAGAATGATTAACTGGTGCTAAATTATCTAGCGCGTCAGTTAACTCCCGCACAGGTTCATCCAGGGATTCATCTGCCAGTTCAAACACGCCCCAGTGAATGGGAAACGCCAGAGGGCAGCCCAGCTGCTGCCACAATGCCACCGCAGATTGCGGATCCATATGATGGACAGCCATGAACCAGCGTGGGGCATAGGCTCCAATCGGTAACGCGGCAGCATCTATATGGCCCAGACGTTCAGGTATCAACAGCAGCTCTGGCGAATACCCCGTATCTCCGCTGAACCAGAAACGATGATGTCGACCTTCCATAACCCAGCCGCACCATAATGAGCGATTGCGGTTCCATGGCGTGCGCATACTCCAGTGCTGTGCCGGTACGGCGGTTAGCGTCATCCCCTGCCAGGTGAAGCTCTGCCACCAGTCGAGCTCAACCACGCGTTTTGCCCCCCGGCGGCGAAACCAGCCGGCCAGGCCCAGCGGAACAAAAAAACTGACCTCGGGGAAGCGTTTGAGAATACGGCGAATGGTCGCGTCATCAAGATGATCGTAATGATTATGGGAGATGACGACCGCATCAAGCTGATGGAGTTGATCGACTGACAGCGCGGGAGGCGTTTTGCGCTGTGGTCCCAGGAAAGGGAGTGGAGAAGCGCGCCGTGAAAAAACCGGATCGGTAAGGATGATATAGCCGTCCAGCTGCAGCATCACGCTCGCGTGTCCCAGCCACCACACCCCATCTTCATGAGGTTGCGTAAGCTCAACCGGTTGCCACCACTGTTGGATAAAGTCTTCATAACCCAGCGCGGGTGGCTTCGGTAAACCGGCCTCTTTACGCGCTTTGCGCCAACGGTCAAGGTCGCCGGGTTGATGTCCGACAGGATCGGTATTACAAAAACCGTTCGGAGTGTGATGTTTCAGGGAGGGGTCATACCAGGGATTTTTCCAGACCACAGCCACCTCCCGGACAAAAGATTAACGCTCAGCCACCAGGCGGATAAAGTCGTCTTCGTCTTTGTTATCTTCAGCGACCGCGTCTTTCGGCGCGTCTTTCTCTTCCGGTTCGTTAGCCTCACACAGACGGCGCAGCAGCGCATTCTGACGTTTTTGCTGATCGAGCAGCGCTTCCAGCAGTTCAATCTGCTCGTTAGTACGGGAACTGGCGCGGTTCACGAAAAACCAGATGACCAGGCCCACAAGCAGAACAACCAAAGAAATCAACAGGGATGCCATATTCAGCAGCCCTGAATTCAGTAACTCACCCATTTCACCACCTCAATAAAAACGTCTATTTTACCACTGGCGCGAAGGAAGGAAATCACCTTGAGAAAAAATGCGTATTACCACGGAATAAACTTATTGATTGCGCAAACGCCGCTAAAAAACTGTACATCCTGATCGCACATCACATTGATCGTCTGCGTCCATAACACCACGCACGCTATCAGCACGATAATCAGAATTACCCAGCGTATTTTTTTCACTCCACACTCCGTCTAAAAACCTGATGTAACGAGGTTATCACGCTTATCTTAAACAAGGACTAACTGTACCGCCATCGCGCTTTTTTTCAGAATCCTGCACTTGTTTCATCGTGTAAACCGTTTACGCTAGCTTTATGATAACAACGACAAAAGAGGTTAATGATGCGCTTCATCATTCGAACAATTATTGCGCTGGCCATCGTCTGGATTGGCCTTCTGCTCACAGGTTACGGTGTGCTCGTGGGAAGCACCGAGAACGCAGCCGGGTTAGGGATTCAATGTAAATATTTAACAGCACAGGGCGTGAGCACTGCGCAGTATCTTCATACGGACAGCGGGATCGTTGGCTTGACCCACTGTCCGGTCCTGCGTAAGACATCCGTCGTGATTGATAATGGCTAATCGGCCGGTGAAATGACTGGCAAAAAAAACGCCGCAACAGAGCGGCGTTTTTTTTATACGAGCAGAGGTTAAAACGGGTAGTCGTGGTAACCCATCTGTTCAGAAATCTTACGTGCGGCAGTGTGCAGAATAGCCACATATTCATGCAGGCGCTCTTCGGAGAAGCGTAAGGTCGGGAAGGAGATACTCAAGCCCGCGATCACAACCCCAAAGCGGTCAAATACCGGAACGCCGATGCAGCGAAGCCCCTCTTCCTGCTCTTCGTTATCTTCGCCATAGCCCTGTTCGCGTACGCGATCGAGCACCGTTAACAGCGCGTCCGTGCTGGTAATGGTTCGGGAAGTACTTTGCTTGTATTCCACGCCTTCGAGGATCTGCTTCACTTCTTCACGATCGCGCCACGCCAGCAGAACCTTACCAATCGCGGTACTGTAGAGCGGGTTGCGACGACCAATGCGCGAATACATGCGCAGATTGTACATGGAGTCGATTTTATGGATGTAAACAATGCTGTCTTCATCCAGCGCGCCGAGATGGATGGTCTCTTTGGTCAGGCGAGAGATCTCACGCATCTGGATATCAGCGCTGCGGATCAGGTCAACATTTTGTAGCGCACGGGCGCCCAGCTCAAACAGCTTCAGCGTCAGAGAGTATTTTTCAGATTCACCTTCCTGGGCTACGTAGCCCAGCGACTTCATGGTTTGCAAAAAGCGATATACGGTGCTTTTAGACATCATCACGCGCTGCGACAACTCTGTAATACCTATTTCACGCTCTTCCCCCAGCGCCTGTAAGATGCCAAAAACCTTCAGCACGGAAGAAACAGAATCTGGCTGTTTATCCAAATCCGCAATAGCCATTTACCACCTCATAGAGAGTGTTTTATAAAAATCAGAACCGGTTTTTATTATAAGTTCCCGTCATGTCACCTGCAATCAATCCGCGTTTACTTCGTTACAAATCTGCGACATATCGCGGCTGTAACAATGCTAAAATAGTTACCCTGAGAATAATTTCACGCTGAGCTTTTTTAATCCTAATGGAAAAGACCCTTTCCGATGGCCTGCCTTTACCCCAGCGGTATGGCGCTATAGCGACCATCATTATTGGTATCTCAATAGCCGTCCTTGACGGCGCAATCGCGAACGTTGCCCTGCCAACCATCGCCAGCGACCTGCACGCCTCTCCCGCCAGTTCGATATGGATCGTTAACGCCTATCAGATTGCGATTGTGGTTTCCCTGCTCTCGTTCTCTTTCCTGGGCGATATGTTCGGTTACCGTCGGGTGTATCAGTGCGGTCTGGTGGTTTTCACCTTCACGTCCTTGCTATGCGCCCTTTCAGATTCACTGCATACCCTGACGCTTGCCCGCATTGCGCAGGGTTTTGGCGGCGCGGCGCTCATGAGCGTAAACACGGCGTTGATCCGCTTAATTTATCCTCAGCGTCATCTGGGGCGCGGCATGGGGATTAACTCGTTCATCGTGGCCGTCTCTTCAGCCGCCGGGCCAACCATAGCGGCGGCGATCCTTTCCGTTGCGTCATGGCAATGGCTGTTTGCTATTAACGTGCCGCTGGGCCTTGTCGCTATATTCTTTGCCCTGCGCTTTCTTCCCGCTAACGGTCCCAAAAGCACCATGCCGCGCTTCGATGTGGCGAGTGCGGTGATGAATGCCCTGACCTTTGGCCTGCTGATTACAGCGCTGAGCGGCTTTGCGCAGGGACAGTCCCTGATGCTTACCGGCGCGGAGCTCATCGCCCTGCTGGCGATCGGCTTCTTCTTTGTTCGCCGCCAGCTCACTCTCCCCGTGCCTTTGCTGCCGGTCGATCTGCTGCGTATTCCCCTCTTTTCCCTCTCTATTTGCACGTCAGTCTGCTCGTTCTGCGCCCAAATGCTGGCCCTGGTTTCTCTGCCCTTCTTTCTGCAGAGCGTGGTCGGCCGTTCAGAAGTGGAGACCGGCCTGCTGTTAACCCCCTGGCCGCTGGCGACCATGGTGATGGCTCCGCTGGCAGGTTACTTAATTGAACGCGTCCATGCCGGTTTACTGGGAGCATTGGGGCTTGCGGTGATGGCGACAGGCCTTTTCGCGCTGGCTCTGCTACCGTCCTCGCCAACCGATCTGGACATCATCTGGCGCATGATCCTGTGCGGCGCAGGGTTTGGCCTGTTCCAGTCCCCTAACAATCACACCATTATCACCTCCGCGCCGCGCCATCGCAGCGGTGGTGCCAGCGGCATGCTGGGGACCGCGCGCCTTCTGGGACAAAGCAGCGGCGCAGCGCTGGTCGCCCTGATGTTTAACCTCGTCGGACAAAACGGCAACCACGTTGCGCTTCTCACCGCGGGAGCCCTTGCTTCCCTCGCGGCGGTCGTCAGCGGCCTGCGGGTGACCCAGCCCAAAGTTCAGGCATAAAAAAAGCCGGGCGGTGTGTTCTCCTGCCCGGCTTATTAGGGTTCTTAGCGTTACTTCAGGTATTCCCCACTGCGCAGCGCTTCGATACGTTTATCCAGCGGCGGGTGAGACATAAACAGCTCGCTCAGCGATTTGGATTTACCGTTAATGCAGAAGGCCATCATGCTGTTCGCTTCCTGCGGCTCGTAGCTGGTTTTCAGGCGCTGCAGCGCGGCAATCATCTTCTCACGACCAACCAGCTTCGCCGAGCCGGCATCCGCGTGGAATTCACGGTGGCGGGAGAACCACATGGTGATGATGCTGGCCAGAATACCGAATACCAGTTCCAGAACCATCGAAACGGCGAAGTAGATCAGCGGGTTGCCGTTGCTCTCTTCACCTTCGTCACGGTTGCCGCCCATAAAGCCTGCCGCGATCTGCGCCAGAATACGGGAGATGAAGATCACGAAGGTGTTCACCACGCCCTGAATCAGGGTCATGGTCACCATGTCACCGTTGGCGATATGGCTGATTTCGTGGGCAATAACCGCTTCGGCTTCGTCACGGCTCATGTTCTGCAGCAATCCGGTGCTGACGGCAACC